>NZ_JACBZA010000001.1:6546831-6858585 GCF_013408535.1 Actinopolymorpha cephalotaxi
GGGTGCGCACCCACGACGGCGCCACCATCGCCGGCAGCCGTTCGGTGAGGTAGCGCAGCATCTCGAACGACACCGAGCCCGAGCCGATGATCACCGCCGCCTGCAGTACCGCGGCCGGGACCGAGGAGTCCAGGAAGATGCGCCCGACCTCCTCCCGCGAACGCAGGTGCGGCGACAGGTCCGTCACCGGCCGGCCGTTCTCGTCCAGGGGGGTGATGCCGCCGAGGTAGACGATCCGGCTCACCCCGGCCCGCTCGGCCGCCCGGGCGAACTCGGTGGCGGTGCCGCGGTCGCGTTCCTCGAACTTCGCCGACGTACCCATCGCGTGGATCAGGTAGTACGCCACGGACACGCCGTCCAGCGCCCGCGCGAGCACGTCGGGGTCGCCGGCGTCGCCTTCCACGGCCTCGACGTCGGCGAACCAGGTGCGTTCGCGGATCCGGTCGACCGAACGGGTGAGCACCCGGACGCGGTGGCCGCGTTCGAGGAGTTCGGGGACCAGCCGGCCGCCGACGTACCCGGTGACGCCGGTGACCAGGACCGGTGCGTCGTTCCCCCGCGCGTCGTTCATCGCTGCCGCCACGCGGCCTCCTCGGCGAGCGCGCGCAACGCGGGCACCGCCCTCGGGTGGACCGGCGCCCGCTCCAGCGCGAGCAGGGCGCGGTCGACGGCCAGCTTGACCTGTTGCTCGACCTCGACGTCGGCGTCGGTGCGGCGGAGTACGGCGGTCAGCTCGGCCACCTCGTCGTCACCGAGGCCGGGGTCGCCGACCCGGTCCAGCAACCGGCGTTCGGCGGGCCCGGCGCGTTCGGCGGCTACCGCCAGCAGCAGGGTCGGCCGGCCCTCCCGCAGATCCTCACCGACCGGCTTTCCGGTGGCGGCGCTGTCGCCGAACGCGCCGAGCAGGTCGTCCCGCAGCTGGAACGCGACACCGAGCGGATTTCCGTACTCGGCGTACGCCGCTGCGAGCGACCTCGATCCGCCCGCCAGGCCTGCTCCCAGCTGTAGCGGGCGGACAACTGTGTAGCGACCGGACTTCAGGGTCGCGACGGATGTGGCGTAGTCGGCGTCGCGCTCGCCGGTGGCACTGCCCAGCATGTCCAGGTGCTGCCCGATCACGAGTTCGGTACACATCTGGTGCCAGGTCCGCGCGGCCGAATCGGGCAGGCCGGCGGCGATTCGGTGGGCGAGGGTGAACGCGAGGTCGCCGACCAGCACCGCCAGTCCCTCCCCGAAGCGCCGCGGGTCGCCACGCCAGCCGAGCCCGGTGTGCCGGGCCTGCAGCGAAGTGTGCAGAGCAGGTATGCCACGGCGCGACGACGAGCCGTCCATCACGTCGTCGTGGACGAGCGCGAAGGTGTGCAGCAGCTCCAGGGCGGCCGCGGCGCGGACGGCTGTGTCGTCGGGCGGCGTACCGTCCACTCCCACGAAACCCCAGCCACAGAAGGCGGGACGCAGTCGTTTGCCGCCGGCCAGACGGCCCCGCAGGTCGGCGAGGAGTTCGCTCACCCGGTCGCCGGCCCGGTCGGTCAACCGGGTGGCGAGGCCCTCGGTCCAGGGCTCGGCCTCCGCGGCCAACAGGTCCCGAAGGTAGGTGTCCACCGCACGGTCGAACTCCTCGGTCAGCCGGTCGGGAAACTCCTCGGCCAGTTCGGCGACCGAACTGTCGGCCAGGTCGTCCGGATATGCGTCGGTGTGTGCATCGGCGGTGTGTGCATCGGGCAGATCGTCCACTGCACCGAATTGGCCTTGTTCGTAGGGGATTCGGGTGTGGTCGGGTCGGGCGAGAGCCATTGGGTTCTCCCTGGCCGCGGAGTAGGTTTCCAGTACTAAAAGAAGTCGATCCGACGGGTCTGTTGACGGGGTTGAACAGCGATGGGATCTGGTTCGGCGCCGGGTCCGCCGAAGCTCGGAGTCGCGGGGTGCCTTCTGGACGGGCCTCCCACCGGTGAGCGGCACGGTGACGGCGACGGCGACGGCATGTGCGTTCCTCGGGAACATCCGTGCACGGACCGCATGCGCGGATACGTCGAGTTCGTGCGGGTCTGCCCGCCGACCGACACCGAGGCGCTGCGGTCCTACGGCGACGCGCGGACGCAGCGCCTGCTGCAGGCCGGGCTGGCCGGTTACATCGTGGCGGGGGAGCCGCCCCAGTGCGGCCGGCGCACGTGCGACGCCAACCAGTCCATCCACTGCTACACCCCCGACGTGATCGTGGACACGCTGACCGAACACCTGTCGTGGCTGCCGGTGGAGACCGACGTCCGGCTGTGTGACGACGCGCGGTGTACGCACTTCCTGGAACGCGTCTTCGCCTACGAACGGCTCCGACGGCACCTCGCCGCCGACCCCGCGCTCACGGCGCTGCCGGCCTTCCATGGTTGGCACCGGCTGCAGTTGTTCGCCCACGACCCCGAGCGCTGCCGCGCGCTGGACCGGCTGGTCGACCACGTACGGCCCTGGTCGCGGGCGGTCGACGTACGCGAGGCCTACGGCCGGCTGTTCAGTGAGGCGCTGGCGTTGCCGGTGTGCCCGGACCGGCAGGCCGAGGCGATGATGCTCGCGGTCGGGGAACTGGCCGGCATCGACGACAGGTGCCGGAGCGAGATCGTCGACCGGATCGCGGCGTACCGGCACGGCGAGGTTCCGCTCACGGTTCCGCTCGACCTGTTGACCAGGCAGGTCCGGTCGATCGGGTCGGACGCCGTACGCCGGCAAACGTACTTCCATCCCTGCCCGGCCGGGCTCGGGCCGCACCTTCACGACGCCTCCGTGGTCAGCACGGACTCGTCCAGGCGGGGCGTCCGCGGACCGTAGGCGTTGGATCGGGCGCTCAGCCAGCGCACCAACGGGACCTCGGTGATCAGCCGCAGCGGCAGTGGTGGACGGAACGCCTTGTCCGCGCGCAGGGTTTCCGCCGACCGGCGTTCGGTGCGGATCTGCTGGCGCTGGACGGAGATGATGGCGGGCTCGCGAATCTCCTGCACACGTGCGAGTTCCGCCTCGGTGGCAAGGCCGTGTTGACGCAGTGGGCGGGCCAGTTCGTTCGCCACCGTCACCGCGTCCTGGATGGCCATCAGGATGCCGTTGCCGCCGACCGGTGAGATCACGTGCGCGGCGTCGCCGATCAGCAGCAGCCCCGGACGGTGCCAGCGCTCCACCCGGGCGATGTCGACCGACAGCAGCGTCAGTTGCGACCAGTCGGCGAGCAGGTGTGCCCGGTCGGCCAGCCACGGGACCCAGCGGCGGACGAAGTCCTGGATGGGTACGACGCCGGCCTCGCGCGCCTGTGCGTACGTGCCCTTGGGGATCGTGTAGCCGACCTGCCAGGTGTCGGTGCGGCCGAGCACCCCGACGTACCCTCCGACGCCGAAGTACAGCGAGACGTCCGCGTCCGGCGGGTCGGTCTTCGGCCGGCGGGGGAGCTCGAACCACAGCACGTCCGCCCCGGCGCCGAACGACTCCGCCGGCATGTCGGCAATCCGCCGCAACCGGGAGAACCGGCCGTCGGCGCCGATCACCAGCCCGGCCGGAAGCTCGTGTTCGCCGTCAGGTCCGCGGTAGCGCACGCCCTGGACGACGCCGTTCTCGTCCTCCAGCAGGCCGGTGACCTTGGCCTGCTTCCGCAGCGTGAACGTCGGCAGCTCCGCCGCCTTGGCCGCCATGAAGTCGAGGAAGCGGTCCTGCGGCATCAGGGCGACGTACGGGAAGCGGGTGCGCAGCTTGCCGTAGTCGGTGGTCGTGAGCGTCGCGGTCGGGGTGTGGAAGCGGAAGTACCGGGCGCGGTAGTGATCGAGACGGAGGAGCTCGTCGGCCAGGCCGAGGCTGTCCAGGAGCTCGAGGGTGGCGGGGTGGAGGGAGTCGCCGCGGAAGTTGCGGTCGAAGTCGGCGTGCGCCTCCAGCAGGGTCACCTGGACCCCGGCGCGGGCGAGGAGGTAGGCCGCGATCATGCCCCCCGGCCCGCCGCCGACAACTACGCAGGTGACCGACGGTTGCCGGCGGCGGGCGGGGGCACGATCGGTGGTGGACGCGGTTGTACGAGCCGGGTCGGCTGCCGAGCCGTTGGCCATCGTCGCGTCCTCCTCCGTGTGCACCGATGGCTCGGGGGCTGGGAGGTCCATCGGTGTAGGACCTCAGTTTTAGCACTGAAACCAGGTTGTTGAGTACTCCCCTCTTTCACGCTAGCCAGCCGGTGCTCGGCCGCAGCACGTCCGTAATGCCTCTGACCTGCGGATTCGCCCCGCGAAAGATCCACCCGAAGCGGGCCGGAACGGGCACTCGGTACGCTGAGGGGTAACTGGTTCGGCGGTACCGCAGGGGTACCTGTAGACTTTCGAACCGTTCCGGCGCTCGTAGCTCAACGGATAGAGCATCTGACTACGGATCAGAAGGTTGGGGGTTCGAATCCCTCCGAGCGCGCCAGCAAAACCGCAGGTCACAGGCCTGCACCTCCGGACTCGTCCGAGTCGACACCCTCAGAAGCCCCGTTTTGGCCACGTTCTGGCCACACGTCGAACTGCCGAGCGGTGTCGTCCAACCGCGCAGCCCAGGTGTCCATCTCGTCGGCGTACAGGTGGCCGTACAGATCCATCGTGATCGTGATCGAGGCGTGCCCGAGGATGTGCTGGACGACCTTGGGCGGAGTGCCTACCGAGATATAGAGCGACGCCGCCGTGTGCCGCATGCCGTGGATTGTCAGTCCGTCCAGCCCGGCTGCTGCGACGGCCGGGTGCCACACCGAACGCCGGAAGTTCGTCAACCGCAGCGGCCACCCTTGGGTGAGGTGAAGACGAGGGCATCCCGGTCACGGCCGTCCAGGACGACGACGAGCTTCTCGCACAGCGACGGCGGAAGCGGGACCGTTCGACTCTGGTGACTCTTCGGAGTGCCCTCGACGAGCTTCCCGGCCAGGTCAGCGAATGCCCGCCGCACGTCGAGTCGCCGGCGAGCCAGGTCGACGTCCCGGACCCGAAGCGCGATCAGCTCACCCCAGCGAAGCCCGGTGTAGGCGAGCGTCCGCACGAGGGTCCCGTATCTACCAGCTGCGCCGGCGAGACGACCAACCTCCGGATGGCCCAGGAACATCCGTTCCCGCGCAGGCATCGGCCTGGGCAGCTTCAGACCGCTACCGGGTTCGCCCGGGCCCGACCGGTCCGCACCGCGTACTGGCACACCGCCGAGAACACGTACACGGTCTGCCGGATGTCCGTCGGCGCCGGAGCGCGTAGTACTTGTCTTCGCGCCACTCCTCGGCTCGTTGGCTGCCTTGCTGGCTGAGCCGCCAGCAGCCTTGGATGAGCCGGCCGGGGTGGGTGTCGTTGGCGTAGAAGTCGACCGTCTCGTCGGTGATCTTGCGGGAGGTGTGCCCAGCCGCCTCGGTCGCCTTCGTGGCGTACTTCGGCAGATAGCCGGCACAGCGGGGCCGGACAGGAGCCGCCGGCGCCCGTGCTTGTCGGTCTGCTCAGAGGCGTCAGTGTGGTCGAGCTCGTCGACGACCCGCTCACCGGACAGCTTGTCCTCACCGCGCAGCCGGACCGGCCGGACATCGACCTGCGATCCCCACTGCAGCAGCCATCCGTTGGGCTGGTCTACGAGCGTGTGCCCGTCATGGTCGTGGACCACTAGGTTCGGCGTGCGGTACGTCGTTTCGGCGACGGCCTGTTCGAGGATCCAGGACAGGAGGAACACATTCGCCCACTCCGGTGGTGGCACCACCAGGTCCGGGTCGAGGGGGGGATACCGTCGAAGCGGGCGAGGATATGGAAGTGGACCAGGCCGCGGCGCTGGAACTCCGCGGCCTTCCCGAAGCTGATCCGCACCGGCACCCTGCGCTCGACCTTGCCCGTGTCGGGGTTCTCGACCCGTTCGGCGTGGCCGTGGCGGCGGGCCCACTTCCGTAGTTCGCGGTTGGCTTTCATCGTGGTGTAGCGCCACAGTTCACCGGCGAAGGTGTTCCACACGGCGTGGTGGTCGTAGTCGTAGCAGTCCGGGCACAGAGGTCGGCCGAGTTGCTCGTCCCCACCGCGGTGCCGGGTCATGCAGCGCACGTCGACGCCGTGCGGGCAGGGCTCAGGGGCACGACGAGCACGGCAGGATTCGGGCTTGCCACTCTTCTTGTTTGGTAGGCATCAGCCCGATACATCTCCGCACACGAAGGACACACCGATGCCCGACGGTTCCCGCAGGCCTTGTAGATCACCCCGTCGGGCATGTCCTCGGTCACCGTCTTCGTCTCGGTGACCTCACCCGTTCTGGTGTTGACGTTCGTGGTGCGGACCAGACAGGGACGCAGTTAAGCAATCGACCGCTCCTTCCGGACAGATACGGGTCGTCCGCATCTCATGCCGTGCCGATGGCTTCGAGATGTCTGAATTGCCGAAGTCCTCTCCGCTGGCATCGGCGCCGAACACCTCAACCCGTCCCCGCGGCGCGCGTCGAAGACACGTAGATCTGGTGTTGCATGCCATGGAACGAGGACGACTCCACCCCCGCATGCTCGCCGCCCACGGCCAAGGACGCCGCCTATGGGTCGGCCTCCCCGACGGTAACTGGACCGAAGCCGACGACAAGGCAGCCAAGAAGGGGCGCCCGATGTGCGCGGCGCCAGACGTCTGGCCTCAGGCGCGAGCGCACCGTCAGTACGACGAGAACCGGTGGGCGCTATAGAGGTATCGCGTTCTTTCCCTTGCCCCACATGGGGTGGGCACCTGGACCTGCGCAAGGTCGCAACCAGAGGACAGATGGGGAAATGGTCGATCCGGGTTGCGGCCTTGCGCAGAACTCAGGTCCAGAAAGGTGCGACGCCTGCGGTTCACGGTTCACCATCGTGGCGGGGTGTCGAGATGCATCGGCTTCTTGCGCTCCGCGCTGGTCGCATGGTGCCAGGAGATCATGTGGGCGTAGACAACGACGTTGCCTGACCAGCCAGTCGCTTTGTCGTACGTGCCGCCGCAGGTGATGAGCCGGAGTTCGGGACGCTTGCTCTTCCCGTAGATCTGGCCGACGGGAAAGTTCGCCTTCGACTGAAGTGATGCGCCGTCGACGACGTACTCGACGACTACTCCGTCGGCGCGCCTCACCGTTACCTTCTGGCCCCGCTTCAAGGCACCGAGGCGGTAGAAGACAGCGGTGTACCGCCTGCTGAACCTAGAGTCCAGATGACCCACGATGACGGTACGGCCGAGTTCACCAGGGGCGGCGCTGTACTTGTACCACGCGGCGAGATAGGGCTTCTTCTCGGGCGGTACGCCGATGGTGCCGTCTTTGGCGTTCCCGACCGCGATAAGAGGTGCGGCGACATCGATCGCCCCAATGTCGACTCGGACTGGCCGTGCATTGGCCGTCGGCAACTGTGTCGGAACGGGCGTGGAAGTTGGACGGGGCGCCGGTGATGCGAGCCTGTCCAGCCAGGACCTGTCCGCGATGTTCAGCTGCGGCGGTGGAAGCGCCTTCGCAGGCTGCTTTCGTGGAGGTGTCGTCGCAGCCGGGCCCGTCGTCCCAGCGGGCTCCGTTGGTGGAGTTGTCGCCACCGGCGTCGGCGGTGGTGCCGCTCGGCCGAGTTGGTCAGAAACAATCAGCCCGATCCCGCTCACCGCCACGAGCAGGAACATCAGGGTTGCGGCGGCCCTCCGCGCCGCATGCCGCGGGCGGAGGGCCAACCACTGAAGGTGTCTCACAGCATCCAGGCCTATGTTCAGGCCGCTGTGCTCTCACTGTTGAGGCGCCGGCGCCGCAGCGCGAGGACACCTCCACCAGTGATTGCCAGTCCCAGCAGAGCGCCGCCGGCGGCGGTCGCGGTGCCAGGACCATTGCTCATGCTCGCGCCGTCACCGGTGTTCGGCCCGTTCGGGGCGTCGACAGGCGGAGGCGGAGCGTTGGTGCCCGGTCCGCTGTCTTCATCGCTTCCAGTCGCGGTGGCGGTGGAAGGTAGCGGCGTGAGTTCCTTGAACGCCGCGCAGCGGGTGTTCGGGTTGAACGGGTTGTTGGCGTTGTCGGGGTTGACGGTGCAGTCGGTCTGCCAGACGTGCTGCCCACCGGTGGTGTCCTTGGTCACGATCGTGATCGCGACGTTGTTACCGTGTGCAGTGATCGTCGCGCAGACGACGGTGGTCGGGATGGGAAGCGGAGTCGTAGTCCCTGGCGTCGTGGTGAACAGCACCCAGGGGTTCACGGTGCCGGCGCCGCGGTTTTCCTTCCAGATCCACAGCTGGTTGTCGACTCCAGGCACGTAGACCAGGAACTTTTCGTTGTTCTGCTGCGACGAGTCGATGCAGAGTCCAGGCCCAGCGGGCCCGGGCGGTCCCTGTTCTCCTGGAGGTCCCTGTTCTCCTGGAGGTCCAGGAGGGCCGGGAGGGCCCTGCTTGCACTTCTTGTTGTGCTTCTTGGCGTCCTTGACCTTGACGCAAACGAAATCCCAGGTCTTGACGACGGCGCCGTGGTTGATGGCGGCTTCGCGGTTGACGGTGGGCTTCACGCTGGCGGCGGCCTGCGGGGCCGTCATCAAGCCGAGAAGGCCACCGACCACGAAGGTCGAACTAAGGATCGCCATTAAGCGGCGACCAATTCTCATCCTCTGGAGCAGAGGACGGGTATCGGACGAATGCGCATTCATCCGGCATCCCCCCATTCCTGTCAGACAGATAATGCGGACTGCATCTGCGCGACAGAATGAATCGGATTTCTGTAGCTGTTAATCCGATCGATTTCGTCGCCTTGATGCATCGAAGGGGGTACCCGGGTCGGATGGACTAATAGCAACTGACTTGGCTTTTGAGATTTATTAGCGCGACTTCACGGCGATAGCGCCAAGCTCTGGACCAGACAATCGCGCCGGTTGGGCGGGTGGCCTGCGCCGCACGGCGAGCACGACGCAGGCCACAAGCGCCGGGGCAGGAACGGGAGAAACTGACCCCGGGCACGGGGCGGCTGCCGAGCGGATGCTGTCCACCAATAAAGGAAGTGACGTGACGGCGCCACCTTCAAACCTCACAAGTTCCGATCGCATCCGCGACGCCAGCCACCCTCCAGAATGAGGACCCACCCAGAAGGCGGCAGGCCGGAGCCGATCAGGCCGGTCCAAAGGGCAACCCGCGACGCCGGAAAGCCCTGGACCCATTGGACGTCGTGATCGTCGTTGTCGTACTCGGGTCACCTGGTCCTCCGGCAGCAGCCGAACCAAGTCCACAACGTCCCACGGAACGCCGCCGATCAGGATGACCGAACACGACCGGTGTCAAGGGCGGCCCAAGGCCGCCGCACCCCGCCCGAACGGCGCCGGCCCTCCCTCCGCGCCTTCGGCGCCCGGTCGGCCGGCGCGGCTGGGCGCGACAAGAGGGCCGCCAGAACACTGGCGACCCTCATCAACTCCCGCCCCGCGGGAGACAGTGCGTATGGCTGGGTGCCGGGCCGGCGGCTTTAGCCACCTCGCTTGGCCCGGGACCCGAAGGCCGGGGGCCCACGGTGGGCGGTTACCGGCAGGCAGCGTGGCAGGCCCTGGCAACGCTGGAGCTCAGGCGACGTCAGCGACTCCTGATCACCAACGGGGCCGGCAACACCGGCTCGCTGGCCATTCAACTCGCCGCAGCCATGGGCATCGAGGTGACCGCAACCGCATCCGCCGCTGCCACCGATCGACTGCGCGGCCTCGGAGCAGCACAGGTCGTCGACTACCATGACCAAGATTGGCCGGACCAGGTACACGGGCGGTTCGACGGGGCGCTGACCGCCGCAACCGGCACGGCGGCGGCCGCCATGCCCCTGGTGCGCGACGGCGGGCGGCTGTGCTCCCTGACCTTCGACGCACCCGCACCCGAACGCGCCATCACAACCCCGGACCTGACCGTCCAACCCGATGCCACGCAGCTCGCCGAGCTGGCGAAGCAGCTCAGCGAAGGAACATTGCACCTGACGCCAGAACCTCTCCCGCTACGCGAGGGGCCGACCGCTCTCACCCGCGCCGAAGCCGGACGGACCGGTGGGAGAAAGATCGTGCTCATCCCCTGAGCAAGCACAGCGCGACCAGCCGCCTCTCGCACGGCACATACCCCAGACCGCAGACGGCTCTGGGCTGCCTCGTAGTGCGTAGCCGTTTCCGTTCCCAAACGGTATGGGGACGGGACCGCTGCATCGTCTGTTGGAACCGTTCGACCTTCCCGCAGGTGGTGGGGTGGTTGGGGCGGGAGTTCTTCTGGGTCACGCCGAGCTTGCGTAGTTCGGTTTCCAGCCCGTTGCGGCCCTTGCCGCCGGACAGTCGGGTGGTGAAGACCATGCCGTTGAGTTCCTAAGGGATGTCAAGCTCGTTCAGGCTGCTCCGGGTGTCGTAGCGTGGGTGGTGGACGGGCCGGTTGACGGAGCGCGTGGCGACTCCTTACTTCGCCGGTCCGTTCCTGCGTTCGTGGTGGTTCGGCGCCTGGCCCGCAGGTCCTTGGGGATCGCGTAACGCTCGGCGATGATCGTTCGGGCTTGGTCGATAGTGACTGCGCTGCCGTCGACGTCGCGCAGTTGGTAGGGCTGCCCGGCGCGCCAGCAGGCGATGATCCGGGTGAGCAGGGTCGTGGCGATGTGGCAGAGCGCAGAGTTGTGGTGCTTGCCGGCGTTGACCATGAGCCGGTGGTATTTCGCGGCCAGGGTGGGGTCGATCCGGCGGGCTTGGCTGGCGGCCATGAAGAGGGCTTGGCGCAGAACGGCGTCGCCGCGCTTGGTGGGGCCGCCGTGGCGTCCGGTGAGTCCGGAGGAGTCGAGGATCGGCACCAAGCCGGTGAACGCACGGGCGCCCGCGAGTGAGTCGAAGCGGTTCGGGTCGCCGAGGCGGCCGAGGATCGCGGCTGCGGTGATGGTGGCAACGCCCGGGGCGGAGGTCAGGATGCCGTTCGGGTCGGCGGCCTTGAGCACCAGCGTGGCCCGCTCGTCGAGGTCCTTGAGCTCCTCGCTCAGCTGCAGTGCGAGGCGGGCTTCGATCGCGATGTCCTCGGCCAGGTCGGGGTAGTCCAGTTCACCGTCGGACCACAGCTCGAGGGTTTCCCTGGCGGCGGCCAGCAGTGCGTCGGCGTGTGGTTCACCCCAGGCGCCGCGGGAGTGCCGGTGACAGAACCGAGCCAGCCGGACGCGGCCGAGACGCTTGACGACGTGGGGGTCGGCGTATCCGGCGGCGAGGAACTTCAACACGGTGCGGTTGCCCAGGTCGGCGCCGATCGCGGAGTGCCATGCCGGGCCGAGCAGCTCCAGTAGCGTGTCCAACCGGGCCAGGCTCTGGGTGCGGCGATGGACCAGTGTGGAGTGCAGCTTCGCTGCACGCTTGAGCGCATCGCCGGGTCCGAGGCCCTGTTCGAGGTGCAGCCCGTCCGGGTGCAGCATCGGTAGTCTGGCCAGCAGCTGGGAGTCCAGCCGATCGCTCTTGGTGTGTTTGGCGTAGTAGTTGCGCAGGTCCGCCGACCGCTCCGGCGGCACGAGCACGACCCGGGCGCCTTTGCGCCGGAACCAGGCGGCCAGCGGGACCCAGGCGTTACGGGTGGGCTCCATCACCACCAGCACCTCGCCCGGGTCGGCGTCGTCGGGCAGGCTCGACCACAGCTGGTCCAGGTCGGGTGGGGTGGTGCGGAAACGTCGGCCTGACCAGATCAATCGGCCTTGCTCATCGGCAAGGCTGACCTGATGCGCAGCCCGACACGCGACGTCGATGCCTAGGCGAAGCGGCACTTCCAGCTCCTTCTCATGACGACAGCAGTGCGACACCGACTGCCTGCTGCCGACCGAGAACGACCGCACCGGACATTCGCTAACAGGGATCCGCCGCGGGCGTTCTCGACGGTCGCCGGGTTCCTAACAGGGCGGCCCTTTCTCCGGCAGAGGCCCCGCTCACCAACGTGATCAACAGGCAAGGAGTCGCGAGGCGCGCTCCGATCGGTGAAGCAACGACGGTGAGCAGGTGCCGGACCCGTCGATCCTCACACCGCCGGCCGGACAATCCGGGGACCTTCGAGCTTCACCCAGCTTGAATGTCGGTGAGGGTGGACGCCGGGATCTGGTGTGTGGCAACGGCTTGCCGGGAGCTGGCGAGCACGGCGGGGCCGGTGACCGGGCGGTGGGCGGTGACCGAGAGCGCGTAGCGGGAGTGGTCTGCCAGCACTCGTTCGGCAGGTCCGCTGCGAACCGGATGTAGGAGGAACGCGGCCGCACGATCAACTCCACCGTGCCCGGCGGCGCCGCGGTTGGTGAGGTCTTCGGCCGCCGTGATCGCGGCTCGAACGCCGCCTGCCCCTCCGCCCGGTAGCGGGCCACCAGCCGGCTCACCCAGCTTTGGGACACCCCGTAATCCCGCGCCACCGCGCTTTGACTACGGCCCTCGACAACGACAGCGGTGACCACAAGACGCGCCTTCGACATCGACCGACACTCACCGGCCGCCTATTCGCATGTCTTGAGACACGCCATTCCGATGTCCTGAAACACAACACCTCCGAGCGCGCACTACCCAGAAGGCCCTTGACCAGGCACTACGTCCGAGCAGGGGCCCTTCGTCATTGACAACCGTTCCCATCTGGCGGCCGGCTTGCTAACGCTTCTGCCAACAAGAGGTCGTCGCGACGGGGCAGCTGGTCGGCCTCGTCGGGCGCCTGGTCCTCCTCCTCGACCTGGCGGGCGAACACCTCCGCAACGCCGACCGCGTGCTGGCGGATCACGTGCGCGTAGACCCGAAGCGTGATCGACGGATCCGCATGCCCCAGCAACAGGCGCTGGAGATCGTCGCAGCGCCCGGCATGGAGTGCGTCCTCATCGGGGACGCACTCACCGACATCGAAGTCGCCCACGCGACAGGAGTCCACAGCGTCGGCTACGCCAAGTCACCCGACCGGACCCCCAACCTCCTCGCCGCGGAACCCGACGCCCTTGTCGACAGCATGGAAGACATGGCGATAGCCATCCGGACCATCCAGCCACCAGGCGGGGCTGCGCCCTAGCCCTTTGACCAGCCGGCTTCATTTCGCTGACCTCTTCTGAGCGGACAGAAGGGGCTGTAGCCAGGCCGAGCCCGGGTCGGCGTCGACGAGCAGTGCCTTGACCAGAAGGGACAGTGGGACGGCCATCAGTGCACCGATGGCGCCGAGCGTTGCGGCCCAGAAGACCAAGGACAGCATGGTGAGGGTGGCTGACATGTCTATGACGTTGCCCACGACCTTCGGCTGAATGACGCTTTGGATGAGGACGTTTGCGGCGCTGTACGCCACGATGACGGCGATCATCATCTTGGGGCCGCCTTGGAGCAGCCCGAGGATTGCCGGTGGTATCAGGCCGAGGACGAAGCCGACGTTCGGGATGTAGTTGGTAATGAATGACAGTAGGCCCCACAGCACGGCAGCTGGTACGCCGATCACGAGCAAGGCGAGGACGTCGACAACGCCTACGGCAAGTCCGAAGACTGTGGAAACCAGGAGGTACCTTCGGGTTCCGGACGCGAAGGTGCTCAGCGCACGGACCAACCGACGTCGCTCGGCGGGCACGGCGGAGAGCTTGTGCGCGAGGCCGGCGGCGTCGGAGACCATGAACAGCAACAGGGCCAGGATGAAGCCGAGACTGGTCAGTACGCCGAGCAGACCGCCGGCCACGCTTCCGGCCACCGTGGCCAGCTTGTTGATGTCGAGTGTGCCGGCCATTTTCTCGAGCTGGCGCTGGGTTACCCCCAGGTCCGAGAGCCAGGCCAGGCCGCGATCGAGCAGTCGGCTCATCTGCACCCGGTAAGTGGGCAGCAGCGTAGCGAAACGTGCCATCGCGATGCCGAAGGAGACCGTGAGGGTGAGCAGGAAAAGGTAGATGGCGATTAGGCCACCGACTGTTCCGACCCAGCCAGGTAGTCGGTGACGCTTAGCCTAGCCGTGCAGGGGATGCACGGCGATGGTGAGCACCAAGGCCAGGAAAGTCGGCCCAACGAGGTTGGCGGTGTCTCGCAGACCCGAGATGACAAGGAACGTGGCCGCTAGTCCCACCAGGAGCGTGATCGGTCGCGACATCCCCGATCGCGTGACCGCCTTGTCCGACATAAGCCCTCCCTGGGCCTGCCGTCATGTGGGCAGCCATACCCCGCCCCGAGCGGCGCGGCTGGGCTCCTCCAGCCAACCTCGTGGTCGAACTTTCCACGATGAGGATCGGACAAACGAGCCAAACGTCGGTTGGACCTGCGGACTGGCGGGCTCGAACTCATCGCTCGTTCGGACCTTAGCGTGTGTTCACCCGAGGACTCGTCATGTCAGGTCATCGGGTCGGTCCGCTTCGGTGACGTTGGTCCCTGTAACTGATGTCTGTGGTTTCGTATGTTCGAAGGAGTCCGGCGAGTGCGGGCACTTCGACTTCGACGGGCACTTCTACGGGTCGAACGGCGCACAAGGTCCATAGGACGGGAGGTAGCTCAGCCTGCCTGGCACCTCAGCCTCGCTGGAGTTGAGGAGAACCAGATGACACTTTCGGAACAGCTAGCCGCTATGTCAGCCAAAGCCAAGGAAGCAGAAGACGCTTTCCATGCCGCGCAGACCGACAAGCACACCAAACTGGAAGAGCAGGTCGCCAAGGCGCGGGCCGGAGCACAGCAACGCAACAACGAACTCAAGGAACGCGCTGGCCAGGCCAAGGCCGGAGCCTCCGCGTGGTGGCGAGACGTTCAGCAGCAATGGGACAGCCAGGTCCAGCAAATCCGTTCCAAGATGGAGTCGAAACGTGAGGAGTTTGATGCCGACAGGGCAGCCGACAAGGCCGACACGGCAGAAGATGACGCCTCCTTCGCCATTGACCTCGCCAGAGCAGCCATCGACGAGGCAGAGTGCGCCGCACTCGAAGCTGTTCTCAGACGCGAGAAAGCAAACGAACTCGTGGGCGGCCGGCGCTGACCATCTCCTGGCGAGAAGATCCGCCTGACCGGTTCGTCTGCGCCGTTCAGAACTGAGAGTCGTTTCAGAGGAAGGATGATGTGCGGGCGGCGCATGTCTCGACGGAGGCCTTTAACGTCGGAACTTGGTCTCCGTCGAGGCATGCACAGGCCGTCGGTATTCCCGCGATCTAGCCGCTGGACCGGGCCATTTCACCGATTCCGGCTTTCTTGGATCAAGCGCCGCTGACGCGACGCACCACCCGGCCACGCCCTTGCGGGCGGCGCCGAGGCGCCGTCCTCGGGCTCGCCGGGCGGACAGAATGACGGCGTCCGAGCTTCAAATGGCGCCTTCGGCGTCACTTCGTGATCGGCTCCGCCGACCATGCCAACCTTTCAGGCGACGCTGTGGCCAAGCAGGCTGGCACGCTCCTCGGCTTGGCTCTGGGCAGGTGCCAACGGCGGAGGAGGTCGGCGCGTGACCTCGCAAAGGTCCCCCTACGGCGCTACCGGAACAGTCGCCGGAATCGCCGCGGTCGTCACTCATTCTGAACTGAGCCCCAAGACCGGATCGATAACTGTGCCGTCCTGACATATCCGATCCAGTGCTTCGAGGAATTCTGATAGGCCGGTGACGCGGTTTTTCAGCAGGTATCCGATTCCGCGCCCTTCCGCCAGAAGGTCGCGGGCATGCTCGATTTCGACGTACGCCGACAAGACCAGAATGGCGATATGAGGAAATTCCGTACGGATGGTGTGGGCCGCCGCTAGTCCTTCTGTAGTGTTGCTGGGCGGCATCCGAATGTCGACGATGACCAGATCGGGCACGGACTCGCGCACCTCGGCGATCAGCTGCTCGGCATCGGCGGCAAGCCCGACGATATCGAACCCGGACCGGAGGAGCACGGTCGCGATTCCCTCGCGTACCACGAGATCGTCATCGGCTATCACCACACGGCCACCGGCCGCCGGAGGAGACCTTTGCTCCGGGACCTCGAACAGCTTGAGGGAGCCGCTCATGAGTCCAGCCTAACCGTGGCGGGAGTATCCGGCAGTAACCAACTGCCCCCGCCTATCAGTCTGACCACGCGTCGCCGACGACATGCAAGGAGGTCTACGAGCACAACACGTCCAATCAAGCACTTGCCATGACACTTTTCGCATTCGGCCTTATCTAATACTTCGACGATTTTAGCGTCGTACATTTCGATTGCCGAGATGATAGGGACTAGGGCTGGGTCCTACTTGGGCCATCATTCTCTGCCGCCTTCGTCAGCACAACCATTTGCGTGCTGTTGGTGCCGACGTTGCATGACGGGACTGACCCAAAAACCGCACCTGTCGGCACGCGTTCAGCGCCCTTGCATCGGCGCGGCGGCTCCTCAGAGATCTTGAGCCCCCGGGTGGCGACGGCTCGCACGCTACTGCACACGCATCAACGACTCGCGACACTAGGTCGGGGCCTGCACTACTCCTGAGCGATCGAGGGGGTTCGCGGGATGGATTCGACCACTCGAGCAAGTTGCTCCGCGGCCAGAGGCTCGTCGACGGCGAGACACCATTGCCATGTCGTCGGACCACGACCTGAACACCTGGCTCAAAGCCGACATGCTGGCAACGCGGTCGTCGTGGGCTCAGTCGATCAGCTTGTCCAGGAGCTCGAACGTGGGATACGGCTGGTCGTAGTCGCCGAAGTGCCCGTCGTCGCGGATGATCTGGGTGCCACCGAGTCGTTCGAACATGGCCCGTCCCTGCCGCTCGTCGCAGCCGTACGGATCACTGCGGGAGTTGATGAAGTACAGGTCGCGGACGTGGGACTTGATGGCGGCCCAGTCGTACTCGGCCTGCAGGACGGGTTCGTCGCTGGTGTTCGGCTGGGTGGAGTACCCGGCGACGAGGATGGCCTGGGCCACGGGAACGTCGATGTGCTCCAGGATCGCCAGGAGCAGGGCGGCGCCGCCGGAATGACCGACGAGCACGGTGTGCTCGTCGAAGGTGTGGTTGGCGAGCACCTTCGGCAGGAAGCTGTCGATGGGCTCGACGTTGAGGTCGGGATAGTGAGGGCTCTCGACGGCGTAACCGCGGCCTGCCAGCCGGTCGCGCAACCACGGGAGCCACACAACCTCGGGGTTCGCGCCGGTGCCGTGGAAGATGATGGCCGTTCGGTTCACGGGTGGTTCCTTTCGTCAGGGTGAGGCGGCCGCACTGTCGCGGGCTTCGAACGAGACGTCGGAGCCGAACGCCAGATCTCGACAGATCAGCAGGCTTCCACATCCAGGGGTTCGACCCGACAATCGAAGACGTGGCGGGAGCGTCGGAGCGAGGGCGTCGCAAGTACGGGGCCGCGCGGGTCGATGCGGTGGCCGTGGCTCTGTTCGGTTGGGTCTTCGCCCCCCTCTTCGCCGTTGTCGGTCTCGTCACCGGGGTCCTGGACATGGGGCCCGAGTGGGAGGCCGCGCAGGGCGGTGGCAACCACGGCACGTTGACGGTGTCGGAACGGGTGTGCGGGGAAGGTGTCTGCGGAGCGGCCGGACTGTTTCGCTCCGACGATGGTTCCGTCCGCATCGAGGACGCCTACCTGGATGAGCCACCGCGGGGCTTCGCCGTGGGCGATCGAGTCCGGGCGACCTACACGGGAGGTCGACCTTTTCCGGTCGTCTTCCCCGAGGAAGGTTCAAGAAACTGGTTTGTGACGGGTCTCTTCCTGGTCGTGTCGGTCGTTCTCGCCGTCGGATGGGTGACGGCGGTCGTCATGCGGGTGACTCGGCGAGGGTACTGGCGAGTCGAGAGTCCACAGAATTTTCGTACGGCTGACGTCGGCTCGTCGATCGATTCGCCGCCCGGACGCCCGTGAAGGTCGCTATCTTCGGGACACCATTCGAGGGCCTTCCCGGGAGCGGCTGTGACGTCAGAGCCTGCAGTGCGCCGGAACAGACCACGAAGGCGTACAACCCGGGCTGTGCGCTGGGCCGTTCTGGTCGTGGCGGCCGTCGTCGCGGTGTGGGTGGCGTACTCCTCCTTGTACTCGCCGCTGTCCACGGGGAGCTTCTCGGCTCCGGAGACGCGTTCGGTCAAGGCGTTGACCGATGGGGTGGCGCCCACCCGCTACATCGTGGACGCCGCGGCCGGTCAGCAGGGCCGGATCGCCTACGACGTGGGGAACGATGGCAGGTTCCCCGTTCGCGTCGACGGCCTGGCGTCCGACCACCCGTACGGGATCACGGCTGTGGGCTGGGTGCCGCCTGCGGGAAACGGCGGCCTGTTCGGCGGTCATGCGAGCGACGTACGGGATTTCCCCGTCACGATCAAACCCGGTGAGTGGGTCGTGCTCTGGGTGACAGTCACCAAGCCGCGTTGCCAGGAAGGACAGAACTCCGGCATCGAGGAGATCCCGCTGAGGTGGTCGGCACTCGGACGGCACCACGTCTACAAGCTTCGCCTCAGCGACTCCGCCGGGGGCGTCCGCGAGATAGCGCTCTGCCATCCGTCCGACGCGCTCAGGCATCTGGAGTTCCCCGAGAGCTGAGTCGACCGGCCGAGCCGACTGTCACCGCCCCGGAGCCGATGGGCCCAACCGGGAAGCATACGCTGCGGATTTCCGGGGTACGCGCGTTCGAGGCTTGATCACCGGCCGTCCGTCGGCGCCCTGGTCTCGCTTGGCACGGCCGCGACCTGATCAGTCTGTGTGCCGGCGATTCACGCTCGGCGAGGAGAGTTCATGGTTGACACGGCGACGGCGAGTCGCGGCACGACGGGCCTGGGCCCGGCCCGGCTCGGGCTGGTGGTGCTGGCCCTGGCGGTGTTCGGCGCGGTGACGACGGAGATGTTGCCGGTCGGACTGCTCCCGGCGATCAGCCGCCAACTGGGGCTGACCGCCTCGGTGACCGGGCTACTGGTCAGCCTGTACGCCGTCATGGTGATGCTGCTGTCCGTACCCCTCACGCTCGCCACGCGGCGCATCCCCGGCAAGGTCCTCCTGCTGTCGACGATCGGCTCGTACGCGGTGAGCAGCCTGATCTGCGCCCTCGCACCGAACGCCGGGCTGCTGGCCGCGGGCCGTGCTCTCGGCGGCCTGACGCACGCGATCTTCTTCTCGGTCTGCATCGGCTACGCGTCACGCCTGGTCCCGGCGTCGCAGACAGGCAGGGCCCTCGCGCTGGTGTCGTCCGGGGTGGCGGCCGGGCTGATCCTGGGCGCGCCGCTGGCGACCGCGCTCGGCAACGCGGTGGGCTGGCGGGCCGGGTTCGGCGCACTCGTCGTGCTGATGATCGCCGTACTGATCCTGATGGCGTTCACGCTGCCGGCGGCGGACACCACAGACGTGGCCGCCACACCGGTCCGCACGGGACGTCGGTGGGACGCCGTTCCTGTCCTGGCGGCGAACGCCCTTGCCTACTTCGGGCAGTACGCCGTCTACACCTATGTGGCCGTACTCCTGCTCCGGTCCGGTGCGACCCCAAGCTGGATCGCACCGATCCTCTTCCTCTTCGGAGGATTCGGGCTCCTGGGGATCTGGCGAGCCGCGCACTCACTCGACCACCGGCCACGCCGGACCGCCCTGGTCGTCCTGCTCGTCAGCGGAGCCGGGATGATCGCGGTCAGCGCGGGCTTCCCGTCGCTGCTGCTCGTGGTCGTCTTCGGTGTCGTCTGGAACGCGGCCTTCGGGCCGGCGCCCTCGCTGTTCCAGAGTGCCGCGATCCGAAGCGACGCCACGTCCCCGGAGATCTCCGGCGCCTGGCTGAACGCGAGCGCCAACGTCGGGATCGCCGGTGGCGCCGCGTTCGGCGGCCTCCTCCTCAGCGCGTACGGCATTCGCACGCTGGCCTGGGCCGGCTCGATCCCGATCCTGCTGGCGGCGGTCATGGTCCTCGTCGGCCGCAAAGGCTTTCCGAGCACGGGCACGGCTACTTCCTGACGAGTTGCCGGCCGCTGTCGCCACTCCTTGGCTCGTCGATCTTCAACAGGCCGAACTCGTCCCGGCGCGATGAGTTTCACCGTCGAGTCCGGTCTGCACCCAGTAGGCCAACCGCACTGGAGGAGATCGACATGACTGCCACGTACACGTTCGACGTCTTCACTAGTCTGGACGGCTTCGGCACCGCCACCGCCAACTGGTCCGGCTACTGGGGCAAGCAGGGACCTGAGCTGCTCGACCACCGCCTCGCCGCGTACAGCGGGGAGCAGCGGATGGTCTTCGGGGCCAACACATACAGGGCGTTCGCGCAGCTCCTGGCGTCGAGTACGGAGGACTCCGACGTCCGCGACCCGTGGGTGACCAGGATGAGGAACCTTCCGGCCACGGTGATGTCGACCACCCTGGACGGCCCGCTGGACTGGCCGGACGCGACTCTGGTGAAGGGCGACGCCGTCGATGTCGTCGCGCGGCTCAAGGAGGAGTCCGACGTACCGTTGCGCTCGCACGGCAGTCTGTCGATGAACCGGGCACTGATGGCCGCCGGCCTGGTCGACCGGGTTCAGGTGACGCTCTTCCCCGTGATCACCGGGCAGACCGGATCGGACGCCATCTTCGAGGGGGCGGCCGACTTCGACCTGGAGCTGTTGGAGAGCAGGGTTCTCGACGGCCGTACGCACGAACTCGTCTACCGGCCCACCCTGCACGGTTGAGTCGCCGACGACCCCTTCACGCGAGGCGCGACGCTTGCTTCGCCGTCAACTCCAGGTTGCTGCGGTAGCCCGCCCACCACGCCGGGTCGCGCTGCGTCAAGCTGTCGTTGCCCTCGCGCCTTTCGACGAGCTGGGAAGACTTATGGGCCTATGACACCCAAAAGTCTTCCCAGCTCACGAACTCGACCACCACGAACATGGTCAGCCGCGGCTGAGCGGGGGAGGTTCACGTGATGCAGAACTCGTTTCCTTCGACGTCCTGCATGACGATGGCCCCCTCGATCGGGCGCGTGACCACTTTCGCGCCGGCCGCGACGAGTCGCTCCGCTTCGGCGTCCTGGCGTGCGCGTACCTGATCGGCCGGCAGCCCCTTGGAAGCCTTGATGTCCAGGTGCAAGCGGTTCTTGACAACCTTGTCTTCGGGTACGGCGATGAAGAAGATGTCGGGACGGTTGCCTTCAGTGTCGATGATCGTCCGCACGGCGTAGCGCTGGTCCTCGGGCACGCCGTGGGCGTCGGCCCAGGCATCCCAAGTGGCGAAGCCCTCCGGCGGGCTACCGGCCGGCTGGTCCGGCGGGCTGCCGGGGTAGTTGTAGCCGTCGAGCGCGGTCAGCCAGAACCGCGACACCTTGTCGACGTCGTGGGAGTCGAAGACGATGTGGAGGTCGTACGCCATGGCGGGTCAATCTTCCTTCGCTGTCGATGAAACCAGGTCAGGCCGAGGGCTCCGCGGCCCGCGGCACCAGCCGGCCGACGTGCTTGACCGCGACGACGGCGTCCGCCTCGCGGACGAACTCGCCTTGCAGGCCTGCGAACGGGCCACCGACGACCAGGAACCGTTCACCGGGCAGCAGCCTCGACGGGAACTCCAGCGTCTCCGCGACTCCGTCGTCGGTCAGCGTGCCGTGGATGAGCAGGCCCGTTCCGTCGACAACGACCCGCAGATCGAGGCCTTCGGTGCGGTAGTCACCGGCGTACGGAGCCAGATCGTCGGGGCTGAGCGAGAGCGGCTCGGGTGGACGCTCGACCAGCCCGAGCCGGGACTCCAGGGCCTCGCGCACGATCCGTTCCGCCAGCTCACGGCCGGACGGGGTGGCGTTCGTGAGTACGACGATCGCGAAGTCGTGCTCGGGCACGACGGTGACCGTCGAGTGCTGGCCTGACACGTCGCCGTGGTGCTCGATCAGCCGTACGCCGTCGATCTCGCGGAGCAGCCACGCGATCCCGACCCGGACGCCCGGCCACAGCTCGTGGCTCGTCGTCGGCGTGTGCATCGCCCGCAACCGTTGCTCCGACAGCACCCGGGTGCCGTCCGGCGAACGGCCGTCGCCCAACTGGAATCGTGCCCAGGTGAGCTGGTCGCCGAGGCTGGAGGCGAGCCGGGCCCCGGCCGGGAGATAGCCGCGCGGGTCGCTCCACGGCCGGCTCATCGACAGCACGCCGTCGGCCGACCCCGCCGAGTCGGTCGTACTCGCCGCGCGATGGCCGGCCGCGTACGGCCGCGTCATGATCTCGTTCAGCGACGTGAGCGTCTGGCGCATCCCGAGCGGGTCGAGGACCAGCCGGGCCAGTGCCCGTTCGAAGGTCTCGCCGGTCACCTTCTCCACCACGCGGCCGGCGAGCACGAAGGCCGCGTTGTTGTACGACGCGGCGGTCCCCGGGGCGAACTGCTGCGGCAGGTCCGCGAGCAGTGCGACGGAGCGTTCCAGCGCGTCGTCACCCTCGCCGGTGTCGGTCCAGACGTCGCCGCCGTCCCAGCCCGCGGTGTGGTTGAGCAACTGGCCGACGGTCAGCGTCTCGGCAGCGTCGCCGTCCAGCAACCGCAGCTCGGGAAGATAGCGGCGCACCGGCTGGTCGAGGTCGATCCGCCCCTGGTCGACCAGGACCATGATCGCCGTGGCGGTGAACGTCTTGGCCGTCGAGCCGATCTGGAACAACGTCGCCTCGTCGACCGGCCGGCCGTACTCGATGCTGGTGACGCCGTAGGTGACGGTCTCGCGCTTCCCGCCGTGATCGACACCCACCGCCACGCCGGGAACGCCGAGCTCCCGGGCGGCTTCCGCCACGTCGTCGGGTCGCAGGACAGTCGGCTGATCGTGCATGCCGAGACCCTACGGCAGGATGCGGACTCCACGTAAGGACGAAATTCTGGTCCCTCGGCCGGCGCCGAACCCCGGCCCCAGCGGCTTGTCTACCGGCCGACCGGTGCGGGGTCCCGTCCGGCACGCAGCCGGACCGAGAAGCCGTCCGCTGTGTAGATGAGGGCCGCGTCGATGTCGAGCAGGTGGGCGACCCACAGGCCGAGGCCGGTGCCGAACGTCGCACTCGACCGGGGCACGAGCCCGGCGAGCGGGTCGGCCGGTCCGTGGCCTCCATCCTGTATGTCGGCCACCAGCCGGTCGCCGGTCGCCCAGATGCGGACGATCGTGGGCGGTACGCCGTGCAGGCGTGCGTTGGTGACGGCCTCGGAGATGCCGAACAGCAGGTCGCCGAGGGTGTGGTCGCCGACCACGCCGCGGCCGGAGCGCTCCAGTGCGTGCCGGGCCTCGGCCGCGGAGGGGTTGACGAGTTCGACGTCGGGCGTCGTGGCCTCGAGCGGGTCGGCGGACACGGGAACGCGCGCCTTCCCGGTGCGCCCTTCGTAGCGGCTGTTCGTGGTGTGCGTGTTGTCGGCGGTGAGGATCCGCGGATGTGTCCGCTCCACGACGTCGCGCACCGGTCCGGGAATCGTCGCCGCGTCGTACAGGCAGAGGCTGTCCACGGGACACTCGTCCCACACGGTGTTGAGGGCGGACTCGTAGCGGTCCCATCCCTCGAAGCGACCGCCGTTGCCCGCGTGCGGCACGTCTCCGGCGAGCCGGACCCGTCGTGCCCCGGCCGCGACGTGACGTTCGAAAAGTCGCTGCCAGGCCGAGATGGCCCGGGCGGGTGTGGCGTACATGCTCCCGCCCTTGATGAACGTGACCGTGGACGGATCGTCGAGCCAGGACCGGAGCAAGTCGGACTTGCGCTCGTCGTAGCAGATGACGACCGGCTCGCCAGCGGCGATGCCCTCCTCGACGAACGGCATGATCAGCGCGCGGAACTCCGCGTCGGACGCGTAGAAACCGGCCTCGTGGAAGTAGCCGGTGAAGCCGTCCAGCACCTCGGCGCTCATGAGGGTGTCTCCGCCAGGACGAGGTTGGGCAGTTCGTCCCAGCCCGCCAGGTGGAACACGATGCACTGGGCGGGTTGCAACTCCTGCAGTACGAGACGTCTGCCGTGCTGGGTGAGCTGATCCGACAGCAGCGCCAGCATGCGGGCCCCCGCGACGTCGATGAACCGCAACTCGGCGAGGTTCAAGAGGACGTCGTCCTCGGTGCCTGACGCCGCCCGATGGATCCAGCTGAGCCAGGCCGTCACCTGCGCGATGTCCAGTTCGCCGACCATGCGGAAGCCCGGTGGCCGGAACATCCGGAAGATCGACAGCCGCCCGTCCTGGTAGAGAGGGTTCGGGACCACAGTGTGGGTGTGCAAGGACTCGACCTCGGCGATCTCGGCTGGGGTGAAGACGCGGCGGTCGTACTGACACAGGGCCAGCACCGGCCGGTCGGTGAAGTCGTCCGCGGCCTTGTGTTCGTACTCGGGCCATCTGTCCGCGCCCGGCCGGCCACGAAGGACACTGGGTTCTCCGGTGACCCGCAGACCCTGGTAACCGGCGGCGAATGCCTTGTCGGCCGTCTGCCTCAACTGCTCGACCATCGCGTCGGGATCGAATGGCCTGGTTGCGAGGAATGCTTCCTGCGGAGCCATCACCCGGAGCTGGCCGCTGGCCGCGAACCGGTCCGGCTCGACTCCGCTGTCGCGGAGGAAGTCCAACACCGTCACAGGGTCCGAGGCGGCGAAATAGGTGACCTGCTCGTGGTGTGCAAGCCCGTTGCGGACATAGGAAGTGACTACGTCGCGCTGCTCAGCGTCGGCGTCGAAGCTGAGGCAGTAGTGGTCGCCGGCCCGCATCTGGCCGACCGTTTGCTGGGCGACATCCGTCACGGCGGTTTCCTCAGCGGCCAACACTACGCCGCGCAACCGAAACCAAGAAGCTCTCGTTCGGTGAGCATCGGTCGCAAAATAAGGAGTATGCGAGGATTCACCGTCCTGAAGCCGTACGAGAGGAGTGAACGGCCATGATCCTCCCGAAGGTTCGGGACCACCGATTCGTGACGATCCGCCGTGGTGGAACCCTCACCGACCCCGACCACCAGCTCCTCGCTCTGTGGGCGGCGTCGTGCGCGGAGCACGTCCTCGATCTCTTCGAATCGGTACGCCCGGAGGACCCACGACCGCGCCAGGCTATCGAGCATGCACGTGCCTGGGTACGTGGTGAGGTGAAGATGATGCAGGCCCGTGCGGCCGGCGGCCATGCGATGGGTGCTGCCAGAGACCTGCGAGGCGCTGCCCGGCATGCCGCCTATGCCGCGGGACAGGCCGGGGTCGTCGCGCACGTGGCCGCGCACGAACTCGGCGCCGCCGCCTACGCGATCAAGGCCGTGCGGGCCGCCGCACCCGAAGGCGAGGGCGAGGCCGCGGGGCGACGCGAGTGCCGATGGCAGCGCGACCAGCTACCGGAGGCGATCCGCGCGCTAGTGCTCGACGACCAGCGGTTGCGCAACGACATCTGCTGGTCGGTGTTCGACTGCTGACGTACGCCGTTCTCAGAGCTCGTCAAGCCGCGCTTGCAGGTAGTCGCGCTCGGTGTCGGTGGAGGCGAGTGCGATCGCCTCGCGGTAGGCCTCGGCGGCGCGGTCGACGTCGCCCGTACGCCGCAACAGGTCGGCGCGCGTCGCGGGCAGCAGGTGATAGTCGGCGAGCTCCCCTGAGGCGGTCAGCTCGTCCACCAGCGCGAGGCCCGCGGCCGGTCCGTCGGCCATCGCCACGGCCACCGCGCGGTTGAGCCGGACGACCGGCGACGGTGTGTGGGCGAGCAGTTCGTCGTAGAGCGCCGCGATCCGTGCCCAGTCGGTGGTCTCGACGCTTTCGGCAACGGCATGACAGGCCGCGATCGCCGCCTGCAGTTGGTACGGCCCGGGCTCGGCGGGCAGCAGCCGTACGCCCTCGGCGATCCTGGCGTGGTCCCAGCGGGTACGGTCCTGCCGGTCCAGCGTGACCAGCTCGCCGTCGGCGCCGACCCGGGTCGCGCGCCGGGCGTCGTGCAGCAACATCAGCGCCAGCAGGCTCCGCGCCTCCGGGTCGGGCAGCAGCCGTACCAGCAGCCGGGCCAGCCGGATCGCCTCGGCGCTGAGGTTCGCCCGGATCAGGTCGGCGCCGGCCGTCGCGGCGTACCCCTCGTTGAACAGCAGGTAGAGAACGCCGAGAACGGACGAGAGCCGCTCCGGCAGCAGCTGAGCAGGCGGGACGCGGTAGGGGATGCCGGCCTCGCGGATCTTCTTCTTGGCCCGGGTCAGCCGCTGGTACATCGTCGGCTCGGGTACGAGGAAGGCGCGGGCGATCTCCGCCGTGGTGAGGCCCGTGAGGGTCCGCAGGGTGAGCGCGATCCGCCCCTCGAACGGCAGCGCGGGATGGCAGCAGGTGAAGATCAGCCGAAGCCGGTCGTCGCGTACCTCGTCCGGCTCGGCCGCGTCCTCGCCGTCGCGGGTGAGCAGCGCGAGCTCGCGCAACTTGGCGTTGCCGGTGGCCTCCCGGCGGATCCGGTCGGTCGCGCGGTTGCGTGCGGTGGTGGTGAGCCAGGCGCCGGGGCTGCGCGGGATGCCGTCGCGTCGCCAGCGTTCCAGCGCGGCGGCGAACGCGTCCGCGGCGCTGTCCTCGGCGAGGTCCCAGTCGCCGGTGAGACGGATCAGGGTGGCGACGACCTGGCCCCATTCGGTGGTGAACGCCGAGGAGACGGCCGCCTCGACGTCGTCGCCCGGCACTTCGTTCGGCTCCCTGATCCGGTCCCTGCCCGGGTCCCGGCTCATTCCCAGACCGGCCGGACCTCGACCGTGCCGAACGCCGCGAACGGGTGCCCGGCCGCGATCTCGATCGCCTCGTCCAGGTGCGCGCACTCGACCACGAGGAACCCGCCGATCAGGTCCTTGGTCTCGGCGTACGGGCCGTCGGACACCAGCGTCTCGCCGTCACGGACGCGCACCTTCGTGGTGGCCGTCGGCCGCAGCCGGGCACCACCCCTGAAGACGCCGCGGGCGACGAGATCGTCCATCCAGGCCTTGTGGTCCGGCCAGGTGTCGATCTCCTCCGGGGGCTCCGAGTGCTCCTCGCCGTGCCAGATCATCAACGCGTACTTCACGGCTGTCACCTCCCTCAGAGCCCGACAATAGGGCCTGTCCTGGACCCGGCTCGGAAATTGTTGCGCCGCCATGTCGAATCGCGGCGGGTGCCGTTCGTCGGTGGGTAGGTCCACAGCCGACGGAGGAGAGATCATGACCACCACCCCGAAGGAAACTCCCGAAACCACCGAAAGCGCCCGGCCGCGCGTCGTCGACCGGGCCACGTACCAGGCCGAACGGGAAGCCCTGCTGGTCCGAGAGAAGGCACATACCCACGAAGGGGACGCGCTCGCGGCGGACCGCCGACGGCTGCCGATGGTGGAGGTCGACCCGACGATCACGGTGGTCGGGGAGCAGGGCCCGGTCAGCCTGCTGGAGGTGTTCGAGGGGCGCGAGCAGCTGATCGCGTACTTCCACATGTGGCACCACGGCCACTCCGCCGCCGGCCAGTGTGAGGGGTGCACGTTCTTCAACGGCCAGGTCCGCGAACTGGCGTACCTGCACTCGCGCGACGTCACCTACGCCACGCTGTGCCAGGGTCCGTACGACGTGAGCGTGCGGTACCGCGACTTCATGGGCTGGGGCGTGCCGTGGTACTCCGCCCGCGACTCGCTCGACGTCCTGCTCGGTGACCGGCCCCGCTCGCCCGCCCCGATGGTCTGCTACCTGCGGCAAGGGTCCCGGGTCTTCGAGACCTACTGGACGACCGGCCGTGGCCTGGAGGCGATGGACAACACGTACGGCCTGCTGGACCTCACCGTCCACGGCCGGCGGGAGGGGTGGCAGGACACGCCGGACGGCTGGCCGGACCCGCGCTGGGCGAAGGGCGCCGACCCGTTCCGTACGAACGGACGGCCGATCGCGCAGTGGCCCCGCATTCAGGCCGGCCGCTCCGACGACCTCGGAGAGAGTGGCAACGACGGCGCCGCTGCCGGAGACTCCTGCTGCCACTGACGGGACGTCCGGCTCGACGTCCTCAGCGGCGCGCGGGAGGCCCGGCCAGTCGGTAGGTCGCGAGCACCGCCTTGTGGTCGCTCGGCCAGTGCTCGGGGATCGGCAGGAAGTGGTCGTCGGTGTCCTCGACGACGCGCTCGCTGCGGACGATCGTCGACCGCGGCCCGACGATGCCCGCACCGACCAGCCGCACCCCGGGCTCGGGCCGGTGGAAGACGAAGTCGATCCGGTCGCGCTCGTCGGCCTCGGGCGCCCAGGTCAGGTCGCCGACAGCCTTGTCGGGGTTGTCCGACGGCCAGGTGAAACCGGGATGCGTGACCGGGTTGGGATATTCGCTGCGGTAAGCATCGACGTACCCCGCGTCCCGGAGAAGAGCGGTCGTCTGCCACGGGATCGTGAGTCCATGGTGGTCGAACAGCGAACCCGTCGCCGCGGTCCAGTCGTACACCGACGGCTCGTTGAAGTCGCCGCCGAGGAACACCGCCCGCCGCTTCGCGCGCTCTCCGGCCGCGTCCGCGACGATCGTGCCGATGACGTCGGGCCGGCCGGAGTCCGCGTTGACCTTGAGGACCTTGTCCACGTCGAGGACGGGACCGCCGGGCAGCTTGTTCCAGTCGTACTTCGCGAACTCGCTGGGCTCGTCGACGCCGCCGCCGTAGCCGCGGGGGAGGTAGGTCGCGTAGTTGCGGTAGTACAGGTGTGCCGCGTACGTCGTCACCTCCCGGCCGTGGACGTCGAGGACGGCCTTCTTGGCGTACGGAAAATCGGCCTGGTCGATGATCGGGAAGGCCGAGACGATGCCGGCGTCGTCGGAGGAGGCCGCGTAGTAGGGCTTGCCGGGCGTCGACAGCGCCTTCGCGATCGGGTTCGCCGCCGCGCCGGCCTCCGACAGCAGGATCACGTTGGCGTCGGACATCCGGATCGTCTCGACCACGTGGTCGAGGCCGTCGGGGACGGCGGTGCCCTCCAGCCAGATGTTGAACGTGAGGATCTTCAGCGTGGTCGGTGCACCGACGGACTCGCGCGGTTTTGCCGACTGAGCCGGCTTTGCCGACTGGGCCGGCTGGGCGAGTGCGGCGGACGCGACGACGGCGGAGGGCAACGTGGCGACGGCCATCAGCACCGCGAGCCGACGAGAGAGGCGTACGAACCAGCGCAACGGAATCTCCCAGGGGGTCCGGATGGGTAGCGACGCAGACCGTCAGCGTAGTGGGTTCCGCCCGGTGATGAGTTGTCCCGCCCGCGCCCGTCACACCTACGACGGGACCAGGCGAGAGGGAAGGATGGCGTGATGGGTGCGGACGCGCGGCTGGAGGTGCAGGGCGTGGGCGATGTGGGCGAGATGGACGAGCCGGCCTTCTCGGGGCTGGCGGAGCGACACCGGCGGGAGCTGCACGTGCACTGCTACCGGATGCTCGGGTCGTTCGAGGACGCCGAGGACGCCGTGCAGGAGACGTTCCTCCGCGCCTGGCGGCGGCGAGAGACCTTCGAGGGACGGTCGACCTTCCGGGCCTGGCTGTACCGGATCGCCACCAACGCCTGCCTGGACCTGCTCGCCAAGGTCCGCCCGGAGCCCGCGACCGGCGGGGAGGTGCTGTGGCTGCAGCCCTACCCGGACCGGTTGCTCGACGAGCCGACCGCGGGCGACGCGGACGAGCCGGAGACCGTCGCCGTCGCGTGGGAGACGATCGAGCTGGCGTACGTGGTCGCGGTCCAGCACCTCGCGCCGCGCCCGCGGGCCGTGCTGGTCCTGCGGGACGTCCTCGGCTGGCCGGCGAAGGACGTCGCGGAGGCCCTCGGGGATTCGGTCAACTCCGTGAACAGCGCGCTCCAGCGGGCCCGCGCGGGCATGCGGGAACACCTGCCCGCCGAGCGTCAGGACTGGTCCGGCGGCGCCGACGCCGGGACCCGCGACCTGGTACGCCGCTTCACCGACGCCAGCGTGGCCACGGACATCGATGCGATCGCGGCCATGTTGCGCGACGACGTCCGCACCTCGATGCCGCCCACGCCGGGCCTGCTCGTCGGCCGCGACGCGGTGGTGGCGGACTGGACCGAGAGCGGCTTCCCGGACCTCCGCGGCCTGCGCGCCGTCCCCACGTCGGTGAACCGGCAGGCCGCCATCGCCTTCTACCTCTGGCAGGAGAAGGAGGGCGCCTACCTGCCGCTGACGATCGACGTCCTGCGTATCGCCGACGGGAAGATCGCCGAGATCATCACGTTCCACGCCGACCAGTTCCCGCGCCTCGGGCTGCCCGAGCGCCTGCCGGCCGACGGCACGGAGTGATCCAGCGCGAAGTCTTCGCCTGGCTGGCTACTCTTCCGGCATGCAGCCCTCGCGCAGTGGACAGCTTCCGATCAACGGCCTTCAGCTGTACTACGAAGTGCACGGTGAGCCTGCCGCCTCGGACACGGTGCCGTTGCTGCTGATACCCGGGGCCTTCATGGCCACCGACACGATGAGGCAGTGGGTCGCCGCGTTCGCGACCAGGCGTCCGGTCATCGTCTTCGACCAGCAAGGACACGGCCGTACGCCGGACACGCCGCGTGCGATGTCGTACGAACAGTTCGGCGACGACGCCTCGGCCTTGCTGCAGGCGTTGGAGATCGAGCGTGCCGACGTGATGGGGTACTCACAGGGAGGGGGAGTCGCGTTGCAGCTCGCCCTGCGTCACCCGCGGCTGGTCGGCAAGCTCGTCACGCTGTCCGCCACCTACCGCCAGGACGGCTGGTACCCGTCGGCTCTGCACGTGATCGAGGGCCTCACCGCTGACCTGTTCAAGGACACGCCCGTCGGTGAGGCCTTCCGTCAGCACACGCCCGATCCGCCTGCGTTCGACGCCTGGGTGGAGAAGATGAGAGTGCTGAACTTCGAGGACCAGCACATCACCGACGAGCAACTGCGGTCGATCCGGGCCCAGACGATGGTCATCATCGGCGACGCGGACGGGGTGCGTCCCGAGCATGCCGTGGAGATGTTCAAGCTGCGCGGTGGCTGTGACGAGGAAGCGGCGGCGACGGGGATGATCACTGAGCTTCCCCGGGCCAGACTCGTCATTCTTCCCGCGACCTCTCACGTCTCGATCTCGGGAACTGTGCAGGTGCTCGAACCGATGGTCACCGCGTTCCTGGATGACGTACCACCAGCCAACCCTTCACTCTGGTGATTCTGGACCCGCCCGGCTACCCGTGGTTGGTCGACAACATCGCGTCAATGGCACCTTGCCTGCCCGCAGTGAACGGCTATTCGCCCGTGGCGCCGTCGATGCGTTCGCGGAGCAGGTCCGCGTGGCCGTTGTGGCGCGCGTACTCCTCGATCATGTGCAGGTAGATCCACCGCAGCTTGTAGTCCTCGCCGGGGCTGGCCTCGTCGAGACCGAGCCCTGCTACGGCCGCGCGCGACCGGGCGACACTCGCCTGGTAGCTGGCCAGGTCGTCGTGGGCACGTGCGACGTCGATGTCCCCGAAGCCGTCGGACGCACCCGGCACGTAGTTCCAGAAGAACTGGTGATCCGGCCGGCCGTCGTACGCATGGAACCACGCCTCCACGCCGGACAGGTGCCGAACAAGGCCGAGCAGCGAAAGGGACGACGGCGGCACCGACCGCAGGGCGAGCTGTTCCGGTGTGAGCCCACCACACTTCAGCAGCAACGTGGTGCGCTGGAACTCCAGGCGGTCGTCGAGCGCGGCACGCTCGTCGGCCGGGTTGATCGGCGGCTCGGGTCGCTCGGGCGTGGTCCAGGTCCCGAGACCGGTCTCCGTATCGTTCACGAGGTCCTCCTTGCAAGGGCGGCACGCCAGCCGGGCAGGTCACGCGCGATCCGTAGCGTACGACGGACCTCGCCGACCATGACGTCCACGAGACTCTTCGCCCGCTTCTCGTCGAGCTTGCTCACGTGCCCGAATCCCCACAGCTGCTGGCGTGCGAGCGCTGCCGGGACGGCCGCTCGTTCCTCTGGCGTCAGCGGATGGTCGAGTCCGCGGTCGTAGTGGTCGACAAGCCCACGTAGCAAGGGGATCTGATCGACCTCGACCGGCAGGATCGTCTGGTCCGTGAAGAAGAGCGTCAGCGCGAGATCGTCGACACGTGGTCGGTGGCCGAGGAAGTCGAGGTCCAGCACGGCGGCCACCCGCCCCGAACGGAACAGCACGTTGTTGTCCCAGAAGTCACCGTGCACCAACTGCCGATGCGTCGGTGGGGCAGCGGCTTCGGCGGTCACGACGAACTCGGCGATCTCTTCCGCCTCCTCGCACATGCGCGCCACGTCGGCACTGATGTCGTCCCACGAACGGATGCGCGCAATCCCACGGGCCGCCACCGCACGAGCGTCAGCGGCCTCGACCGCGTTCGCGAACCCGGGGTACCGCGTCACGGGCGCGGCGTCGACACCATCCAGGACGGAGTGGATCCGGCCGAGCGTCGGCATGCCGGCGTTCAGGTGCGTCCAGGTGTCCATCTCCGCGTCGTGTTCGACGTACTCCTCGACCTCGACCAGACGTCCTCCGAGCGACGTCCAGGGCCGACCGTTCGCGGTGGGAAGTAGGCGTGGGGTGGGGACGCCCGCCTCCCGCAGCAGGCCGCGGATCCGTTGGAGGTCGGTCAGTCTGACCGAGTCGACCCAGGGCAGGTACACGCGAACCACCACGGGGCGCCCGGCGCGTCCGGCAAGCAGGTTGAGGTTCGAACTGCCACCGAGGTCACGGATGCCGAGTTCTTCCGGTGTGCCGGACACATCGCCCAGCGGGGGTTGGCCATCCAGGTCGTACGCCATCCAGACCGCGCGCAGCAGCTCACCGGTCGGGGTCGCCCGCTCCCCGCGTTCGACTGCCACGTCGACATCGACAGCGCCGTCCACCTGATCCCATCCTCTGCTCAGCCGGTCGCGCCGAGGCTACGGGCAAGTTCACCGCCTGGCGAGCGGATTTCACGGCGCCTCAAGGACGGAGACCCCTACCGCGGGCCGCTTCCTCGCAGCCCGTCGACGGCTTCGCGGAGCATTACGGCCCGCGGCCGCACGGGGTCGCGGTCGCCCTCCCGGATTGTTGCGCGTGCTGCGCTGGATCGGCGGGCCGGTACGGAACAGAATGACCTCGGCGTACCGCTGCTGAGAAAGGAGCCTCTCATGCAGGTCACCGGCATCAGGGCCAACCTGTCGGTCCCGGACATCGGCAAGGCCCGCGACTTCTACACCGACTACCTCGGGCTGAGCGTCGAGGCGTTCAACCTGGGCTGGGTCGCCAACTTCCAGTCACCGGACGGCGAGGCCGTCGTCCAGCTCGTCACCCGTGACGCCACCGCCCCGATCGACTCGGTGATCTCGGCCGCGGTCGGCGACGACATCGAGGCGGCGTACGAAGACGCGCAACGGCGTGGCTACGAGATCGTCTATCCGCTCACCACCGAGCCCTGGGGTATCCGGCGGTTCTTCGTCCGCGCACCCGACGGCAACGTGATCAACGTCAACAGCCACACGGACGAGTGAACGCCTCGGTGGGTGATTTGCTGGCCATTGCGCGTAGGGCGCGTTCGCTGACCCAGGCGCAGCTGGGCGAGATGGTGAACGTCAGTCAGGTGGCGATCAACCGTTACGAGGCGGGGGAGCGCCAGCCCGATGCCGCCACGGTGGCCGCTCTTGCCGGAGCTTTGGGGGTGACCGAGGAACTTCTGCGGCACGGTGACCGGTTCCGGGGTGCGCTCGGGGTCGAGGCACACATGCGCCGGCAGAAGTCGACGAAGACGTCGCAGTGGCGCAGAGTCGAGGCACTCCTCAACCTGACTCGGGTGCACGCCTCGTTTCTCTTCGAGGATGTGTCGATCGACGCCGAACACCGGTTGCCGACGTTCGATCCGGAGTACACCCGCCCGGAGGATGCCGCCCGCATGGTGTGCGCCCAGTGGCGGCTGCCGATGGGGCCGGTGACGAACCTGACCCGCTGGCTGGAATCAGCCGGGTGCCTGGTGGTTGAGAAGGACTTCGGTACGCAGCGCATTGACGGCGCCTCGCAGTGGGTGAGTGATCATCCCGTGATCCTCGTCAACCAGTCCGCACCCACCGATCGCAAGCGGCTCACCCTCGCCCACGAACTCGGACACCTTGCCTTGCACACCGACGATCCGCACGAGGAGATGGAAGCCCAGGCCAACGCGTTCGCCGCTGAATTCCTCATGCCCGAGGGTGAGATCCGACCGGAGGTACGCCACCTCGAACTCGGTACGCTGGTCGATCTCAAACGGGAGTGGGGCGTCTCGATGCAGGCGCTCCTGGAACGCGCCTACCGGATGGGCCAGGTCTCCGCAGCCCAGCGCGCTTCCATCCTCAAGGCACTCAACGCCCGCGGTTGGAAGACGCAGGAGCCGGGCAGTTCGAGTCTGCCGGCGGAGCATCCCCAACTCCAGAAGCACATCGGCGAGGCCCTTACAGCCAAGGGCCTTTCGGATGTTGAGATCGCGAGACTGGCGGGCTACGCGAACCCGGGTGACTGCCTCTTCCGTCCTTCCGGGTCACACCTTCGCGCCGTATAGGCGTGCCAGGCGTACCCCACCTCAGTGTGAGGCCGACGCCCACGGGCCGACGCCGCCGATACGGCCGACGGCATAGCGCAGGATGTAGCCGGGTGCCCTGGGCGCGGGAAACTCCGCCTCGGGAGCCATGTAGACCTTGGCGAGGCGGTTCAGCAGGTCCCACGCCTCTTCGGTCGGCTCGACGGTGGCCCGTGCACGCAGGACGGCGTACGGATTGAGGAAGACACCAGGTTTCCTCGGTGCGTCGAACGACAACACGACGCGCGGGTCGCGTTCGACGTTGCGCAGCTTCGCCCCACGCCTCATGTGACCGCTGACGATCTCGTCGCCGTCCAGGCCGATCCAGATGACGGAGACCTGCGGGCTTCCGTCGGGGTTGATGGTGCTCAGGTGGGCCATCGGCCCGGACTCGATGAGCTCGCGTAGCTCGTCCGGTAGTTCGCGTACTGGTTCAGTTCTCGTGCTCACGTCGTTCACCGTACCCAGATTCGACGGGCTGACCAGGGTCCATGCGCCCTGTCGGCTCTTCGTAGTCGGTGCGGCGTGCCAGACTGCCGCAATGGGCAGACCGCAAACGATCGACGAGTACGTCGCAGGCTTCACCGGGCAGGGGCGCGAACTGCTCCGGGAGTTGTGCGTTCTGGCCGGTGAAGCGGTTCCCGAGGCGGACGAGGCGATCAAGTGGGGGTCGCCGGCCTGGGTCCACCCGTCCGGGACGATCCTCTTCATCGTCAACGGGTACACCAAGCACGCGAACGTCGTCTTCACGCCCAGCACGCGGGAGGCGTTCGACGCGGACCTCGAAGGGTTCGACACGGGGAAGGGTTCGGTCAAACTCCCGTACGGCGAGCCCGTTCCGAGTGACCTGCTGCGCCGGATGATCGATTTCCGCGTACGTGAACACGAAGTCGACGGGGTGCAGTGGATGTGACCGGCCACGGAAGGACCGCATCCTCCGGCTCACCACAGGTCGAGCAGGTCCAGAACCCTCGGCGCAGCAGGCAGTTCCGCAGTCGGTGAACGAACGACCAGCCCGGCCGGCACCGGGTGGTCTGCCCGCATCCGGATCAGCTCCTTCCACCGCACGACGTCGGCCAGCGAGTCGCGGACCCGTTCGCCCACCCGGCCGGCGAGCCGGCCCGAGCCCGGCAGCTCCTCGACCGTCAGACCGCCGGCGAGCAGGCGGGCGGCGGTGATCGGGCCGACGCCGCGAACGCCCCGGATCCCGTCGGACGGATCGCCCACCAGGCTGGTCCGGTCGCACCACTGTGCGGGGGTGACGCCGAAGCGGGCCTCGATGTCGAGGGCGTCGACGACGCGCTGTCCCGGCCGCCGGAGGGTGTTGAGGATTCGGGTCCGTTCGTCCAGCAGCTGGTGGAAGTCGCGGTCGGCGGACATGATCCAGACGTCCCGCTCCGGCGCGTGGCTCCGGCACTGGCGGACCATACTGGCGATGATGTCGTCCGCCTCGGCGGTGTCGACGCAGATGTGCCGTACGCCCAACGCGTCAAGCCCGCGTACGACGTCCGCGAGAGCCCGGATCGGCGCCATCGCCACGTTGTCGGTCGGCCGGTGTGCCTTGTAGGAGGGGTCGACCAGCGTGCGTTCGTCCCAGGCGTTCTCGCCGTCGAAGACGACCACGACCTCAGGCGGCGCGGGCAGTTCGCGGATCGCCACCCTCAGCAGGGCGAAGAAGCCGAAGACTCCGGTGACGTCCCGGGTCTTGTCACGACTGCGGATCCGTGCGGGAAAACCGAACCATGCCCGCCACAGCAGGTTGTGGCCGTCGACGAGGAGAAGCGGAGCGGCTGACATCCGGGCACCCACCAGCGTCGCGCTCGGTTGGCCGCTGAGCGCACGGCGGGTCGGCGTACGGATGCCGAGGGTCTGTCTCGCGGGACAGCATAGACGGACTGATCGACGCGTACGGACGGACACGATCGGGTCACCGATCCGGCGCAGCCATTGCCGGCGTACGAAACGATCCGCACACTCGCGCCCATGGGATGGATCGTGTTGGTCGTCATCGCCTTGGTGGTGCTCCTCGGAGTGACCTACCGGTTCAAGGGCCAGGAAGTCATTCAGCGCGCGAAGAAGTCGCGGGTCCTGGGCGGCAGCAAGGGCAACGAGAACTCCACGCCCCCCGACCACGCCGACATGTCAGGATGGGGCTGATCTCGACTCGCCACACGTGAGGGGCGCCTGCCGCAATGCCCAGCGACCAGCCGACGTCCCCCATGCCCGCCGAACCGGCGCCCGTCCGCGGTGTCCTGTTCGACATCGACGACACCCTCTTCGACTACTCGTCCTCGGAGAGGTCCGGCCTGCTCGCGCATCTGGCCGCCCTCGGCCTCCTGGATCACGGCGCCGAGCACGAGGAACTCGTGGCCGTCTGGCGGCGGTTCGTGGACGAGGAACACGAGCGCTTCCTGGCGGGTGAACAGACCTTCACCGATCAGCAGCTCTCCCGGACCAGGCGGTTTCTCGCCCACCTAGGGCGGCTGCCGGACGGCGGGATCTCCGACTCGGAGGCGGCCGCGTGGTTCGCGGGCTACGTGTCCCATCGGAACGCGAGCTGGGCAGCGTTCCCGGACGCCGCACCGCTGCTGGAACTCCTCGCGGCCGACTACCGCCTCGGCGTGATCTCGAACTCCTCACGCGAGCACCAACTGCACAAGCTGGAACACATCGGCCTGCTGACGTACTTCGGCGACGCGATCGTCTGCTCGGAGTCGCACGGCGCGGCGAAACCTCACCCGAGCATCTTCCGGGCCGGTTGCGCGCTGCTCGATCTGCCGCCTCACGAGGTCGCCTACGTGGGCGACAAGTACGCCGTGGACGCGGTGGGAGCGCGTGATGCCGGCCTGCGTGCGTACTGGCTGGACCGTACGGGCGCGAGCGCGGACGTCGCGAGCGAGTACGACATCCAGGTGATCACCTCACTGGCAGAGCTCCCGGCGTTGCTGCGGCTCCCAGCAGTCGATCGCGGCTGAAGCCGTCCGGTCAGCTGCGGGCGGCGGGGGCGAACAACTCGACGAGGTTGCCGGAGGGGTCCGCCAGGAGGATCTGCCGCCCACCAGGGCCGGACACCAGGTCGCTGCGGAAGGTCAACCCGGCCGCGCGTAGTCGCTCGATCTCGGCGTCCAGGTCGCCGACGATGAGATGAATCCGGTTGCGGCCGGGTTCCTTGGCATCCGGCGGAGTGGCGCGGGCGCCGGAGCTCTGCGCTCCGGACAGCAGCAGTCGCAGGGGGCCGCGGGTCACGTCGGCGAAGGCGGGCACGTGCGCGGTGTTCACCGTGAACCCAAGGTGGGTGGTGTAGAAGTCGATGGCGGCCTGCACGTCGTCGACGATGTAGCGGACGCTGACGAGGTTGTCGGCGGTCTCGGTCATGAAAGGATCACTCCTTCGGTGGCGTTGTCGGTGTCGTTGTCGGTGTCGTTGGGATGCCCAGGTGGCTGACAAGGAACGCGATACGGGTGTGAAGGTCGGCCGCGACGCGCCGGAAGGCGGGATAACCACCCTCGGAGGCGGGATCGGCGATGCTCCAGTGGCTGGTCTCGGGGCCCCCGGGGAACTCCGGGCAGATCTCACGAAGCTTGTCGCACAACGTGATGACGTGGTGGAACCGTTGCCCGGCGAACTCGTCGAGGTGCTTGCTCCGCCGGCCGGAAAGATCGATGCCGTACGCCCGCATGGCGCGTACGGCATCGGGGTGAATGGCCTTGGGATGGCTGCCCGCGCTGGCGACCCCGGCGTGCTCACCGGCCGCCTGTGCGAGCAGGGCCTCGGCCATCTGGGAACGCGCGCTGTTCCCCGTGCAGAGGAACAGCACCCGGGCCTTCCGGGCCTTGCGGTGGCGTCGCTGGTGCCCCGTCAAGGCCGGCTTGACGTTGGCGATCAGCCCGGGATGAAGGGCCGTCCCCGTCGAGGCGAGCAACTCGCCGCACCTTACGAGGTCCGTGTGGTAGTAGCTGTCGCGCTGGTCGGCGGAGCTGCGCCGCATCGAGACGAGTCCGGCGGAGCGCAGACGTCCGAGATGGTACGAGACCGTGTTCTGGGGTTGGTCGATCGCGGCGACGAGCTCCCCGACTCGTAGATCACTTCGCGCCAGCTCGGTGAGCAGCCGCCAGCGCACGGGGTTCCCCGCCAGTTGGAGGAAGGCCGGCGGGGAGACGTCCGCACGCCTCTGGGCAACAGTCACGCGCTCACCATATACATCAATCCAGTTCGATGTATATGGTGAGGACCAAGCCTTTGCGACGGACGGAATTCCGGAGCCCCGGTCGGCTCAGAGCGTGCGTACGCCGCCCTGGAACGGCAGATCGAACCACATCAGCTCCGCAGGTCCCACGACCGTCGTTCCGACCTCGGTGAAGCCGACCTTGCGATACAGGGACCGCGCCGGAGGGTTGTTCGACGGCGTGTTGGTGACGACGGCTTCCAGTTCGTTGGCGGCGGCCCAGTCGACCAACGTGCCGCAGAGCCGAGCCCCCACGCCCTGCCGCCGGCACTCCGGCGCGATCCGCATGCGGCTGAGGTGGGCCAGCTTCGCGCGCCCCTCGACCAGGTGCGGTGGCACGTCGGCGCCGGGAAGGTCTGCTCCCACCATGCCGACCAGCACCTCGGATCCGTCGCGCTCCTCGACGGCGACCCAGAACGCGAGGTAACACTCCTCGATGCGTTCCAGATCGGTGAACCAGCCGGGCGGCTCCGGACCCTTGTGCCACGGCGGCCAGACCCGGTCGTGCAGCGTACGAATCTGTGGACGGTCGGATGCCTGGTAGCGCCGTACGTGGATCACGACCCGCATCCTGACAACCTCGACAGAGCAGGCGCAATCGCTTTCCGTACGACTGGTCGGCTACGCGCGACCTGGCGGTGCGGGCTCGAGAGTCTTCACGTAGTAGACGGTGGTCCACTCGCCGTAGGGCGAGGGCTTCCGGCCGACCTCCCGGTAGCCGAGGCTCAGATAGAAGGCCATCGAGTCCGGTTGGTCGGCGGTGTCCAGGTGCAACTCCCGCTTGCCCAACTCGGCGGCGCGCCGCTCCAACGCGGTCATCAGCGCCCGGCCGACGCCCACACGGCCGGCGCATCCGTCGGACGGAACCGCCGCACCTTCACCGCCGTACTCCCGTGCGTTCCGTGCGTTCCGTGCGTCTCGTTCATCGCCGGACCATCCGGAGCAGGGTCGTCCCGGTGGACTCGTGCCGGGTCGTCACGCCGTCCGCCGCGAACCCGTACCGGCGGTAGAACGCGAGCGCGCGCTCGTTGCCCTCCATCACCCACAGGTAGGCCGGGGAGTCGCCCAGGGCGTCGGCCAGCATCCGGTCGGCCAGGCCGGTGCCGTGATGGGCGGGGAGGACGTTGATGACCTGGAGTTCCCGCGGCGTCGGCGGGTCGTCGTCTCGTGGCGGCCCGACCATCACGAACCCGACGATCTCCTGCTCGTACAGCCCGAGCAGCCGTACCTGCCGGCCGTCAGGAGCCTCGCTCAGCAGGACTCTCCACCGCTCGGCCGACCGCCGGGGATCCAGCTGGTCGAGATACTCCTGCGACACCAGGCTTTGATACGCCTCGCGCCACACCCGAACGTGCACCTCTCCGAGTTCGTCGGCGTCGTCGGGCACGGGCGGTCGGACCTCGTACTCTCCTGGAAGCTCTCCGGGCATTTCCTGCCTGCCTGCCTGCTCTGTCAGGGACGCCTTGACGGCCTCCCGCAATCGGTACCATGCGGGCACCCTGCAAGCAACGTCCCGCACCTTCCCGGAACCCGATATCCGTACCGCGATGAGTTTCTGGCCGCGTCCGGGTCTGTGCCATCGACACGAACAGCTCGTGTCACCCATCCTGGAAGGAAGCAGCTGATGGCCGCACTGGTCCTGAAGATGTCTGTGTCGCTCGACGGCTACGTGGCATCCGATGACGGCAGCTCGGACTGGATCGCGGCGGGAGGTTCCGAGGACGCCGTTGACTGGCTTGTCGAGACCGTGAGCAACGCCGGCGTGCACCTGATGGGTGCCTCCACGTACGCGGTGATGGCCGGCCACTGGCCCAACGACTCCGGGCCGTTCGCGAAACCGATGAACGAGATCCCGAAGGTCGTGTTCTCGTCCACGCTCACGTCCGCCGACTGGGACGAGACGACGATCTCCACCGGGGATCTGGGCGAAGCCATCACGCGGCTCAAGCAGGAACGCTCCGGGGGATACCTGCTCGCCCACGGTGGGGCACGGTTCGCGCGGTCGCTGGTCGAGACCGGCCTGATCGACGAGTACCGCCTTGTCGTCCACCCGGTGGTCCTGGGCGCGGGCGAGCGGATCTTCCGCGCACCGCTCGCCATCGAACCCGACAGCACCACTGTTTTCAGCGGGGGAGCAGTCGCACACGTCTTCACGACACACCCGCGATCGAGCTGACCGGTTCGTTGCCCGTTCACGAGGTCGGCAACGGCTCGAATACCGGCGGATAGGGTGCGCCGGTATGTCGTCGTCGCTGCCTGCGCAGGTGCACGAGGTCACGGACACCTATCTCCGACTGGTCGACGCGGCCGTTCCAGGTCTTGTCGACGGACTCTACCTGCACGGGTCCACGGCGTTGGGTGATTTCTGCCCCGGTCACAGCGACATCGACTTCGTGGCACTGACCCCGCACCGCCCCGCCGATGCGGAGGTCGCCGCGCTCGCCTCCGTCCACAAGGAGTTGGACCGGCTCCACCCGCGGCCGTACTTCGACGGGGCGTACCTGCTGTCCGCGGACCTCGCGGCCGATCCCGACCTGTGCCCGGACGTTCCGGCCTGCCACGAAGCCACGTTCGAGCCCAGTGGGCACCGCATGGTGTCCCTGGTGACGTGGCACGAGTTGCACGAGTACGGCGTGGCGGTACGCGGGCCCGCGATCGGGAAGCTCGACGTGTGGACGGACGAGGCGACGCTGCTCGCCAACACCCGCACCAACCTGCGGACGTACTGGAAGAGGTGGGTCGGCGACCTGGACCGCCTCACCGAGACCGCACCGGACCGGGCGGTCGACCCGTGGTTCGTGGAGTGGTGCGTGCTCGGCTCCGTACGCCTGCACGCGTTGCTGGTCACCGGAAGGCTGCATTCCAAGGGCGGTGCCGGTCGATGGGCAGTGGAGGTCGAGGCGTTCGGGCCGCGATGGCGCCCGATCCTCACCGAGGCGCTGCGGATCAGGTCCGACGACGACGGGCCGTCGGCGTACGCGGACCTACGGCACCGGCTTCGCGACACCCGGGACTTCCTCGCCGCCGTCGTCGCGGCGAACGAAGTGTGAGTCGTCGCCCCGGTGTCACCGCGCGCCGGGACACAGGTGGGCGAGGGCGGCGTCGATGGGCGTCAGGTCGGTGAGGTTCTCAGCCGGGTCCCACCAGGTCGCGCCGGACATCTCGGCGTTCGGTACGAACGGAAGCGGCGAGTCCACCCGGCCCCGATAGATGGCCAGGAACTCCAGCCGGTCTTCCGGTGCGCAGGTCACCCGCGCCACGCCCGCGAGGTCGAGCGTGTCCGGATGCTGCGCACTCTCCTCCACGAGTTCGCGAACGGCCGCCTCGCGAGGCGTCTCACCCGGATCGATCATGCCGCCCGGCAACTCCCACAACTGCCGGAACCGGTTGAACACCATCAGGCACCTGCCGTCGTGCCAGAGCACGACCAGCGAGGCCGTCAACGGTACGGACGCGTCCAGGCCGCCGAGGTCCGTCTCGATCAACCGCTCGAAACCCAACAGCGCGGACCCGTCGGCGTTCTTCACCGGCAGCGCAGGCATGTCCTTCACGGGCACATCCTTCCACCCGCGCTCACTGGCGGCGAATGGAACTGTGGCCTCAAGGTCAGTGTGCGTAGACGATGAGGTTCTGCTGGTAGCCGCCGTTGGCGCGGTCGTAGGGGCCGGCGCAGGTGATCAGCCGGAGGACGGGTTGCTTGCCCCCGGTCCAGATCCGGCCGTACGGCAGGCCGTCCCTGTCAGCGCGTTCGAGTCGTTCGACGGTGAACGTGTGACGTGCGTCGGCCGAGTCGGTCACGGTGATCCGGTCGCCGGGACGGAGTTCGCGAAGCCTGTAGAAGACGTCCGGGCCGGTCTTGGAGTCGACGTGGGCCACGATCACCGCCGGTCCGGGCTGGCCGGGCCGCGGTCCTTCGACGTACCAGCCGGCCAGGTTGGAGTCGTACGCCGGAGTCTGCATCTCACCGTTCGGTAGGAGTCCGACGCCGACCATGCTGGCATCCACGTCGATGGCGGGGATGGTGAGCACCGCCGGATCGGCGACGTGACCTCGGGTGGGATTCGGAGCTGACGTGGAGGCGTCGACGGGCTTGGCGGCCGGAGCGAGCTGCCGGGATGCGGCGTGCTTCGCCACGCCGGACGAGTCGGCGGGTGCGGCCACAACTCCACAGCCCGCAAGGAGCACCGAGGCAAGCAGCGCAACAAGAAGGGATCCTACGAACCGGCGCATGTGAGTTCGACTTTCCGGGACCTGATGACCTGACAAGGCTGGGTTGACGAGACTGCAACGAGGCCAGGCGGGCGTGAGGATCGCCCACGCCCGCCTGGCCTCGATCGGTATGTCAGGCGGTCGCGCCGCCGCCGGTGTGGATCAGCGACGGCATCCGGATGCCGCCGTTGTCGTCGGCGTCATCGGAGTTGTCACGGCTGTTGTCGTTCCCGTTGTCCTTGCTGCTGTGCCCACTGTTCGAGCCGCCGGACGGCAGCGTCTCGCAGGCGATCCCGTCGTTGTCCCGGTCGAGACCGTACGGGTCGGACCGGTCCTGCTCCAGGACTGTCTGCGCTTCTTGCTGCGTGCTGAAGTCCTCGCAGTCGTACTTGTCGGTATCCGCGGTGGCGATACCGACAACTCCGAGCGTTGCCAGAACGAAGGTGGCCAGAACGGCCGCAATCTTCTTGTACAAGGTGGTCCCCCCATAGGTGCTTCATGGCGTCCTTGCAGACGCCGGGACCGGCTCTCGTCCGGGCCCAGTGACCAGAAGCCGTGAGCCACCAGGGAGGTTGCGAAGCCTTGGAAGTTTCTTTGTGAAAGCTGGAAGGAACCGATGCGACGCTGACGAAGGCTGCGACCCTTACGCCTACTTCGGCCAGTGGGTGAGCTTCTCCGGGGTGACCCGGACGATGATCCGGTCGGTTTCCCGCACCGAGTCGGGGTTCCGCTCGCCGTACTTGCCACCCAGGTACTTCAGCGAGAGCTCGTCGGGCAGCTGACTCTCCGGGTCGGGCACGATGGTCACCCGGCCACGGATCTCCGCGTACGTGTAGGGCTTGCCGGGCGGGCTGATCAGCACGCTGATCCGCGGATCGCGGGCGAGGTTCCTGCCCTGGATGCGGCTCTCGGTGGTGGAGAAGACCAGCTCGTCACCTTCGCGCTTCAGCCACACGATCGTGAGGTGTGGCTGGCCGTCGGCGAGCAGCGTCGCGACGGTCGCGAACACCTTCTCCTCGTCGACGAGCATCTTCAGGTCCTCGGGCAGAACGGCCGTCATGGTGGGCTCCTCACCGGACGCGGTTGTCGTGGAAGCGGGCGGTCCCATCGAACGAGATCGAACGAGATCGAACGAGTACGTACGCCATCGGCAACCCGGTCCCGGCCGCGCACATTCCGGGTTCAGGGCAGCGGCGGCGGGCCGTCGTGCAGGATGCGCTGGAAGAGGTGGCAGTCCTGCCACTGCCCGGCGACGTACAGGTAGCGGGGCGCGGTGCCGTACTGCTCGAACCCGCACTTGCGCAACACCCCCTGGGACGCGACGTTCGCTACGACGGTGGATGCCTCGACACGGTGCAGGCCCACCTCGTCCCGGGCGGCCTGACAGACCAGCTCCACCCCACGGGTCGCGAGCCCGCGCCGGGTGTGGCCGACGTCGATCCAGTAGCCGAGACGCGCGCTGCGGAACCCGCCGAGTTCGATCGTCGACAACGTGAACTCACCGGCGATCAAGTCACCGTCGACCAGGTGCCAGCGACGTACGTGCGGGCTGGCGAGACGCTCCGCCTGCGCCTGGACGGTCAAGAAGTCGGCGGGACGGTCCGGATCCCAGGGCGCCATGTGCTCACGGCTGCGTACGAGCGCGTCGAGCACCGCCTCGGCGACGTCCGGCGTGGCGGGCTGGAACCAAATCGAGGTCTCGGGCATCCGGCTACCGTACCTATCCCGGCTGCCCCCGGGTCGCCTCCGACTCCTGTCCCAGGCCGGCTGCGGTCACGTCGACGCGCGGCGGTGCCAGGGTGGGCAGGTCCCACCAGGTCGGCAGCGGTGTCGGGCCCCAGCCCGCGTCGGGAAGGTAGTCGCACCACGTGCCGTCGAACGGGAAGTCGCCTCGCTCGATCGTCCGCGTGACCGACTCGGCCCGTGCCCGGATCACCGCCGCCTCCGTCGCGGTCCAGAACAGCGGATGGCCGGTCTGGTCGGCGAACTCCTTCTCGTCCTTCCACTCCCATCGGCGATCGGGTTGGACGAGCACGTCCAGGGCGAAGTCGAACACGTCGATGCCGCCGTTCCACCGCAGCACCGGGGACTCGAGGTTGACGTACCACCCGAGGAGTTCACCGGGTGTGTCGAACGCCCACGCCACCGAGTGCCCGGCGCCGGCCGGGGTGAGGACGAGCGTGCCGAAGCGTTGGTGCCGCGTTGGCGCGAGCATGGTGGGCATCGCGAGTTCCTCGGCGTACGGCAGGTGCCTGGTGGGTTCGCCGTCCACGTCGACCCGGCGCATGAGGGTCGAGCCCGCGCCGATCCAGATCGCCAGCCCGCGCTCGTCGTCGGCGACGACCCGTGCGCACTGCACGGTCGCCAGCCGGCCGTCGGGATGCAGGCACCGCCGGACGACGACCTGACCGGGCCGGAACGAGACGGCCATGTCAGGCGGTCCGTTCGGCGACGACGAGTTGGTCGGACAGGCTCGGTAGTTGCCGCAGTCGCGTCCCGCCGTCCTCGAAGACCGGGTCGACGGTGAGCGGTGCGCGTTCGGTGAGGTCCCAGCCGGTGAGGCGATGGCCGCGCAGGTCGAACCGCACCTCCGCGTCCTGGCTGTACGGCAGGTAGAGCACGAGCAGGTCCCGGTCGGGGCTCGCGCCCAACCGGGAGTTCTCATCCGAGCCGCCGAGCAGGTCCTGCGCGGACGCGAGCCGGTACAGCCGATGGTCGGCGAACAGCCGGGCCATCAGCGAGATGTCCAGCGCACCGGGGAATCCGAGCGCGGTCTGCCACGGGTAGGGCTCCAGCGAGGCGCCGCCGGAGGTGAACCGCGCGCTCGGCGAGTGCCACATCCACATGCCGTGCGCGCCGTAACCGATCCCCGCGGTCGCGCCCGCCAGCACGCTCGTCCAGCTCGCCCGGCGTACGTCGTCGCGACTCCACCGGCCGTGGCCGCCGACCCGGCCGTGTTGTTCGTACGCCGGCTCGGCCGCGAGCAGCGGCTTGCGCGGCCTACGCGCGAGGTAGGGAGCGGCCTGCTGCCACGTCAGGTCGACGTTGCGTACGTCGTGACCGGACTGGTGGCAGAAGAAGTCCAGCGAGTCGGCGAGGTCGTCCGGCAGGTCGGCATGGGGAGCCGAGTGCGTGGTGAGCAGGCAGTGCGGCGCGGCGGCGCGCAGGTGGCCGGCCGCCTCGAGGTAGGCGGCGTTCGCCTCCGGGACGCGGTAGTTGTCGTCGCCGCCGACGACCAGGACCGGCTCCAGGTCGCCGAACGTGCGCGCCACGCGTTCGACGTACGCGCGCCTGTGCTTGTCGGGCATCACGGCGTACGGCGTGCGGGCCGCGGCCCAGGTGCCCGGGACGTAGTTGTTCCACAGCACGACGAGCAGCAGCCGAAGGCCGTACTCCTCGTGCGCGATCCGGGTGAACTCCCGCGCCTGGGCGAAGTAGTCCTCGTCGGGCCGCTCGAAGTCGGGGTGCCCGTCGCCGTCGAGGGCGAACGGCTCCCGCGAACCCGCGCGCTCGTCCCGGTCGTGCAGGATCGGCAGCACCGACACGGCCACGCAGGTGAAGCCCTGCCGGCGGCGAGCGGCGAGGTAGGTGCGCCACTCCTCCTCGCTCGGGTCGGCGAAGCTGCTCCACGCCGTGTCCATGATCAGGGGGAAGAACGCCTCGCCGAGACGCAGGTGAGTGCCCGACGGGTCCACGGTCAGCCGCGACATGTGGGGGAACGTACCAGTCAGCTCGGACAACCTCGGCGAGATCGTCCGGGACCGGGTGTCGATCCGGGCGGGTCGCGTTCGTGTGGAGGGTGACCAGCGCCGAGACTGACGGCGAGCCGGCGAGACCGGCCAGAGCCCGGGAGGACACCGTGACGAAGCACTACCTGCTCAGCATCCAGCAGCCCGACGGCGGGCCGCCCGCACCGGAGATCATCGAGCCGATCATGGCCGACGTCGCGCGGTTCAACGACGAACTCCGCGCGGCGGGCGCCTGGGTCTTCGCCGGCGGGCTGCACGAGCCGACCACGGCCACCGTCGTCCGCTACGACGACGGCGAACTGCTCACCACCGACGGCCCGTACGTCGAGGGCAAGGAACACGTCGGCGGCCTGTCGATCATCGCCGCGGAGGACCTGGACGAGGCCCTGGAGTGGGGCCGCAAGGCGGCGAAGGCGACCCGGCTACCGGTCGAGGTACGCCCGTTCCAGGGCGACCCCGGCGACCACCTGTAGTCGACCGGGTTCATCCACGGGACAGCCCCAGCGTCATGCCGGCGATCACCACCGCGGACATCGACCGCGTGTTCCGCGCGGAGTACGGCCGCGCGGTCGCGGTGCTGGTGCGCGTCCTCGGCGACATCGAACTCGCCGAGGAGTCGGTCCAGGACGCGTTCGCCGCGGCGGTCGAACGCTGGCCGGACGCCGGGCTTCCACCCAGCCCGGCGGGCTGGATCATCACCACCGCGCGCAACCGCGCGATCGACCGGCTCCGGCGGGAGGCGTCCCGCGCGGACCGGCACGCCCAGGCCGCCCTGCTGCACGCGGCCGGCGAACCCCTGGAGGAGGGTGCAGTGCGCGACGACCGGCTGCGTCTCCTCTTCACCTGTTGCCATCCCGCACTCGCCCCGGCCGCGCGGGTGGCGCTCACCCTGCGGTTGCTGGGCGGGCTCACCACCGCCGAGATCGCCCGCGCGTTCCTGGTGCCCGAACCCACGATGGCGCAGCGGCTGGTGCGCGCGAAGGGCAAGATCCGCGACGCCCGGATCCCGTACCGCGTGCCGAACGAGGCCGACCTCCCGGACCGGGTGCGGGCCGTGCTGGCGGTCATCTACCTGATCTTCAACGAGGGGTACGCCGCGAGCGGTGGCGAGCACCTCGTCCGGGCGGACCTGTGCGCGGAGGCGATCCGGCTGGGCCGCGTACTCGCCGAACTCATGCCGGACGAACCGGAGGCGCTCGGCCTGCTGGCGTTGATGTTGCTGGTCGACTCGCGCCTGCCGGCGCGGACCAGTGCGGACGGCGGCCTGGTCCGGCTGGCCGACCAGGACCGCGCGCTGTGGGACCGGTCGCTGGTCGCCGAGGGCCAGTTGCTCGTACGGCGGTGTCTGCGGCGTGGGCAGCCGGGGCCGTACCAGATCCAGGCGGCGATCAACGCCGTGCACAGCGACGCACCCACCGCCGCCGCGACGGACTGGGCGCAGATCGTCGCGTTGTACGACCAGTTGCTGGCTCTCGGCCCGAACCCGGTTGCCGCGCTCAACCGTGCGGTAGCCGTCGCGGAGGTGGAGGGTGCCGAGTCGGCGCTCGCGCTGGTCGACGACCTGGACCTGGCCGGCTACTACCTGTTCCACGCCATCCGGGCCGACCTGCTGGGCCGGCTGGGCCGGGACGAGGAGGCGGTACGCGCGTACGACGCGGCCATCGCACGCAGCGGGAACCACGCCGAACGTACCTTCCTCGAACAGCGCCGCGCACTCGCGGCGGGCACCGCGTCAAGCGGGCCTTGACGCGGTGCCCGGTGGTGGACCGCCGGCAGGTGGTCGGGGTCGACGGGCCTGCCGGTCGGGTCTGCAGGAGTTACAGGCGGTCGGACGGAACTGCTGCGCGGTCTACTGGTCGCGCTTCATCCAGCCGCTGACCTTCCCGCGCACCTTCTCCTCGATGGTCTCCTCCTTCTCGCCCTCTTCTGTCAACTTCTCCTTGGCGCCCTGTGCCTGTTCCTTGGCGCCCTGGGCCTGTTCGCCGAAGCCCTGCTTCTCCCCGGCTCCCTGTGCGGTATCCCGAACGCCCTCGGTGCTCTCGCGGCCTTCCTCGACACGGCCTTCCCCGACGCGGCCTTCAGCGGCCTCGCGGGCGCCGGTGACGCCCGACGCACCCCGTTCGCCCTCGGGAGCGCCGACGAAGCGTTCCTCGGTGGACTCTTCGTACATCGCGGCACCACCACCCGCGCCGGAGCCCTCGGCGAACCGCTCCTCGGTCGTGGTCTCCGCGTAACCAGCCGGTCCGCGTCCTTCCGTGCTGCCCGTACCGCCCGTGCTGCCCGGACCGCCCTGTTCGATCCTGCTCTCCTCCAGGCGGCCTTCCTCGATCTTCTCCTCACCGATCTGGTCCCCGCCGAGCCGGCCCTCTTCGGCGCGGCCCTCCTCGAACCGTCCTTCTTCCTCACGGCGCTGATCCGGAATCGCGGTGGCGGCACCCGCGCCCACCGCTCCGCCCGCGGCCGCACCTGCCGCCGCGCCTCCTGCTGCACCTCTTGCCGTTCCACCTCCGGTTCCTTCACCGGTGACGTCCTCTTCGACGTACTCCGCAGCCAGCTCCGCCAGTCCGAACGCACGCAACACGTTGCCCGCGGCGTCGACCACGCGCGAGCTGCCGACGATCGGTGCGATGGCGACGCAGACGCCCTGCGCGTCCTGCACCGTCAGGCCCGCTTCCCGGGCGACCGCGAGGTTGGCGAGGTACGACGCGGGTGCGGCGTCCATCGCGATCAGTGCGGCAAGTCGGACGATGTGGTAAGTCCGCGGGTCGAGTTCGGAGTTGGGCAACGTGTCGACGTTCATCTGTGCCAGTTGCGCGAAGATCGGGTGTTCCCCGTGCGAAAAGGCTCCCAAGGTTCCTTCAGGTGTCTGTGCCGTCATGGCGTTTCCTTCCTGACAGACCGGGCGGCCACAAATGATGTCCGCCGCCCCCACAGACCCCACAAGACATCGCAACGGGCACTGCGCCTCACCCCGATCGGGTGAAAGGGCGCAGGCTCCGTCCTCGGGTCAGCCCTGGCCGCGGGCTGCGTCGAACTCCTTCACCAGTTGACGCGGAGCCTGGCAGCGCCACGCGTCGGTCAGCAGTTCCGCGAGCTCGTCGACCGGTACGTTCGCCAGCCGGACGAGCACGGCCGGGTACCCGTTGTAGTGCGGCTCGGTGAAGAACTTCTCGCTGTCGGAGGCGAGCAGATCCTGCTTCTCACCCTCGTTCGCCACCCGTACCGCCAGTACTTCCGGCTGCGGCACCCGGGCCTTCTTGGGGTGGACCCGCTCCATCCACGTCCACGCGAAGCCGCGCTCCTTGCCCTTGTTCCGTACGGAGAACCCGAAGTGATCTTCACCCTCGGTGGTCTCCGGCAGCGCCAGCGCGATCCGGCGTACGTCGTCCTGGTCGGCCATGCCTGCCACCGGTCCCTTCACTCACGCCGTACGAGCGTGTGGTCCACGGACCTCACTGTAGGCATCCCTCGCTGTGGGCATCCCAGCTGTCGGCGTCACTCGACCAGCTGGGGGTACGCCGGGCGCCGGCTGGTGGACAGCGTGCGGATCTCCCGCGGCCAGGCCAGCTCGATGCCGAGGCCGTCGGTGAGCAGGCGCTGGTAGTCGCCTCGCCGCACGGGATCCGCGGACACCTCGCGGGGCGCCCGGCCGCCGTCCAGGCAGTACGCCGCCAGGGCGCCGACCGCCTCGCCGATCGCCCACTCCACCGGATGCAGGCGGTAACAGCCGTTGGTGATGTGGGTGGAGCCGATGTTCTTGTTCGCGGGCAGCAGGTTGTCCACCCGGACCGGGACGAGGGCGCCGAGCGGGATCTGGAACGGGTAGGAGTCGATGTCGACGTACGTCCGCCCGGCGGCGCTCGGGTGCAGGTCGATCCGGTAGTTGCCGAGCCCCACGGAGTCGTCGAACTGCACCGGCCCGTCCGGTCCGGCGGCCTCCACCCCGACGTGCAGTTCGGTGACGGTGAACTCCGCCCGGATCCGGCGGGACTCCCGGACGTAGGGCCGCATCGCCAGCCCGTCGGCCGTACCCGTGATGTCCGGGCGCAGCCGCAGCCCCGGGTACCCCTCGCCGCCGTCCTCGCGCGGTGCACTCGTCTGCATCCAGTGCAGCAACGACAGGGACAGCTCCCGGCTCTCCCGCAGGGCGCGTTCCCGCTCGGCCTCGGTGACGCCGAGCAGCGGCGTCTCCCAGTAGTCGTTCTGCGGCCAGTTCACCAGTGTCACGTCGGACTCCACCAGCGCCCGACCGGAGCCCCGCCCGAAGTCCTGCCCGAAGTCCCGGCGGTAGTTCGTACGGGCAACGATCCGGCGGTAGTGCCAGAAGTCGCGGGAACGGTCGGCGTCGGAGTCGCCGACGAAGATCGGGCGGTGGCGGGGTTCGAGCGTCTCCGGCGCGACGTCGGTCCAGGACAGCTGCGGGCCCGGCCAGAACGGCGCGACGTGCGTACGCCAGTGCTCGTAGCTCGCCGGCGGATCCACGGTGTGGTCCTCGCCGGGCCGGTGCTCGACGGCGAAGCACCAGGTGATCGCCTGCTGGTCGAGCGGGTTCGCGGCGGCCGGCGCGTGCGGCTCACCGGTCTGGTCCTGCCCCTCCGCCCCCACGACGTGCTCGACGTCGCCGAGCGCGAGCAGGTCACCGAGCTCGGTGGCGTCCACGACGTACGCGGCGGTCACCGTCACCTCGCCGCCCTCGCTACCATGCCCGCTCTCGCCGCCCTCGCGGCCACGCAGGGTCACTGCCTCGACCGAGTCGCCGCGCCCGTGCACCGTCACCGGCGCGTGGTGCGGCAGGACGGTCAGCCGACCGGCGGTGAGGTACGGCGCCAGCACCTCGTGGATCGCGGTGACGGCCGCCGCGGGTTCGGCGCACAGGGGACTCACCGACCCCTTGCCCGGGTTGAGCAACGGGTCGTCGGCCGCGTCCTTCGTCAACGGCAGGTTGCGGCGGTAGAAGTCGCGGATCCGCCGACGCAGGTCGCGATAGCTGGGTGAGGCGTACCGGCTCTCGATCCACGGGTGCTCGTCCGGCGGCACCGCCTGGCTGGTCAGCTGCCCGCCCAGCCAGCCACTCTCCTCGGTGAGAACCACCCGCCGGCCCAGCCGCAGCGCGGTCAGCGCGGCCGCGACCCCACCCAGGCCGCCGCCCACCACCAGCACCTCGGTCCGCATCTCCCGCATCGTCCCTCGCTCCCGTCGCCCGGCAACCCGTCGGCCCGATCGCCGACGCTACCGGCCGGTCCCGGGCGGGCGGCGCCGGATCGGCGGCCACTTCGAGACACGTCCTTGGGCGCGGGTCTCGTGTCGCGGGCCCTCGGCGGGGTAGCGTCGGTCAGGTGATCGTGGTATCAGCCGCACTGAAGGGCGGGGTCGGCAAGACGACCACGTCCGTCTACCTCGCCGCGCTCGCGGCCTCCGGCCGGCGTTCGGTCACCCTCGTGGACGCCGACCCCCAGGCCAGCGCGGCCGAGTGGATCGAGTACGCCGCCGACGAGCGGCTGCTGAAGGTCTCCGTCGTGGAGGCGCCCACCGAGCGCCTGCTCGGCAGGGCCCTGGACCGCTCCGGCGCCGACGACGTCGTGGTGGTCGACACGCCCCCGGCCCACGAGCGCCTGCTCAACAAGGCGCTCGGGAAGGCGCACGTCGTGGTGATCCCGACCCGGGTGGGCGGCATCGAGACGTCCCGGGTGGAGGCGGTGCTCGAGGTCGTGCCCCCCGGCACCCCCACCGGCCTGGTGGTCTGTTCGGCGCGCACCTACACCCGCAGCTACCAGGAGGCGCTCGGGTCGTGGGCGGAGTCCGACATCACGGTCTGGGGGACGGTGCCCGAGCGGGTCGCCATCACCGCCGGTCCCGACGGCCCGCTGTGCCCCGACGGTCTGGAGGCCTACCGCGAGGTCTGGCGCCGCGCCCAGTCCGCCGCCCGTTCCTCCGGTCGCCGGTAGCCGAAACCGCCCGTCGCTCCGGTCGCCGGTAGCCGGAGCCGGTCGCTGCCCTGGAGGGATGTCCGGAGCCGCGCCTAGGCTCGCCTGCATGCCGCTTCCCGTGCACACGCGTACCCTCCCGTCCCAGCGCCGGGTCATCATCGACACCGACGCGAAGAACGAGGCAGACGACCAGTTCGCGATCGTGCACGGGCTCCTCTCGCCCAGCCTCGACGTGCGCGGCATCGTCGCCGCGCACTTCGGCATGCGTCCCGGGCGCAGCGAACGCAGCATGCTGGACAGCCGCGAGGAGATCGAACTGCTGCTCGACCTGATGGGCCTGACCGGCAAGGTCAGGGTCGAGAACGGCGCACCCTACGCACTGCCCGACGAGCTGACGCCGATCCTCTCGCCCGGCGCGGACCTGATCGTCGAGGAGGCGATGCGCGAGGACGAGGGGCCGCTGTACGTGGCGTTCTTCGGGCCGCTGACCAACATGGCCGCCGCGCTGCTGGCCGAGCCGCGGATCGCCGAACGCGACGTCACCGTGGTCTGGATCGGCGGCCCTTCCTACGGGCCGGAGCCGGTCGCCGCGGGCCGGCCGGAGTTCAACCTGGCCAACGACATCGTGGCCGCCAACGTCGTCTTCGCGTCCGACCTTCCGGTGTGGCAGATCCCGCGGTCGACGTACGTCATGACCGCGGTGAGCTACGCCGAACTGGATGAGAAGGTGGCCCCGTGCGGCGAGCTCGGCGAATACCTCGTACGCCAGCTCGTCGAGTGGAACGCCGCCCACGCACGCGGCCCGATGGAGTACCGCTCCCTGGGCGACTCCCCGGCGATCGGCGTTCTGCTGAACGAGAACTGCGGCCGCATCGTCGAGCGCCCCGCGCCGACGTTCCGCGCCGACGGCAGCTACGACCTGGACCGGACCCACCGCCCGATCCGGGTCTACGAGACGATCGACTCCCGCTTCCTCTTCGAGGACTTCTTCGCCAAGCTCCGCCAGTTCGCCCGGACCGACCTTCGGTCCCCGCGAGCAGACGGCCGGGCAGACAGCCAGATCCCGCAGGTGGACGGCCGGACAGACCACCAAGCCTGACAGCGATCCATCTTCTGCCGCGGACTGCCGCGGACTGTTTCGGGTCGATAACAACTCGCCCCCGGTGATTGCCAGCGGGTCGCGTTCGGAGTGTCGTCAAAGGGTCGCGTCGTGTCCCTTCGTCCGGCGCGGTAACGCAAGCGGTCGTCGCCACTCCAGTCGCGGAAGCGTGCCGTCATTCGCCTTCCCACGTTGACGTCTGGACGCGTCGGCGACTCGACGAACCCGGAGGGACGACGTGCCGAATCCGAGCAGTCGAGACACACCCCAGCGAGACGCACCTCAGCAGGACGTACTGGCCGCCGCGCCGTTCACTCTCGGCGTCGCATCCGGTGACCCGATACCGGACGGCGTGGTGATCTGGACCCGGCTGGCCCAGAACCCGCTGGACTCCTTCGGCGGAATGCCGGCGACGGACGTCCCGGTGGACTGGCAGGTCGCCGAGGACGCCTCCTTCACCACCATCGTCCGCTCGGGCACCGCGACCGCCCGGCCGGAGTACGTCCACGCGGTGCACGTGGACGTGCGCGGACTCCTGCCCGGCCGCCAGTACTTCTACCGCTTCCGTACGGGCACGACGCTCTCTCCGGTCGGGCGTACCAAGACCGCACCCGACCCGGCGGCGAACCCGAGCCGACTGCGGTTCGGGAAGGTGTCGGACGCGGCGTGGTTCGACGGCTACTACACGGCCTACCGGCACCTGGCCGAGGAAGACCTGGATGTCGTCTTCTGCCTGGGCGACTATGTCTACGAGTACAGCGTGAAGACCAACGGCGGCCGGCCCGGCTATCCGGCGCTGCCGGAGAAGTACGACCGGGTCCGCACCTTCCTCAGCGACTGCCGGGACTGGTTCGCGCTGTACAAACTGGACCCCGACCTGCAGGCAGCGCACGCGGCGTTCCCGTGGATCGTCACCTGGGACGACCACGAGGTGATCAACAACTACGCGAACCTGAACCACCCCATCGCCCCACCGGCGGATTTCCGCGTACGCAGGGCAAACGCTTACCGCGCCTACTGGGAACACATGCCGGTCCGGCTTCTGCAACCGGTCGGGCCGAACCTGCAGCTCTACCGTCGGTTCACGTTCGGCAGGCTGGCGGAGTTCAACGTGCTCGACACCCGGCAGTACCGCTCCGACCAGGCCTGCGGCGACGGCCTGAAGACCAACTGTGCCGAGCGCCTGGACCCCGCGCGGACGATGCTCGGCTCACAGCAGGAGTCCTGGCTCTTCAACGGGCTCAGCGCCTCGCAGGCACGCTGGAACGTACTCGCCCAGCAGGTCATGTTCTCCCAACTGGACTTCAGCACCGACGCGGGCCAGCAGTTCAGCATGGACCTGTGGGACGGCTACAAGCCGGCACGCGACCGCATCATCGCCGCCTTCACCAGCCGGCACGTGTCCAACCCGTTGATCTTCTCCGGTGACATCCACCGCAACATGGCGGCGGAGGTCAAGGCCAACTTCAACGACTCCGCCTCCGCCACGGTGGCGACGGAGTACGTCGGAACGTCGATCAGCTCCGGCATGGACGGCGCCGATCGCGACCAGTACGCGGCGCCGTTCCTCGCCGCCAACCGGCACGTGAAGTTCTACAACTCCCAGCGCGGCTATCTCAGATGCACCCTGACGGCTGCGCAGTTGACGACCGACTTCCGGATCGTGCCGTACGTACGGAGCCAGGGCGCGCCCGTGCAGACGAGGGCGACCTTCGTCACCGAGGACGGCCACCCCGGCCTGCACCAGGTCGCGAACAACCCGCCGGTGGGAGTGCCCTACTCGGAGGACGTCCTCCCGCCGGGCCCGCTCCGGTTCCGGCCGGGCGGCGAGCCTCGCTCAGCACCGCCAGCACCGCCAGCACCGCCAGCAACACCAGCAACACCAGCAACACCAGCAACCTCGTGACGGGGGAGCCATCATGGGTGCAGGAAGCCAGTCCGCCGAGAATGCCGGCGCGGACGTCATCAGCACGGACACCACCGGCGCGGGCGTCTCCGGCGCGGACATCATCAGTACGGACATCGCCAGTACGGACGCCGCCAGTACGGACGCCGCCAGTACGGACATCGCCAGTACGGACGCCGCCAGTACGGGCATCATCAGCACAGACATCACCGGTCCGGCGGGCGCGACCGTTGACAACGTGACGTTGACAGTGCGGCCGACGTCTCTACGGGTGATGGCCTCTCCGTGTGGCGGGAAGACGCTCGACGTCGGCATCCACAACTCCGCGAGCGTGGATGTGTACGCCGACGTGCTGTTCCTCCCCGCGGCACCGCTGACCGTCGTACCCAACGTGGTCTCCAGTTATCTGCCGGCGGGATACACGCTGCACGCGCCGGTCCGGGTGGGCGCGCCGCTGGGGTCGGCGGCCGGGAACCTCTCCGTCGTGGTCCGGTCCGGCCGGACCGCCGGCACCGGCCCCACCGTGACCGTGCCGGTCACGCTCACGACTCCGCCGACTGGTGCGGGAGCGAACATCGCCCCGCGGGCACGTGCGAGCGCGTCCTCCACCCATTCCGGCTTCACGCCATGTGGTGCGCTCGACGGCAACACGAACTCCGACGACTGGCAGGTCGCCACCGGCTGGAACGACGCTACGTCCGGAGTCTTCCCGGACTGGTTCAACGCCACGTTCAGCCAGTCGTACCTGGTGAGCCGCGTGGTCGTACGTACGCTGAACTCCACCCGCTACCCGGCGTCGCGGTACGGCCTGCGCGACTGGGACGTCCAGGTGCCTTCGGGCACCACGTGGCGAACGGTGGCCAGCGTGCGCGGCAACACCGCGGGCGTGGTCACCTCGCGGTTCACCCAGGTCAGGACGACGGCGATCCGCATAGCCGTCCGCGACTCGAACGACCACAAGTACTCCCGCATCATCGAAGTCGAGATCTATGCGTAGGCAGGCTCCGGGTGGCGCGGCCGAGCCCGCGCTGGCCGGAGCAGGACGGCGGAACTGGTTGCGGCCCGACGCCTTCTATACCTTTCGAGCTGTACTCGTCGCTCGATGTTCGTTTTCTATTGTCCGGCGATGGGTACAGCGCTTTCCACGACGATCGGATGATGGTCCCGGCTCGGTGAATTCCCTGCCGGTGAACTGCCGGTGGCTCGCGGCTTTCTCTGTTGGTCGTAGTTGGTCTTGGTTGGTCTTTTCTTGGTCATCGCGGGGGGTTGGCATTGGTTAATCTACGACGTCTCTGGGAACGCGAGGAACGCTCGCTCTGGAACCGCCGCGAGTTCGTCCGGCTGAGTGGGATCGGCGCGTTCGGCCTGGCGTTCGCCATGGTCGACCGTACGGCGACGCACGCGAGCGCGGCGCCGTCGTTTCGCACCGACCCGTTCACCCTGGGCGTCGCCTCCGGTGACCCACTGCCGAACGCGGTGGTGATCTGGACCCGGCTGGCCCCGGATCCGATGGACTCCTTCGGCGGCATGCGGCCGACGAGGTACGCGGTGGACTGGCAGGTGGCCGAGGACGAGGCGTTCCGGAAGATCGTCCGGGAGGGCACGGCCATCGCCCAGCCCGAGTACGTCCACTCGGTGCATGTCGACGTGGGCGGGCTGCAGCCTGACCGGGCGTACTTCTACCGCTTCCGCACCGGCCCGCAGATCTCCCCGGTCGGCAGGACTCGCACGGCGCCGGCCCCGACCGCGAACCTCGACCGGCTTCGGTTCGCCGCGGTCTCGTGTGCGGCGTGGTTCGACGGCTACTACACCGCGTACAAGCATCTCGCCGAGGAGGATCTCGACGTCGTCTTCCACCTGGGCGACTACATCTACGAGTACAGCATCCAGACCAACGGCGGGCGCCCCGGCTATCCGGTGCTGCCGGAGAAGTTCAACCGGATCACCACGCTGCTCAGCGACTACCGGGACCGGTACGCGCTCTACAAGCTGGACCCCGACCTGCAGGCCGCGCACGCAGCGTTCCCCTGGATCGCGACCTGGGACGACCACGAGGTGGTCAACAACTACGCGGACGAGTACCACCCGAGCATGCCGCCGGCCGACTTTCTGGTACGCCGGGCGAACGCCTACCGGGCGTACTGGGAGCACATGCCGTTGCGGTTGCCGCAGGAGCCGGTCGGGCCGGACGCCGAGTTGTACCGGCGGTTCACGTACGGGCAGCTGGCGGAGTTCAGCGTGCTCGACACCCGGCAGTACCGCTCCGACCAGGCCTGCGGCGACGGCCTGAGGACCGACTGCCCCGGACGGCTCGACCCGTCGCGGACGCTGCTCGGCGCCGAACAGGAACGGTGGCTGCTGGACGGCCTCGGCGCCTCCCGCGCGCGGTGGAACGTGATCGCGCAGCAGATCATGATGTCGCAACTGGACTTCACCACCGATCCCGGCGGGCAGTTCAGCATGGACCTGTGGGACGGCTACAAGCCCCAGCGGGACCGGGTGGTCGACGGGCTGACCGAACGGCACGTCACCAATCCCGTGGTCCTGTCCGGTGACTTCCACCGCAGCATGGCCGCGGAGGTGAAGACGAACTTCGACGACCCGGCCTCGGCCACGGTGGCGACGGAGTTCGTGGGTACGTCGATCAGCTCCGGCATGGACGGCGCGGACCGCGACGAGTTCGCCGAGCCCTTCCTGGCCAATCAGCACGTGAAGTTCTACAGCGCCCTGCGCGGGTATGTGCGGTTCGACCTGAACCAGCAGGAACTGCGCTCGGACTACCGGGTGGTGCCCTACATCCGGCAGCCCGGCGCGCCCGTGCAGACCCGGGCGAGCTTCGTGACCGAGGACGGGCACCCGGGCCTGCAGCCGGTCGCCGACAACCCGACGCTGGGCGTTGCCTACTCGGAGAACATCCAGCCGCCGGAGCCGCTGCAGTACCCACCGGACAAGTAGCCCGGACGAGTTGGCCCGACAACTGGCCGGACAAGCAGCCGGACAACCGGCCGGACAAGTAGCCGGACAGCCGGCCGGACAAGCAGAGAGGGGTGGTCGACGTGACCGAGGGGCAGCGATCCGGGGTGCGGTCGGTGGCGGCGCTACCCGGCGTTCGGCGGTGGCGTCCCCGCCACCCCGCGGCCGTCGTCGCGACCGCGGCCGTCGCGGTGATGACGGTAGCGGCGGCGATGACCTCACCGGCGTCTGCATCCGCACCGGCGTCTGCATCCGCACCGACGCCTGTATCCGCTTCGACCTCTGTGTCCACACAGGCCGGTGACAACCTCACCTTGACAGCGACGCCGCAGACGCTGAACGTGCTGGCCGCACCCTGTGGAGCACGGATGGTCGACGTCGCCGTACGCAACGACTCCTCGCAGCCGACGTACGCGGACGTCCTGCTCACCGCCGACGCGCCGGTCCGCACGACGCCCGACGTCATCTCCAGCTACCTTCCGGCGGGATACACGCTGCACACGCCTGTCCAGGTGTCCGCGCCGTTGGGCAGTGCCGACTCCGACGCGAAGGTCACCATCAAGGCGGGCCGGACCGGCCGCGGTCCCCAGATCTCCGTGCCGGTGGTGGTGAAGGCTCCACCGAGCGGTCCCGGGGCCAACCTCGCACTGGCGGCGTCGGTGAGTGCCTCGTCGTCCCACGCGAACTTCAAGGCCTGCGGTGCGATCGACGGCAACAGCAACTCCGACGACTGGCAGACCGCCACCGGCTGGAACGACGGCACCTCCCGGGTCTTCCCGGACTGGCTGGCGGTGACGTTCGCCCAGGCGCACCAGGTGAGCCGGGTGGAGATGAACACGCTGAACTCCACCCGTTATACGGCTGCGCGGTACGGACTGCGGGACTGGGACGTGCAGGTGTGGGACGCCGGCGCCAACGGTGGCAGCGGTGACTGGCGTACGGTCGCCAGCGTGCGCGGAAACACCGCCGGCGTGGTCAACTCGACGTTCGATCCGGTGTCCACGACCGCAGTGCGCATCTTCGTCATCGCATCGAACGACTCGACGTACTCCCGCATCGTCGAGCTCGGGGTCTACGAGTGATCGGTGCGGGTACCCCGCGACGAGGTTGTTGTCCGCGTCAGTTCAGTGTGGCTTGGGCGTCGAGGATGACGCTGACGGCGTAGTGGAGGTCGAGGGGGTCGCCGGACCACCAGGGCGGGGTGAGCACGTCTTCGCCGAGTGTGGGGTGGAGGTTGGCCCAGTGGTCGAGTACGGCTCGGGCGAGGTTGTTGTTGGTGGTGGCTTCGCGGGTGGGTGTGTCGGTGAGGCCTGGCAGTGGGGGTGTTGCGGGGATCTCGGTGCCGTCGGGCCGGTGGAAGCTGAAGTGTCCGCCGGGGCGGGCGGTGAAGGTGTGGCCGCCTTCGTGGGCGAGCCAGTGGTGGTAGCGGCAGATGAGGACGAGGTTGGCCAGGGTGGTGGGGCCGCCGTGGGACCAGTGGCGTGCGTGGTGGATCTGGAGTCCGTGTCTGGTGGTGCATCCGGGTGCTTGGCAGGTGTGGTGTGCGCGGATTCTGACTGCTCGGGCGGTTGCGGCGCGGGGGTATCTGGTGGGGTCGCTCAGGCCTCGGATCTGGCCGTCGGGGCCGAGGTGGACGGCGGTCACGGTCGATTCGCAGGCGAGGCGGTCCGCGGTGTCGGGGGCGAGTGGAACGCCGTCGTCGAGAGTTGCTGCCTGGTGGGCGGCTGAGCGCACCGTTGTGGGATGTAGGTGGATGATGACGCGGTATTTGTCGGCGGAGTTGAGGAATGCTGGGGTGTGGGTCAGCAGGGTTTCGGCCATCAGGACGAGTGCGTCTGCGGCCAGTGCGGCGCGGTGGCGGTGGGGGACAGCGCGTGGTGTGTCGCGTGGTGGTGCGGTGTTCGGCGGAGTCTGGTGTGGTGGGTGGTCGGATTCTTCCGCGGAAGAATCCGGGCCGGTGTCATCCGGGGCGGACTGGCGGCCGTCCTCAGACGGATCGGCGGTGTCGCCGGGCTTCGTGGAGCTGGGGGTGCCCATGGTGTCGGTCGAGCCGGTGGTGCCGGTGGTGCCGACGGTTGGGCCAGGCGTGGTGGTTGAGGCGGTTGGGCCAGGTGTGGTGGGTGAGGCGGGTGGAACAGTCGGGTTGCCTGGAGCGGGTGAGGCCGGTGGGTTGGGTGCCGGCGAAGGTGCGGACTTTCCGGCCAGCAGTGTGTCGAGTGCGGCTTCGAGCGCCGCGACGACGGTCGCGCCTTCGTCCGGGGCCAGCCTTCCGCGGATGACCAGTGAGCCGTCCTCGTCGTAGAACCACCTGATCCCGCGCCGCATCGCTCGCCGGTGGTTCTGCTCCTGGGAGCGTGCCGCCGAACAGCCGCGAGCGATCCGGTCGAGTTGGGAAGCGGTGGCGCTCCAGGCGAGGTTCAGCAACTCGTCCTCAGCGTCAGCTTCGGTGTCGGCGTTGGGGTCGGTGCCGGGCTCCTCGTCCACCTCGGGCTCGGCCTTCTGTGCGCGACCATGGGCGTCATCACCCGGACGAGCGTCGACTCGATCCCGGCCTTGGCCCTGGCCCTGGCCCTGGCCTTGGTCCTGGTCGGCGGTCTCGTCGTCGGTCCGTTCGCGTGCTTGGTTGGACGACTGCGCTTTCGTGCCGGTGTTGTCCGCGGTGTTGTCCGCGGTCTTGTCGCCGGTCGAACCTCGGTCTGGAGGGGACGAACGTTGGTCGGCGTCGGCGATCCTTGTGAGCGCGCGCACCTTGGAGTACGACAACCGGCCGGCGGCGAACTCCGCGGCGACCTTCGGGAGGTTTTCCAGGGCGCGTCCGACCCGGAGGTGTTCGTACGCGGCGGACAGACTCGTCCCGCAACGCCAGGACAGCCACTGTGCCGTGGACCTGCACCCGGAGGTGCGCCAGCCCTCGCGGCGGTCGAAGGCGACGATCAGCCGCAGCCACTCGTGCGTGGCGATGGCGATCCTGGAAGCGAGGTCGCAGATCTCGGCCTCCAGACCCTCCAGCGACCTGGGCGTACCTGTGCCGGTCGTACGCGTGCCGGGGCCGGGCGTGCTGTCCTCGGCAACTCCTGCGGCGGGCACTCCTGAGGCGGGCACTCCCGAGGCGGGCGCATCTGTGGCGTCCGCATCGGGTGGCACGCAGGTAGAGGGCGGTGGAGCAGGTGGAGTGGGCGGAGCAGGTGGGGACTGTCCTCCGGTGTGCGCGGGGTCAGGTGGTGTGGGACGAGGGATCCGGGCCACAGGCGTGGGGGTCGCCGCGGGCGCGTCCGTCGGCACAGGGGTGAAGGTCGAGGTGGAGGCGTTGCAATCGCTCATGTGTTCGATGGTAGACCTGGCCACCGACAAGTCGGTTGGTTCGCCGAATCGGCTCGGTTCGGCGAGCCTCGTCCGTCGTCGGCACCACCGTCGAGAGGCGGCGGGGACCGGCGCTCGCGGATTCTTCCGCGGAAGAATCCGCGACTGCCCGTGTCGAGAGCGGCCACTGCGGGCGAGTGCCGACTGCGGGCGAGTGCCGACTGCGGGCGAGTGCCGACTGCGGGCGGGAAGGTGGCCGCTGAGAAACAGGGCCGGCGCCTTTCTGGGACCGGACTCGGATCCGGAGGAGATCGGTTCCGGAAGAGATCGGTTCCGGAGGAGGCCGGATTCGGAGGAGACCGGGCTCGGATTCTTCCGCGGAAGAATCCGGCCGCGTCCAGTCTCCCGTTCGGGAGGGATCGGAGCAGCAGGCGACGCTTCGGTGACGGTCCGGACCCGTGGGCGCACTTGGAGGTGCGGACCGGGCCGGCAGGCCGTACTTCGAAGTGATGATAGGGGCGCCTTAACGAAGGCTTAGCGTGCCGAGCGAGTGGTCCTGCTGGCATAGGCGACGTCCTTGATCCTCTCGGGTCGCCCCTGATCGACCAGCCCCTTCGGAGGTCGCACCACTGATGTCCGCCTATCTGCGGGTCACGCCCACGCCCCACCATCGTGCGGCGCCCCGGCTGGCCGAAGGTGGGTACCGCACCACCGACCGTGTCCATGCGCGGCGATGGACCCTTCTCCTGCTCGCCCTCGTGATCACCCCGCTCGCGCTGTGCGTGGGTGTGGGACGGCTCGGGCCGGACAGCATGACGGCGGAGCTGGCGGTGGCGGGCGGCCTGGTCGCGCTTTCCCTGATGGTGGCGGCGATGGTGCTGCCCTCGCGGATCAAGTTCCTGACCGCGCAACTGGGAATCGAGACGGTGCTCCGGGCCCACCGGGCGGTGGCCATCCTGGCCGTACTCTTCGTCGCCGTTCACGTCGTTCTGGTGGTGGCCGCCAACCCGAAGGGGCTGCGGATCCTCGACCTTCGCAGCGCCCCGCCGCGAGTGTGGGCCGCGAGTGCGGCAACGGTGGCGATCGGCGCGCTGGTGGTCCTGGCGATCACCAGGCGCCGGCGTAACCCGAGGTACGAGGGGTGGCGCATCGTGCACGTCGTGCTGGCCACGGTCGCCATGGTGGGTACGGCGCTGCATGTCCTGTGGCTGCACATCCTGGTCGACCGGACGCTCACCCGTTGGTGGTTCGCCGGCCTGACGGCACTGATGGTGCTGCTCGCCGTGTACCGCTGGGCCTGGCGACCGCTGCGGATGCTCCGCCGTCCGTACGTGGTGGAAGAGGTGCGCCCCGAGTCGTCGAGCTCGGTCACGCTGGTGCTGCGTGCGCGTGGCCACGTCGGGGTGAAGTTCCGGCCGGGGCAGTTCGCCTGGCTGAAGTTCGGCGGCTCGCCGTTCACGTTCGAGGAGCACCCGTTCACGATCGCCTCCGCGGCGACCGAGCCCGCGCGCAAGGAGTTCACGATCAAGGCGCTCGGCGACTTCACCGAGCTGCTGTCCGGGCTCCGGCCGGGCCGCCGGGTCTACCTGGACGGGCCGCACGGGCGTTTCACCACGGACGGACTCCGCTCCGCCGGATTCGTTCTCGTGGCCGGTGGCGTCGGCATCACGCCGATGCTGAGCATCCTGCGTACGCTCGCCGAACGCCGCGATCGCCGCCCCCACCTGTTGCTCGTGGGAGCGCGGTCCGTCGAGGACTTCCTGCACCGCGCCGAACTCGCCGACCTGCAACGCAGGCTCGACCTCGTGGTCATCGAGGTCGTCGGCGACCCACCGGAGGGGTGGTGGGGTGAGGAGGGCTACATCGACAAGTACCTGCTCGACAACTACCTGCCCCGCGGCCGGCTGCGCACCCGTACGGATTACTTCCTGTGCGGACCGCCGCCGATGTTGTCCGCGGTGCTCGACGCGCTGTACGACCTGGAGGTACCCGCGCACCGAGTGCACACCGAGATGTTCGACATGGTCTGAGCCGTACGCGACCTGACCTGACCTGCCTGATCTGACTCCTGAACTGACCTGACTCCTGAATTGACCTGAGCCTGACCGTTGTCCGAAGGGATCCGACTCTTGTCCAGCCGAAACGTCCCGCGCCGAGTTGGCCGCAAGGTGCGCCGCAACGTCCGCCGCAACGCGTGGCGCTTCTATCTCCTGACCGGTACGCCGACGATCGCCGCCATGGTGGGCATGGCCGAGATGCGCTGCTGGCTGTGGACCTGAGGTCGTAGCGACTCAGTGGTGGCGGGTGCTGTCGTCGCTACCCGAGGGGGCGACGGAGTCGGAAGTGCCGCGTTCGCCCGACTCGCTGGTCTCGGTGTGGGGCGAACCGTCCTCGACCTGCGCGGACGGCCGGCCGCTCACGCATCGGGCATCGAGTTCGGATTCACCCGACGGGGAGCGGAACTGCACGTTGATCCGGGTCGGCCCGCTCTGGCCGATCTGCATCGACCAGCCGTCGGTGGGCGTTGCGTAGAGAAGTTCGATGGTCGTACCCCGGCAGCTCGCGCTGACCTGGCCGCCCCGCAGCTGCCACGTCTCGGTGACCTCTGGTGGCGAGGAGGGCGCGGGCCGGGGTGCCGGAGCGCCGGCGGGACCCGGCGCCGTTCCGTCCTTGCTCGTACGACCGGCTCGGGAGGTGGGGTCGGCGGGGACCGGACCGGAACCGCCCGGATCGGCCCGGTTCGCAGAATTCGCGGGATCGGCGGGGCTTGCGGGGTTCGCCGGGTCGGCGGGGTTCGGGCGGCCGGGTTCACCAGCCGTGCCGTCGGCCCCGGCCAGCCGGTGGCCCGGGATGGCGGAGGGGTGACGCCGATCAGGACCGGCCGGGCCGGGGGCCGCCGCCGGGGCGCCGATGATCCCCTCGGGACGGCCGGGAGTCGGGCCTCGTTCGAGGCTGCGGGACGGACTGGTCGTCCGCAGTGCCTGGTCGATCGCGTGCGGTGACAGGACCGGCATGCTGCCGTCGCCGACCTTCGCGCCGACGAAGCAGACACCCTGCCAGGTGATCGTCATGGCGATCGCCGTCGCTCCACACCAGGCGGCCCCGAGCACGACGGCCTTGCCGGCCGAGGGCGCGGAGCCGGCACGTCGTCGGGCACCCATCCCCGCATCCTCGCGCCGTCGAAGGGCCCGGTTCGATAAGCCTGGGTTAAGAGCGGCTCAAGACACGCTCCCGGGGCGGCTGGATCGGGCCCGAACCGCCTACCGCTCTCCCCGGCGGCCCTCCGACGGGTTACCGTCCTGCCCGTGTCGTACCTGCTCCTGGTGGAGGACGACGCCGGCATCCGCACCTCACTGGTGCGGGCGCTGCGCGAGCGTGGCCACACAGTCCGGACGGCCGCGAACGCGATGGACGGGTTGCAGGCGGTGCTGGAGGAGTCACCGGACGTTCTGCTCCTCGACCTCGGGCTCCCCGACCTCGACGGGACCACCCTGCTGCCGATGATCCGCGCCGTGAAGCAGGTGCCCACGATCATCATCACCGCGCGTGACGACGAGGCCGAGATCGTGCGCCTGCTGGACGCGGGCGCCGACGACTACGTGACCAAGCCGTTCGGCGCGGACCACCTCGACGCTCGGGTGCGGGCGGTTCTGCGCCGGGCGGAGGTGAGCGGTACGGCCGGGCCGGTCGAGGTGGGAGGTCTCGTCATCGACCCGGCCAGGCGTACCGCCGTTCTCGACGGCCGGGAACTCGACCTGAGCCGCAAGGAGTTCGATCTGCTCCACCACCTGGCGGGGCGTGCGGGGGAGGTGGTGTCCCGCCAGGAGCTGCTCACCCAGGTGTGGCGGCAGCCGTACGGAGGGGCGGACAAGACCATCGACGTGCACCTGTCGTGGCTGCGGCGCAAGCTCGGCGAGAGTGCCGACGCACCGCGGTACCTCCACAGCGTGCGCGGCGTGGGAGTCAAGCTGGTCCCGCCCGAGGTGCCGTTGCAACCTGAGGTGCCGTCGGAACCTGAGGTGCCGTCGGAACCTGAGGTGCCGTCGGAACCCGAGATGCCGTTGGAACCCGAGGTGCCGTTGGAGCCTCAGGGATGAGACGCCTGCTGGTCCTGTACGGCGCCGCGATCACCTCGATCGTCATCGTCGCGCTGCTCGGGCCGCTGGCGATGCTGGTGCGGTCGATGGCCGAGGAACACGCGATCGGCCTCGCCCACCAGGAGGCGCAGGGAGTTGCCGTGGTGGCGGCGGTCGCCAGCGGGGACCGGCTCACCGCGGTCGTACGTTCGGTGAACGCGTCCACCCAGCGGCAGACCACGGTCTTCCTGCCCGACGGCACCAGTATCGGCGTACCGGCGAAGCGTTCGGCGAGCGTGGAACTGGCGGCCCGCGGGCGGGCGTTCACCGCGGACGTGCCCGCCGGGCGGGAGGTGCTCATACCGGTCGGTGGGCCGAAGGGCGTCGCGGTCGTGCGGACGCTGGTGCCCACCGAGCTTCTCCGGGAGGGTTGGCGGCCCGCGCTGTTCACCCTGGCCGCGGTGGGTGCCGTGCTGCTGGCGATGGCCATCTTCGCGGCCGAACGCATCGCCACCCGGATGGCGCGTTCGGTACGTGACCTCGCCAGCGTCGCGAACCGGCTCGGCGAGGGCGACCTCGCCGCCCATGTCGTACCTGACGGCCCACCCGAGGTCGCGTCGGTCGGCCGGGTGCTGAACCGGCTCGGCGACCGGATCAACGAGCTGCTGGCGAGTGAACGGGAGTTCGTCGCCGACCTGTCCCACCGGTTGCGTACGCCCATCACCGCGCTGCGACTGGACGCCGAAGGTCTCTCCGACCCCGAGGAACGCCGGCAGATGGGCCGGCACATCGCCGAACTCGAAGCGTCGGTCGACGCCCTGATCCGGGCCGCCCGGCAGCCCGGTGGGCACCTGGGTGGCCCGGCGAACGGGCCGGCGGGCGGGCAACCTGCTCGCCGAGCCGAACAGGGCCGATGCGATGCCGTCCGTGTGGTGGCCGACCGGGCACGGTTCTGGTCGGTGCTGGCCGAGGACCAGCACCGTCCGCTGCGGGTCGACCTGCCGAACTTCCCGTGCGTCGTCCGGCTGGAGGCGGCCCGGCTCGGCGCCTCCCTGGACGCCCTGATCGACAACGTGTTCGCCCACACCCCGGACGGGTCCGCGTTCGTGTTGTCGGTGACCAGGCGGCGCGGCGGCCCGTTCGTCGTCGCCGTCGAGGACGCCGGCAGCGGAATCGCCGACCTGGCCATGACCCGGCGCGGGCGCAGTGGGGTCGGCTCCACCGGGCTGGGCCTCCACGTCGTCCGCCGCGACGCCGAGGAGGCCGGCGGGCGGCTGCTGGTCGGGCGGTCACCGGCCGGCGGTGCGCGGGTGGTGCTGGAACTCCCGCCCGCCTGAGTCAGCGGGACGCCTTGGCTCGCAGGTGGCTCGTGAACCAGCGGGTGGCCTCGGCCGCTACGGCCTCGAGGGTGCCGGGTTCCTCGAACAGATGCGTGGCGCCGGGTACGACGTGTACGGACTTCTCGCAGCGCAGCCACCGGGCCGCATCGAGGTTGAGGTCGACGACGATCGGGTCGTGGCCGCCCACGATCAGCAGTGTCGGTGCCTGAACGAGTTCGAGGTCGGACGCGGCCAGGTCAGGTCGGCCACCACGGGAGACCACCGCGGCGATGTCTGTCTCGGGTTCGGCGGCCGCGGACAGGGCTGCCGCCGCGCCGGTGCTGGCACCGAAGTAGCCGATCGGCAGGTCGCGGGTCGCGGGCTGTTCGCGCAGCCAGCCGGTGACCTCCACCAGCCGGGTGGCCAGCAGGGGAATGTCGAAGACGTTGACGCGATCGCTTTCTTCCGCGGAAGAAAGCAGGTCGAACAACAGGGTGCCGAGGCCGGCGTCGTTCAGGGCGGACGCGACGTACCGGTTACGCGGACTGTGCCGGCTGCTGCCGCTGCCGTGGGCGAACACGACGAGCCCGGTGGCGTTCTCCGGCAGCGTGAGATGACCGGCGAGGCGCTGCGTACCCGCCGGGATGGTGACCTCCTCGTCCACGACCGGCGGGTCCTCGTCGCGGCGTGTCCCCGACTTCGCGCCTGACCTTGCGCCTGACTTTGCCGCGTGAGCCGCGTGAGCCGCGTCGGACGCGTCCTGTGCCTCGTGCAGCAGTGCGATGACTTCGCTGTCGGGCGTCTGCCGGAAGTCGGCGTAAAACTCCCCGATGGCGAAGAACGACTCCGGGGTGTCCAGGCAGATCACCTCGTCGGCGACCTTCGCGAGATGTTCGACCGCGCGGGGCGAGGCCACCGGTACGGCCAGGATCGTGCGGGCCGCACCGTGCTGGCGGGCCACCTGGCACGCGACCCAGGCGGTCGAGCCGGTGGCGATCCCGTCGTCGACGACGATGACCGTACGACCTGCCAGCGGCGTGGGCGGACGGTCGCCGCGGAAAGCTCGCGCTCGTCGGGTGAGTTCGGCGCGTTCGCGCTTCTCGACGGCCTCGACCTCCTCCGGTCGAACGCCGGCCGTCCGTACCAGCGACTCGTCCACGAACCGCACGCCGCCCTCCCCGATCGCGCCCATCGCGAGCTCCGGCTGGAACGGCACACCGAGCTTGCGGACGACGAGGACGTCGAGCGGCGCATCGAGTGCCCGCGCGACCTCGAACGCGACCGGTACGCCGCCCCGGGGGAGCCCGAGAACCACCACGTCGGGTCCTTTGTGGGGCATCAGCCGTTCGGCGAGCCGTCGGCCGGCTTCCTGCCGGTTACGGAAGAGCATCATCAGCCTCCTCAACCTCGGGGGACGACCTCTGAGTCAGCGGGTCAAACCGCCCCGCGGTGCGGGTCATGATCGGGGATCGAATTCGATCCAATGCCCGTACGGCGGGAAATCACAGTGGCGAAAGTCCGTCGGCGAGCCGCTGACAAGCGGTCGCGGTTGATCCTGGGTGACCTTCGTCCCTGGCCTGTGACGTGCGGACCGGCGAGCGTGCTGGTGAGGGCCCGAAGACGGGGGCAGGCCGGGGGCAGGTCGGATCGGACGCGAGCCGAGGGGGACCGATGGCCAGATCAGCACACAGGTCGACGGCGGCACCGGGAGCCGTGGAGCGTACGCCGGTCGAGCTGACCGTCCGGGGCGAGGTGCCCGAGGAGGCCGCCGCGTACGCCGTCCGCAAGGTCGAGAGTGTCCTGGAGGCCACCCGTGCACGTGCCTTGTACGCGCATGTCGTGGTTGTCGTCTCCCAGAACCCTGCCCAGGACCAGCCGGTTCGGGTCGAGGTGGGCCTGGACGTCGACGGCGTACCCGTACGGGCGGTGGTCAGCGGACACGACGCATTCGAGGCTGCCGACCTGATGAAGGACCGGTTGCGTCGCCGGCTGGTACGCCTGCGGGACCGGGAACGTACCCGCCACCGTTGGACCGGCGAGGCGGCCGAGCACGAGTGGCGGCACGGTGACCAGCCCCGCCGCCCGGAGTCGCACTTCCCGCGCCAGGTCGAGGAACGGACCGTCGTACGCCGTAAGACGTTCGCGCTGGTGCCGCTGACGGCGGAGGAGGCGGCGTACGAGATGGACGTCCTCGACCACGACTTCTATCTGTACACGGACCGGGAGACCGGACAGGACGCCGTGATCGTCCGGAGCGGGATGCAGGGCGGGGTGGACCTGGGGCCACGGGACATGGAGCCGCCGACCCTGAGCGAGGCGGCCGCGCGGGAACGGCTGGACGCGGGCGGTGAACCGTTCGTCTTCTACCTGGACCCGGCGAGTGGGCGGGGACGGGTCATGTACTGGCGTTACGACGGCCACTACGGCCTGATCAGCGCGGAGTGACGGAGCGGAACGCCGCAGCGGAATGACGGAGAAGCCGTTACGAACAAGGAGGTTCGAGATGACGACCGCACGGGAGATCATGCACGCCGGAGTGGAGTGTGTCGGCGAACACGAGAACCTGCAGAATGCCGCCCGCCGGATGCGCCAGCTGAACATCGGCGCACTGCCGATCTGCGGCGACGACGACCGGCTGCACGGAATCATCACCGACCGGGACATCGTGGTGAAGTGCGTGGCCGCCGGCGGTGACCCCGCGGTGATGACGGCGGGCGAGCTGGCGCAGGGATCGACGTTCACGGTGAGCGCCGACGACGACATCGAGAACGTCCTCCGGCTGATGGAGGAACACCACATCCGCCGGTTGCCGGTGATCGAGGACCACCGGCTGGTCGGCATGATCAGTGAGGTGGACCTCGGCCGCCATCTGAGCGAAGACCAGGTGAGTCACTTCGTCGAGGTCGTCTCGGCCGCGAAGACCTGAGCGAAACCTTGGGCGGAGAAGGTACGGCCGACTTCTCCTCCGCTGCGCTGGCCGAGAGCCATTCCGCGGTGGTGGTGTTCGTCGGCGACCGGGCGTACAAGGTGAAGAAGGCGGTCGACCTCGGATTCCTCGACTTCACCACGGTGCGAGCCCGGGAGGAGGCGTGCCGCCGGGAGATGGAGCTCAACCGGCGGCTCGCTCCGGACGTCTACCTCGGCGTTCACCACCTCGTCGACGACGCGGGCAACACCCGGGACTGGGTGCTCGTCATGCGCCGGATGCCGTCCGCGCGCCGGCTGTCGACGCTGGTCGAGGCCGGTGTGGACGTACGCCACGACCTGCGGGAACTCGCCCGGCTGCTGGCCGCCTTCCACGCCCGCGCTCCGCACGACGCGAAGGTGGCGGCCGGCGGCCGGCCCGCCGCGCTGCTGCGCCGGTGGCGCGACAACCTGGCCGGGACCGAACCGTTCGTGGGCGAGGTCCTGGATCCGGGGACGGTGGGCGAGATCGGCCGGCTCGTGGAGCGGTACGTCGGCGGGCGGGGTGCCCTGCTGGACGCGCGGGCACGTGCGGGGCTCGTCGTCGACGGGCACGGCGACCTGCTGGCCGACGACGTCTTCTGCCTGCCGGACGGGCCGCGGGTGCTGGACTGCCTGGAGTTCGACGACGCGCTGAGGTACGTGGACGGGGTCGACGACGCCGCGTTCCTGGCGATGGACCTGGAACGCCTGGGCGCGCCCGACCTGGCCGAGAGCTTCCTCGGCTGGTACGGCGAGTTCACCGGCGGGCTGCCGGTGGCGTCCCTGGTCCACCACTACGTGGCGTACCGGGCGTTCGTCCGGGCGAAGGTGGCCTGCCTGCGCTACGCGCAGGGGATGGCGCCGGCCCGGGCGACGGCACGGCAGTTGGCCGCCCTGACGCTGGACCACCTGCGGGCGGGGGAGGTACGGCTGGTGCTGGTGGGCGGGCTGCCGGGTACCGGCAAGTCGACCGTGGCCGGTGCGCTCGCGGACCGGCTCGGCGCGGTCGTGCTGCGTACCGACCAGATCCGCCGCGAGCAACGGGGGCCGCGGCTGCCCGCTCCCCGTGGGGAGGCGGACGCTCCACGTGGGGAGTCGGGGTACCAACGTGGCCGGTACACGCCGGCGCGGGCGCACGCCGCGTACCGGGAACTGCTCACTCGCGCACGTCGGCTCCTCGCTCGTGGCGATTCGGTCGTTCTCGACGCCACCTGGAACGACGCCGCCGAACGCGACGCGGCGAGACGGCTCGCCCGGGACACGTCCAGCACGCTGACGGAGGTCCGGTGTGTGGCCCCGGCGGACGTCGGTGAGCGGCGGATCCGTGAGCGGGTGGGCGACCTGTCCGAGGCGACGGTGGAGGTGGCGCGGCGGATGGAACGTACGTACGCGCCGTGGCAGGAGGCCGTGGAGATCGACTGCGCCGGCCGCCCCGAGGACGCGGTGGAGGCCGTCTGGACCGCCGTCCGGGGTGCTGCCCGGGATGGTGCTCGAGGTGCTGGCCGGGGCGGTGCTCGGTCAGGGACGGGGGTTGGCCGGTGACCTGCTCAGGGCCGGAAGGCGGAAGGGGGAGGTCGATGACCTCGAAGGCGGAACGTGCGGCCGGAACCGTTCGGGTGCCCACTGTGCCGCCTGTGCCCGCGCCTCGTTCCCGCGCGGACGACTACGACCGGCTCCGCCGGGGCTTCTCCTGGCAGGTCGCCCGGGACCGGATGTCCGGGCTTCCTGGCGGTCGGGGCCTCAACATTGCGTACGAGGCGGTCGATCTGCACGCCGAGGGACCGCTGGCCGGAAAGGTCGCCATGCGGTGCCGGGACCTGCACGGGAACGTCACCGACCACACCTACGCCGACCTGGCGACCGGCAGCAACCGGTTCGCGAACCTGCTCTGCCGAGTCGGAGTGGGACGGGGTGACCGCGTCTTCTCCTTGCTGGGCAGGGTTCCCGAGCTTTATGTAGCCGCGCTCGGCACGTGGAAGAACACCAGTGTGTTCGCGCCGCTGTTCTCGGCGTTCGGACCGGAGCCGGTGCGGGAGCGGATGCGAATCGGGGAGGCGCGAGTACTGGTCACCACGCCGCGGTTGTACGAGCGCAAGGTGGCGCCGGTCGTCGGCGAGATGCCCCACCTGGAGTACGTACTGCTGGTGGGCGCCGCGGTCGACACTTCCGGGAGCGGCGCGGGCGACGCCGGCGCGGGTGGTCCCGGACGGATCGACCTGCGGACGGCACTCCTCGACGAACCCGACGACTTCGAGATCCCGCCGACCGACCCCGAGGACGTCGCGCTCCTGCACTTCACCAGCGGTACGACGGGTCGCCCGAAGGGTGCCGTACACGTTCACGAGGCGGTGGTGGCCCACCACGCCACCGCGGTGTTCGCCCTGGACCTGCACGAGAACGACGTCTACTGGTGTACGGCCGACCCGGGCTGGGTGACCGGCACCTCGTACGGCATCGTCGCACCCCTCACCCACGGCGTGACGATGGTCGTGGACGAGGCCGAGTTCGACCTGCGCGGGTGGTACTCCCTGCTGGAGAACGAACGCGTGACCGTCTGGTACACCGCGCCCACCGCGTTGCGGATGTTGATGCGGTACGGCGCCGAACGCGCCCGCGCCCACGACCTGTCCGCGCTGCGGTTCGTGGCAAGTGTGGGCGAACCGCTCAACCCGGAGGTCGTCCGGTGGGGTGAGGAGGCGTTCGGTCAGCCCGTACACGACAACTGGTGGCAGACCGAGACCGGCGCCATCATGATCGGCAACTTCGCGAACCTGGCGGTGCGCCCCGGATCCATGGGACGGCCGATTCCCGGTGTCAACGCGACCTTGCTCGTTCGGGGAGAGGACGGCCGGGCGAGGGTCGTGGACGGTGAGGTCGGCGAGGTCACCGAAATCGACGTCGTCGGAGAGATCGCACTACGGCCGGGCTGGCCCTCGATGTTTCGCGGGTACGTCCACGACGACGCGCGCTACGCGGCCTGCTTTGCCGGCGGGTGGTACCTCAGCGGCGACCTCGCCCGGCGGGACGCCGACGGCTACTACTGGTTCGTGGGCCGGGCGGACGACGTGATCAAGTCGGCCGGTCACCTGGTCGGGCCGTTCGAGGTGGAGAGTGTCCTGCTCGGCCACCCCGCCGTCGCCGAGGTCGGTGTGATCGGCAGACCCGACCCGGTCGCGGGCGAGATCGTCAAGGCGTTCGTGACGCCTCGTCCGGGAGTGCAGGTGGACGACGACCTGCGGCTGGACCTGTTGGCGTACGGCCGGCGGAAGCTCGGTGCCGTCGCTCCCCGCGAGGTGGAGTTCGCGGCGAGCCTCCCGCACACCCGTAGCGGAAAGGTCATGCGGCGCCTGCTGCGTGCCCGCGAGCTGGGCCTGCCCGAGGGCGACACCTCGACGTTGGAGCGACTGTGATCGAAGCGAAGAGCGGGTTGAACAGCGAGGAGCGCCGGGTGCTACTGCGCGACATGGTGCGGGTCCGGCGGTTCGAGGACCGCTGTTTCGAGTTGTACACCACCGGCGACATCCGTGGCTTCCTCCACCTGTACGTCGGCGAGGAGGCGGTCGCGGCCGGCGTGATCCCGATGCTGCGCCCGGAGGACGCCGTGGTGTCGACATACCGCGAGCACGGCCACGCTCTGGTGCGCGGTGTTCCGATGGACGCGGTGATGGCCGAGATGTTCGGCCGGCGGACCGGCTGCAGCGGCGGCCGGGGCGGCTCGATGCACCTGTTCGACGGCGAACGCAGGTTCTACGGCGGCAACGCCATCGTGGGTGGCGGCCTGCCCGTCGCGGTCGGTCTCGCGCTCGCGGACGCGATGCGGGGCCGCCGGCAGGTGACGGCGTGCTTCTTCGGCGACGGCGCGTTCGCGGAGGGAGTGTTCCACGAGTGCGCAAACCTCGCGACGCTGTGGCGGCTGCCTGTGCTGTTCGCCTGCGAGAACAACCTGTACGCCATGGGAACCGCACTCGCGCGTTCGCACTCCAACACCGACCTGGCCCTGCGTGCCAGTTCGTACGGCATGCCGGCGTGGCCGGTGGACGGCATGGACGTGTTCGCCGTACGCGACGCCGCCGCGCGCGCCGTCGAGGTGGTCCGAGCCGGCGGCGGGCCCTGCTTCCTGGAGCTGCGTACCTACAGGTACCGCGCGCACTCGATGTACGACCCGGACCTGTACCGCGACAAGGGTGAGATCAAGCGGTGGAAGGAACGTGACCCGATCGAGGCGCTCGCCGACCGGATGCGGGCGACCGGCGACCTCGCCGCGGGTGATCTCGAGGCGCTCGAACGCGAGGTCGACCAGGAGGTCGACCGGGCGGTGGCGGTGGCAGGGTCGGCACCGCTGGAACCGGTCGAGAACCTGACCAGGTTCGTCCACTCCGAGCGGCGGTCCACTCCGGACCCGGAGCAGCGGCCCGTACCGGAATCCGTACGGCCGTCGGAATCGGGACAGCCGTCGGAATCGGGACAGCGGCGGGCCCCGGAATCCGAACCGGCGCAGAGCTGAGGCGACCATGGGACTGGTGAAACTCACCTACCGCGAGGCGATGCGGGCCGCGATCCGCGACGCGCTGCGGCGTGACGACCGGGTGTTCCTGATGGGCGAGGACGTCGGCCGGTACGGCGGCTGTTTCGCGGTCAGCCTGGGGTTGCTGGAGGAGTTCGGACCCGAACGGATCCGGGACGCGCCGCTGTCGGAGGGTGCGTTCGTCGGAGCGGGCATCGGCGCTGCGATGAATGGCATGCGACCGATCGTGGAGATCATGACCGTCAACTTCAGCTTGCTCGCGCTCGACCAGATCGTGAACAACGCGGCGACGCTGCTGCACATGTCGGGTGGACAGTTCAACGTCCCGGTGGTGATCCGGATGACCACCGGGGCGGGACGTCAGCTCGCGGCGCAGCATTCGCACAGCCTGGAAGGCTGGTACGCGCACATTCCGGGGTTGCGGATCCTCACTCCCGCGACCGTGGAGGACGCGCGCGGCATGCTGTGGACCGCGCTGTGCGATCCGGATCCGGTGCTGGTGTTCGAGCACGGCTCGCTCTACAACGCCGCGGCACAGATCGACGAGAACGCCGGCCCGGTCGACATCGACCGAGCGCTGGTCCGCCGGCCCGGCCGGGACGTGACCGTGGCGACGTACGGCGGAATGCTGCCGCGTTGCCTGGAGGCGGCGGAGGACCTGGCCCGCGACGGTGTGGACGCCGAGGTGATCGACCTGCGTACTCTCCGCCCACTCGACGACGCCATGATCCTGGACTCCGTCCGGCATACGCACCGCCTGGTCGTCGTCGACGAGGGGTGGCGCTCAGGCAGCGTGTCGGCGGAGATCAGCACCCGGGTCGTCGAGCAGGCCTTCTACGACCTCGACGCCCCGATCGAACGGGTGTGCACGGCGGAGGTTCCGCTGCCGTACGCCCGGCACCTCGAGGAGGCAGCCCTGCCGGGGCCGGTGGCGATCGCGGCGGCGGCGCGGAGGACGGTCGGCGATGGCCGGTAGTGGCGGGTGCGGCGTCCGCGATGGAGCCGGCGGCGTGGGCACCGGCGCCGGTAGTGGAGTCGGCACGACGTCGTTCACGATGCCGGTGCTCGGGGCGGACATGGAAAGCGGCACGGTGACGGAGTGGCTCGTCGGCCCCGGCGACACGGTGCACAAGGGGGACGTCGTCGCGGTCATCGACACCGCGAAGGCCGACATCGACGCGGAGTGTCTGCACTCGGGCGTGGTCGAGGAGATCCTGGTTCCAACGGGCCGGTCTGTCCCGGTGGGTACGCCGTTGGCGACGCTGCGACCGCTGCCGGCGGAGCTCCGCGAGCGGGCCGGCGAAGGAGGTGGCAGACCTGCTCGGCGGGAGCGGGGCCGTACCGGTAAGGCGCCCCGCGGAGCGCCTACCGGTCCGTTGGTGCGTCGGCTCGCCCAGGAGCTGGGTGTCGACCTCGCGCAGGTGACCGGTACGGGCAGGGGCGGCGCCATCACTCGGGCGGATGTACAGCGGGCCGCCGGCGCCGAGGTGTCGCGACGCCGCGAGCCGGCGCCACCGGAGCCGGTGCAACAGGAGCGGGTGCCACAGGTGCCGGTGCCACAGGTGCCGGTGCCACTGGAGCCGGTGCCACTGGAGCCGGTGCCACTGGAGCCGGTATCGCCGCGCCCCGAACCCGTACCGCGACCTGGTGAGCGGGCGCGCGGGATCCGGATATCCCCGTACGCGGCCCGGCTGGCCGCCGAACTAGGCGTCGCCCCAGCCACGATCCATGGAACGGGGCCGGGCGGGGCGATCCGGGCGGTGGACGTGCGGACCGCACACGCGCGCGAAGTGGAAGCGCCGCCCAGCGAGGCAATCCGCGAGGCGGTCCTCGAGCCGATGCGTGAGCGCCCCGTCGAGGCGCCCGCCCTCCCCGCACCGCGGCGGCCTGCCGGCGCCCGAGACCTGCAGGCCGGGGCCCGCGACCGGATCGCCGCGATGCGGGCGACGACCGCCAGGTTGATGGCGCGTTCGAAGCGGGAGATCCCGCACTACTACCTCAGTACGACCATCGACCTGGCCGAGGCGCTCGGCTGGCTTCGCGGCCGCAACCTGGAGTTGCCGGTCGAGGAGCGGATCGTTCCCGCGGCCGTGCTGTTGAAGGCGACGGCGCTGGCCGCCGATCGCGTACCCGAGATGAACGGCTTCTGGCGGAACGACCGGTTCGAGCCCGCGCCGGAGGTGAACCTCGGTGTCGCTGTCTCGGTCCGCGGCGGTGGGCTCATAACCCCCGCTCTGCTCGACGTGGCCGGAGTACCGCTCGAAACGCTGATGGCCCGCCTGCGCGACCTCGTGGGCAGGGCACGCTCGGGCCGTCTGCGCGGCGCGGAACTCGCCGCCGGCACGCTCACGGTCACCAACCTTGGGGACCTCGGTGTGGACAGCGTGTACGGCGTCATCTACCCGCCCCAGGTGGCACTGGTCGGGTTCGGGCGGGTCGTCGAACGTCCCTGGGCGGAAGGGGGAATGCTCGGGGTCCGGCCCACGGTGACCGCCACGCTTTCGGCGGACCACCGGGCCAGCGACGGGAGCATCGGTGGGCGGTTCCTGGCCGAGATCGCCCGCCTGGTCGCACGCCCCGAAGTGCCGGGGGAACGGGGGGTCGTGGGATGACGCCGGAGGAAGCGCGGGGTGTGGTGCTGGCGGCGCTGCGGCAGACGGCGCCGGAGGTGGATGTGGGCAAACTCGACCCGGACGCGCCCCTACGGGAGACGGTGGAACTCGACTCGCTGGACTTCGAGAACTTCGTGGTTCAGCTCAGCGAAGGCGCCGGCCGCCGGATCGAGGAGGACGACTATCCGCGTCTCGCCACCATGACCGAGTGTGTGCGGTTTCTCGCGGACGGCGGCGACCGGTGACGCATGTCGGTGGGCCCGCCTACGGTGTTCCCACCGACCACGACGAAGGTATCGGCGAGGACGTGACATGACCAGTTCCGTGGCTACAGGTGATCAGCGGGTGGCGCGCGACCAGCAGGGGGAGCTGGGCGGTGTGCTCGACCGGCACCGGGTCGAGCTGACCGGCTACTGCTACCGCATGCTCGGCTCGGCGTTCGAGGCCGAGGACGCCGTGCAGGACACCATGCTGCGGGCCTGGCGTTACCACGACCGGTACGACGGGCGGGCCTCGCTGCGCTCGTGGCTCTACCGCATCGCCACCAACGTGTGCCTCGACGCGCTCGAGGGGCGAAAGCGCCGAGCCCGGCCGATGGATCTCGGGCCGGCGCAGACGGCGGACAACTTCGCTCTCGGTGAGCCGCTCCCGGACGCCGTGTGGGTGCAACCCGTGGTTGACGGGCAGGTGGTGCCGGCGTCGGGCGACCCGGCCGAGGTGGCCCTGGCGCGCGAGTCGATCCGGCTGGCGTTCGTGGCCGCGCTGCAGCATCTGCCGCCTCGCCAGCGCGCCGTGCTGATCCTGCGGGAGGTGCTGCGCTGGCGGGCCGCCGAGGTCGCCGAACTCCTCGACACCACCGTGGCGTCGGTCAACAGCGCCCTGCAGCGTGCTCGGGCGACGCTGGAGGCGATCGACGTGACCTCCGCCGAGCCGGTACGCATGGACGACGAGGGCCAGAAGAAGCTGCTGGCGCGTTACGTCGACGCGTTCGAACGCTACGACATGGACGCTCTGGTGGCCCTGCTGCACGAGGACGCCACCCTGTCCATGCCGCCGTACGCCCTGTGGGTGCACGGTCCGGCGGAGATCACCACCTGGATGAGCGGTCCCGGGATCGGGTGCGCGGGTTCCCTGCTGGTCCCGGTCGCGGTGAACGGCTCACCGGCGTTCGGTCAGTACCGACGGGACCCGGCCGGTGGTTACGTCGCGTTCGCTCTGCAGGTGATCGAGGTCGCCGACGGTGCGGTGACGGCGATCAACGCGTTCCTGGATACGGAGAAGATGTTCCCGTTCGCCGGCCTCCCGCTGCGCCGGGACTGACACGGCGGAAGAGTTCCCCGGTGCTGCCGCGGCGCCCCCAGGCGATGAAGCCGACGACCACCGCGACGATCACCGGGGTGGCGGCGTTCTTGCCGTCCATGACGGTGACCTGGGTGATGAACGCGCCCACCATCAGGCCGATGTACGCGAGGGCGGCCAGGCCGGCAAGTAACGGGACGAGGAGCGCGATCGCACCGGCGAGCTCGAGGCTGCCGGTGAGGTATATGAACCAGTCGCCGAAGCCGATCTTGTCGAAGATGACCGTCGCGGAGGGGTGGGCGATGAGCTTCGGTACCCCACTCGCCAGGAAGAAGGCGGCGGTGAGCGCCTGCACCACCCACAGCGTGACGTTCATCCGGCGGCCCGGTCGGTGACCGGCTCGCTCCGCCGAGGGGGTGGGGGCGTTCGCTGTCGTGCTCATGGCTTCCTCCGGCTCCGCCGTCTGCGCCCGTGGTGCCGGTAGCTCCGGCCGCTCCTGGGTCTTCGTGAGCTTTGACGACGGCGATCCACGGAACTCATCGGTGTGATCCAAGCTGGGTGACCGATGAGTTGCGGACGGTCGGCGGGTCGAAGAGATCGTGGACGACGGGTGGGGAACACGAGGGCGAACCGACGATGACGAACGGTCTTCGCCGGACGCTGCTGCGGGTGGGGCGGTGGTGGTCTTCCTGGAGGGACCGATCGAGCGGTCGGAGATCCCGGATCTGTGCGCGCGGTTCGCGGCACTGCTGGGCGAACGACCCGGCCGGAGCGTCATCTGCGACGTGGCCGGGCTCACCGAGTCGGATGCGGTCGCGGTGGAGGCGTTGGCCCGGTTGCAGCTGACCGCGGGCCGGCTCGGCCGCCGCCTGTGGCTGCGGCATGCCCCGTGCGGATTACGCCGGCTGATCGCGCTGGTCGGACTGGCCGACGTGGTGCCGTCGTTGCCGGCAGGCATGCGGATGGAGCCAGCCGACGGTGGTTCAGGGATCGAAGGTGCTTCAGGGGTCGAGTCGCGGCGGCAGCCCGAACAACGGGAACCACCGGTCGGTGTCGAGGAAGTTGTTCAGCCCGACGATCCGGCCCCCTGAGATCTCGATGACCTGCAGGGCCCACGGCTCGTAGCCACCGTCGGCGGCCGGGCGGTACTGACCGAAGGCGGGCGAGCCGTTGGCGACGGTCGGCAGGAGCCGCGACCCGCGGCAGCCGCTGCCGGTGCCGACCATCCACGCCTGGATCTCCGCGTGTCCCCGCAGCCACAGGTCGAACGGCGGCATCGACAGCGTGGCGTCCTCGCGCAGCAACGAGGTGAGGGACTCCAGGTCGTAGCGCTCGAACGCGTCGACGTACCGCTTGAGCAGGTCGCGCTGCTCGTCGTTCAGCGGCGCGTACACGTCGGACTCGGTGACGTTGGCGGACGCCAGTGTGGCGCGGGCGCGCTGGAGGGCGCTGTTGACCGACGCGACCGTGGTGCCGAGGAGTTCGGCGACCTCGTTGGCGTGCCATTCCAGCACCTCACGCAGGATCAGCACGGCCCGCTGGCGGGGAGGAAGGTGCTGCAACGCGGACACGAACGCGAGGCGTACGGTCTCCCGGCGGGCGGCCACCTCGGCGGGGTCGGCGTCCTCGGCCACCACCCGGCCGTCGGGGATCGGCTCCAGCCAGGTCACCTCCGGCAGCGCGCCCGGGAGTGGTGCGGACGCGGTGGAGGCGGCCTGGAGATCCATCGGCCGGGCCCGGCGGTTGCGGCCGTTCAGCAGGTCGAGGCAGACGTTGGTGGCGATGCGGTAGAGCCAGGAGCGGAACGCGGCCCGCCCCTCGAAGCGGTCGAAGGCCCGCCACGCCCGGACCAGCGTCTCCTGCACGGCGTCCTCGGCCTCGAACCCCGAGCCGAGCATGCGGTAGCAGTAGCCGGTCAGCTCGGTCCGATGCCGTTCGAGGCTCGCCTCGAGTTCGGCGGCGTTGCGTGGCACCTCGCGGACGGCGGTCGCTGTCACGCCAGTCGCTGTCACGCCGGTCGCGGCTTCGGTCATCGGATGTACTCCTGTCGATCAGCGTCGATCCCCGGCCGCGTCGAGCAGTGGTGAGCAGCATTGAGCAGCAGCCTCGATCCGCGCCGACACCGGATCCAGGCCCCGGACACGAACGTCTGGGCATCGTAACGGCCGGGTCCGACAAAGCGCACTACCTGAGGTCGCCGGTCGCGATCCCGGCGACGAAGTGACGCGCGGTCAGCAGAGATCGGGGCCGCGGGGATCGGGGCCGCGGGGATCGGCGCCGCGGGGAGGGGGACATCGCATGCGCCGCGCCGGTGACCCCGGTCCATGGGGACCCAGTCCACCCGGGAGGTTCGGAGAGCTGCATAAAGGTCCGGATCAATTGGCGCGTGATTGCGCTGCCCACCTGGTCGGCCGATCAGGCATTGGTACTGTCCTTTGTCTTGGCCTTTTCGTCCGGGCGTGGACGACGAGTGGACGGAGTGCGGATGGCGACCGGCCCCGAGGTGACCCCCGAGATAAGTGCAGCGGTGAGCCCGGCGGTGCGGGCGCTCGAGGGCGGACTGGTGGTGTCCTGTCAGGCAGGTGCCGGCCATCCGCTGGCCGACCCGGATGTCATCGCACGGCTCGCGGCATGCGCGGAGGCAGGCGGCGCGGTCGGCGTACGCGTCGAGTCGGCTGCGGACGTGCGCGCGGTGCGGGCACGGATCAAGCTGCCCGTCATCGGCATCCGCAAGGTCGACGTGGGTGCGCACCGTCCGTTCATCACCCCGGCGCTGGCCGACTGCGCCGCGCTCGCCGAGGCGGGCGCCGACATCATCGCGCTGGAGGCGGTACCCGACAACCGCGCGAGCGCCGACGAGGCGGCCGGCCTGATCCGGGCCGTTCGCGAGCAACTCGGCCGCCCGGTGATGGCCGACGTCGCCACCCTGGAGGAGGGCCTGGCGGCGTGGGCGGCCGGAGCGGACCTGGTGGGTACCACCCTGTCCGGCTACACCCGTGCCTCGGCTTCCCGGGTCGGCCCCGACCTCGCCCTGGTGGCCGACCTCGCCCGGCACGGGGTGCGCGCTGTCCTGGAGGGGCGGGTGGACCGGCCCGAGCAGGTCCGGGCGGCCTTCGAGGCGGGCGCGTGGACGGTGGTGGTGGGTACGGCGATCACCGACCCGATCTCGCTGACCCGCCGGTACGCGGCCGGTGCGCCCCGCGGCGTGTGAGGGGTGTGCTCGTGAAGGGTGTGCTCCGTGCTCCGTGCTCCGTGCTCCGTGCTCCGTGGCCGGTGCGCCCCGCGGTCGGTCGGAGAAGCTTGATTTCCTGAACCCTGGAAGGGATTCCCATGCGCATCGCGTTGTTGCCCCTGGACGAGCGACCCGTCAACGCGACCTTGCCCGCGCACATCGCGGCGATCGCGGGCGCGGAGGTGCTCACCCCGCCGGCGGAGCTGCTGCCGCGGATGCGGACGCCCGGACGCGCCGACGAGCTGGCCGGCTGGCTGGCGGAGGTGGCCGGTGAGGTCGACGCGCTCGTGGTGTCGCTGGACACGCTGGGGTACGGCGGGCTGATCGGTTCGCGGACGACCCAGGACGCGGCTTCGGCGGTGGTGGAGCGGCTGGCGGTGCTGGAGCGCATCCGGCCCCGTCATCCCCGGCTGCCGATCACCGCGGTGACGACGGTGATGCGCGCGTCGCGTTCGTACAGCCCGGCGGAGGAACCGGAGTACTGGTCCCGGCACGGTGTCGAACTGCACGACCTGGGTGGTGCGCTGCACCGGGAGTTCCTCGGCGAGCCGCACGAACGTGAGCGGCTGACCGCGGCGGTGCCGGCCGACGTACAGGCCGACTTCTGGTTGCGGCGGCTGCGCAACCACACCGTCGACCTGTTCACCCTCGGCCTGGCCGGGCGGGGAACGCTGGACACGCTGCTGGTGACCGCCGACGACACCGCGCCGCGGGCGGCGGGTTCGCTGGAGCAGGTCTGGCTGCGGCACTGGGTGTCGGCGACCGGGCTGGGCACCCGGGTGCTGATGTATCCGGGCGCGGACGAGGTGGGGTCGGTGCTCGTGGCCCGCGCCCTGGCCGACGGTGAGCAGGTAGAGGAGGAGGTGCGGATCGCGGTCGAGTTCCGCGAGGAGGGCGGTGCGGACCGGATCGCGCCGTACGAGAACGTCCCGATCGCCGCGGGGGTCGCCCGGCAGATCGCCGCCGCCGGTGCCGAGGTCGTGCCTTTCGGGGGAGAGCATGATGACGCGGACGCGGTGATCGTGGTGCACGCGCCGGATCCGCGTCGCGGCGATCAGACCCGCCGCGGCGAGGCCACCGACCAGGCGGTCGTGGACGCGGTCGTGGATCGGGTGGCCGAACTGGTCGAGGCGGGCAGCAGTGTCGGCGTGGCCGACGTGCGGTACGTCAACGGGGCCGATCCCGCCCTGGTCCGTGCGCTCGCCGAACGCGGCGTGCTGGACCGGATCACGGCGTACGGCGGCTGGAACACCGCGGGCAACACGGTCGGCTCGGTGGTGGCCGCGCTGGTCGCGCACGTCGTCGGGCACCGTCGTGGCGGCGTCGACGAGATCGCGCAGAGCCGGCTGCGGTGGCACCGGATCGTGGAGGACTACGCGTACCAGGCGGTTGTCCGCGGCGAGCTGGCGCAGGAACAGCCGTACGGTGACCACATGTCCGTGCCCTTCGCCGACCAGGCCGACGTCGAGAGCTACCTGGAGCGCTGCGCGAAGCGGCTGCCGGAGGTGGCCGAGCAGCTGGGCGGGGCCGACGCGCGCCGGTGGCTGGTCACGTCGCCGCGGCTGCCGTGGGGGCGGACGTTCGAGATCGACTTCGACCTGGTGCCGCGCACGTGAGGACGCGAAGGTGGGTGGCGTGAGGATCGCGGCGGTCGACGGCGGGCAGACCGGCCTGCGGCTGCGGGTGGTCGGGCCGGACGGGAGTACGGCGACGGCGACGGCCGGCGGGTTCGACTACGACGCGGGTGACCCGGCGGCGACCGTACTCGCGCTGGTGAAGCAGGCCTGGGACCGGCTGCCCGCGGCCGGGCGCGAGCCGGTCGACCGGGTCGGCATGGGCCTGACCGGTGACCACCGGCCCGAGGAGGTACGCCGGATCGAGGCCGGAGTGGCGGACCTGCTGGGAGCGGGGCAGGTGGAGGTACGCATTGCCCACGACGCGGTGACCGCGCACCTCGGCGCGCTGGGCGGGGCGCCCGGCGTGGTCGTGGTCGCGGGTACCGGCGTGGTGGCGCTGGCGAGGACCGGCGATCGTGACGGCTCGGGTGCGGGTGCGGGTGCGGGTGCGGGTGCGGGGGTGACCGCGCGGGTCGACGGCTGGGGTCATCTGCTCGGGGACGAGGGCGGCGGGTTCGCGGTCGGCCGGCATGGACTGCGGGCCGCACTCGCGGCGTACGACGGACGGGGGCCGCGGACCGCGCTCGCCGCCGCCGCGGTGGACCGGTTCGGGCCCCTGGACGGGCTGCCGCGCCGGCTCTACGGGACCGGCGCGACGGTGGCCGACGTGGCGGGGTTCAGCCGGCAGGTGGCCGAGGCGGCCCGGGCCGGTGACCCGGTGGCGGTGGGGATCTGGCGCGACGGTGTGGCCGCGTTGGTGGGTACGACCCGCGCCGCGGTGAGCCGCTACCTGGAGCTGACCGCTGACCAGCAGCCGGCGGCTGAGCCGGGCACGGTGGCGGTGTCGTGGGCGGGCGGGCTGATGGGGGTGGCCGACCTGGTGCGGGACCCGTGGCGCCGGCGGGTCGCGGCCGAGATCCCGCAGACTCGCGTGGTCGATCCCGTCGGAGACGGCCTGGACGGCGCCGTCCTGCTCGCCACCGGCAACGGCCACGGCCGCACCCACGGGTAGGTACTACTGGCGGCGAAGGGTCTGTTCCAGGCTGTACCGGTCGCCGCGGTACAGCGACCGGGCCAGCTCGACCGCACGCCCGCGTACGTCGTAGGTCACCCGCTCCACCAGCAGCGCGGGGGTGAGCGCGGGCACCTCCAGCAACGCGGCCTGCTCGCGGTCGACGACGGTGGCGCGTACCTCCTGCTCGGCCCGGTCGAGGGTGATCCGGTAGCGGGCGAGCAGCGTCTCGTACAGCGAACCCTCCACCGGCGAGTCCAGCAGGTCCGGCACGAGACCGGCCACCAGCCAGACGTCCTCCAGGCACATCGGCACCGCGTTGGCCAGCCGGAGCCGGACCAGGTGGACGAGCGGCTCGCCCGGGCTGACGCCGAGCCGCCAGCCCTCCCGGGCGCCGGCGACGACCTGCTCGGCGCGCAACAGCTTCGCCCCGGGCGCGAGGCCCCGGGTGCGCATGTCGTCGCTGAACGAGGACAGCAACTCGCGCTTGCGGATGGAGGGTTCGGCGACGTAGGTGCCCGAACCCTGGATGCGGTAGACGACGCCCTCGCCGACGAGTTGCTCGACGGCCCGGCGTACGGTCAACCGGCTCACGCCGAGGTCGGCGCACAGTTGGCGCTCGGTGGGCAGCCGCTCGTGCGGCTCGAGCCGGTCGCGGATCAGGTCGAGCAGATGTGCGCGGACCGTGGCGTACTTGGCGACCGTGCCGCCGCCGGGCTCAGTACGCTCAGCATCCGCCACGCCGATCGCCTCCCTGCCGCGTTGGTTCGCCTGCAGGGAAACCTTAGGGGCGGCCTAGGAGGAAGGCTGCGGCAGCTCGCACTTCACCTTGGGGTTGGCGCCCACGTAGTTGAGTGGCCCGGCGACCACGGTCAACGCGATGGTGCCGGCCTTGGCGCAGTTCTGCTCCGAGCCGCTGAAGTAGCCCCGCTGGGCGACGGCGACGACGCCGATGAGCAGCCAGATGGCCACGATGACCCCGACGATCCTCATGTGGTGAGCTCCTGTTCCCGGGGCGGGCAGGGGGCCCGCGGTGCCGACGAGTGGTCGATGATCCCACGCCGCGGGCACTACCGCTGAACAGCCGGCCGAAGGCCGGAACGGGAGGTTTCGGAGCCGCGGATCGGCGGTTGCCGGTGGTCAGCTCGCGGTGGCGGTGCGCAGTCCCCCCGGTGGGGTCCGGGTGATCGCCATGATCCGGTTCCAGGCGTTGCTGTGGGAGATCGCGAAGATCAGCCCGGCGAGTTCGGGCTCGCCGAAGTGGCGGGTCGCCTCGTCCCACACGGAGTCGGGCACCGTCTCCCCGCGGTCGGCGAGCCGGGTGGCCTCCTCGGTCAGGGCGAGCGCGGCGCGTTCGGCGTCGGAGAAGAACGGCGTGTGCCGCCAGGCGCCCACCGACCACAGCCGTTCGTCGGTCTCGCCGGCCGCCTTCGCCTGGCGCATGTGCATGTCCAGGCAGAAGCCGCAGCCGTTGATCTGGCTGGACCGGATCTTGACCAGCTCGAAGATGGCGGGCGGCAGCCCGCTCTCCCGTACGAACCTCTCCACCTGGCGCATGGCGCGGACGCCTTCCCCGGCGTGCTCCATGATGTCGATGCGGCGCTTCATGGGATGCTCCTCAGCTTCTCGGGATTGCGGACGACGTCGAGTTCGGTGATCCGGCCATCGGCGATCGTCAGCCCGACGACGCTGTCCAGTCGCCCGGCGCGGTAGCGCAGCAGCCCGGGCCGGCCGTTGACCAGCACGTGCCGTTGCCGCGGCGGACCGAGACTGCGTGCCGTACGGACCAGGAAGCGGGCCACCTTCTCGGCGCCGACGACCGGCCGCCGGGCCGCGAGCACCCGGCCCCCGCCGTCGGTACGCAGGACGACGTCGGGGTCGAGCAGTTCGACCAGGGCCGCCAGGTCCATGCCCTCGCAGGCGCGGGCGAACGCGGCCACCACGTCGCGGTGTGCCTCCGTGTCCACCTCGAACCTCGGCGCGCGGGCCGCCACGTGCTTCCTGGCCCGGGCGGCGAGTTGCCGGCAGGCGGCCGGCGTACGCCCGACGGCCTGGGCCACCTCGGTGAACTCACAGCCGAACACGTCGTGCAGCACGAACGACGTGCGTTCGGCCGGGCTCAGCGACTCCAGGACGACCAGCATGGCCAGGCTCATCGACTCGTCCAGGGTCACCCGGTCGGCCGGGTCCCCGGTCACCAGCGGCTCCGGAAGCCACGGCCCGACGTACTCCTCGCGCCGTCTGCGGGCCGAACGCAGCGCGTCCACACCCAGCCGGGACACGGTGACCACGAGCCAGCCGGTGAGGTCCCGGATCGCGTCGACCTTCTCGGGGTCGGTACGGGTCAGCCGCAGCCAGGCGTCCTGCACCACGTCCTCGGCCTCGTCCAGACTGCCGAGCAGGCTGTACGCGACGCCGAGCAGGCGCGGTCGCAGGGCGGTGAACTCGGCCGCGAGCTCGTCGGTCCGGGATGCGCGAGCAGAGGTGTCGTACTCCACGTCAGGAGGACGGTCGGGCCTCCGCCGGTGTGACAGCGGACGCGGTGCCGGTGGGGTCACCGGGACCATCGGCGTCACCGGGGTCATCCTCGGGGTCGAGGAACTTCGACATCCACACGTCGTCGACGTACTCGCCGTCGATCAGGAACGCCGCGCGCAGGGTGCCCTCGACCACGAACCCGTGCCGTTCGTACAGCCGGCGCGCGGTCGTGTTGGTGCCGAACACCCGCAGACTGAGCTTGCGCGCACCGCGACCGCGGGCGTAGCCCTGCGCCGCGAGCAGGAGCGCGGACCCGACCCCCTGCCCACGGGCGGCCGGGGTGACCGCGAAGCCGTAGATCCCCAGCACGTGTGCGCCTTCGGGAAACGGGACCATCGGGGTGATCCGGACGTATCCGGCCAGCGAGCCGTTCGACACCGCCACCAGGTGCAGGTCGGGGGTGTTGCGGTCGTCGAAGAACGACGTCCGGGTCTCGCCCTGCAGCGAGGGGAACCCGGACGTCGGGGTCCAGGACGCGCCGTCGATGGCGAGCAGGGCGGCGTCGTCCTCCGCGCGCGCCGGGCGGACGGTGAGGCGAGTGGGGTCGTGCTGCACCGCGCCAGCCTGCCATGCGACGTCGTTCATGGTGCCTCCGGCGTGGGTGCGGACTTCGTACGGACAAGGGCCGCGACGCGGATCGTGATCAGGACCAGGCCGGTGACCGCGGCCACCCCGAGCCACAGGTGCACCGTCACCATCGACCAGAACAGCATCTCCCGGGTGAACACCCGGCCGGCGAACCTGCCCACCAGCCAGGGCAGCCCGGCCAGCAGCACCGCCGGGACGGCCAGCCAGACCATGCCGGGAACGACCCGCCACAGCGGGCGCGTCCGGCGGCGCCGCGCCCAGGCCCCGGCGCGCAGGATCTCCCAGCAGCGGACCAGCAGGGTGAGCACGGTGAGCGCCGCCAGGGCGTACTCGACCAGCCGCATAGGCGGTTGCACCGACGCCGGCTCGCGCCCCTCGAGCTGGGCCAGCACGCCCTCGGTGATCGCGTGGTAGGGCACGAGCCCGTTGGAGGTGTTGAACATCAGCGCCACGCCGTAGCCGGTGCCGGGGACCAGCGCCTGCTCGGCGTAGTAGGTCGACAGGACGCCGTTGTGGGTCAGCCGGGGCTGTCCGCCCTCGGGCCGCTCGGCCGTCCAGCCCATCGCGTACGTCGTGGCCGCGCCACCCGGGCCGGTCGGTGCGGTCGGCCCAGGCGGCCCAGCCGGCCCGGTCGGCCCGGTCGGCGGGGTGTGCTCGGTCTCGAGGCTCGCCGCGGAGACGACCTGACGTCCGGCGTACCGGCCACGGGAGTTCTGCATCGCCAGCCAGTGGCCGAGGTCGGCGGCGGTGGACACCACCGCGCCGTTGCCGCCGAGGAAGCCGTCGGGTTCCGGCCGTACGACCGGGCGGGTGAAGGCGAGTGCGTAGCCGCGGTACAGGCGCGGTGCGTTCGACGGGATCAGTTTCGTGTACGCGAGCAGGGTGTCGTTCATCCGCAGCGGTGTGAACACGTGCTCGCGCAGGTAGGTCGCGAACGGCTGCCCGCTCGCCACCTCGACGATGCGCGCCGCCACGTCGTAGTTGGGATTGAAGTAGTGGAACTCGGTCCCCGGCGCACTGGTCAGCTTGGCCGTGCGCAGGCTGATGATCCGTTCGGCCAGGTCGTGCGGCGCCGGCAGCGTCTGCTCGGGGAAGCCCTGGTCGCTCAGGCCGCTGGTGTGGTTGAGGAGGTGGCGCACCGTGATCCGGGCGCCGCGCGGGTCGTCGACGGCGAACTTCGGGAGGTACGTGCGCACCGGGTCGTCCAGCCGGATCCGGCCCGCGTCCACCAGTTGCAGGACGGCCGTCGCGGTGAACGACTTGCTCACCGACCCGAGCCGGAACTGCGTGCGCGGGGTGACCGGCGTACCGGCCGAGGTGTGGCCGAAGCCGCGTACGTGCACCACGTCCGGTCCGTGGGTGACGACCAGCGCGGCACCGGGAATGGCCTGCGCGGAGAGCTGGTTGCGCACGAACCGGTCGATCGCGGGGAAGTCGGGTGAGCCCGCGGGCGCCGCGGACGGCGAGGCCGACGCGGGGCGGGACGTGGCCCCGGCGACGACGGCCAGGGCGGCGAGGGTGAGCAGCGCGGCGAGGATCGCGAGGGCCGCGAACACGAACACCGCGCGGGTGCCTGCCGTACGCCGGATCACGAGGGGATCCTATGCACCGCGTCCCAGCACCAGCCCGATATTTCCGGACGTTCCCTCCCAGGGGTGAGTCGTGATCGCTCGCGGGGGTTACGACGGAGCGTGGCTGCGTCATAGTGGACAGCGATGGGGGCGCGACCGAAGAGGTGGCAGCGGCGGACCGGGCGACTGGTCCGGCATCCGCTGTTCGCCCGGGTGTACGCGCGACTCGCGCCGGCGATGGACCGCGCCGGGCTGGCCGGCCGCCGCCGGCAACTGCTCGCCGGGCTGACCGGCCGGGTGGTGGAGATCGGGTCCGGCAGCGGCCTGAACTTCGCCCACTACCCCGCCGACGTCGCCGGGGTGCTCGCGGTCGAGCCGGAGCCGAGCCTGCTCCGGTACGCCGTCCGCAACGCCGCCCACGCGCCGGTGCCGGTGGCGCTGGTGGACGGCACCGCCGAGCACGTCCCCGGCGCGGACGGGGCGTTCGACGCCGCGGTGGTCTGCCTGGTGCTCTGCTCCGTACCCGACCAGCGGGCGGCGCTGGCCGAGCTGCACCGGGTGATCCGGCCGGGCGGCCAGCTCCGCTTCCTCGAACACGTCCGCGCCGACGGCCGCGACCTGCGTGGCCTGCGTGGACTGCAACGTGTTCTCGACGCGACGGTGTGGCCGGCGCTGGCCGGCGGCTGCCACCTGTCCCGCGACACCCTCGCCGGCATCGAGGCGGCCGGGTTCGCCGTGAACCGGGTGGAACGGTTCCGGTTCCCCGACGGGCCGCTGCCCTCGCCCTCCAGCCCGCACATCCTCGGCACCGCCACCCGAACCGGAGGACCCCGATGACTGCCGATGTGAAGAAGGTGACCAGCCCCGCCGGCGACCCGGCCTGGCTGGTCACCGGCTACGACACCGTGAAGCGGCTGCTCGCCGACCCGCGCCTCGGCCGGTCGCACCCCGAGCCCGACCGAGCGGCCCGCTTCTCCGACGCGCAGGTCCTCGGCCCCGAGGAGGCCCGGCCCACCGAGGTGGCCGAGCACCGGCAGATGCGCCGGCTGCTGGCGAAGTCGTTCTCGGCCCGCCGGCTGGCGTTGCTGCGCCCACGGGTGGACGCCGTGGTGGCCGAGCTCCTCGACGACCTCGCCGCCCGCCCGCAGCCGGCCGACTTCCACGACGCGATCTCGTTTCCCCTTCCGGCGCTGGTGATCTGTGAGCTGCTCGGCGTTCCGTACGAGGACCGGGAGGACTTCCGCCGCTGGTCCGACGACGTGGGCGACATGACCGACGGGCAGCGCTCCGCCGCCGGGATGGCCGCCCTGCACGCGTACATGCGCGAGCTGGTCGAACGCCGCCGCGCCGAGCCGGCCGAGGACGTCCTCAGCGACCTGTTGACCGCGCAGGTGGACGGCCGTCCGGCGTACGACACCGACAGCGCGGCCCAGCTCGGCGCCGGGCTGCTGTTCGCCGGCCACGAGACGACGGTGACCGCGATCGACTCCGGCGTCGTCCTGCTGCTCACCCACCCCGAGCAGATCGCCGAACTGGACCGCGGTCCGGAGGCGGTGTCCCGGGTGGTGGAGGAGATCCTGCGGTTCGGGCTGCCCAATCCCGGCGCGGAGCAGGAGGGCGCGGCCGGCCTGCCGAGGTACGCCAACGCCGACATCGAGGTGGGCGACGTCACCATCGCGGCCGGCGACCTGGTGGTGCTGGACCTGCGCGACGCCAACCAGGACACCGTGCGGTTCCCCGAGCCGGCGGACTTCGACGTACGGCGGACCGACAACCCGCACGTGACGTTCGGCCACGGACCGCGGTTCTGCGTGGGCGCGCCGCTGGCCCGGATCGAGCTGACCGCGTTGTTCGGGACCCTGTTCACGCGGTTCCCGGACCTGCGGCTGGCCGTCCCGCCGGACCGGTTGCGCCCGCGCAGCCACCTGCTCACCGGCGGCTGGGCCGAGCTTCCGGTGCGCTGGTGACACCGGTGACCCAAATGGGAGGTTAAGTACCTCTGCGTGAGGCAAGACAGGGGGAGAGGTCCACCGGGGAAAGGGGCGAGGGGTGAGCGAAGAGATCCCCGCGTTGCGGCGGGGCCCACACGGGCTGAAACGCGTCGGCGGTACGTGGGGAGAGATCCTCGCGGAGTTCCTGGGCACCTTCATCCTGATCCTGTTCGGTGACGGCGCGGTCGCGATGGCGGTCGCCGGCCTGCCCGGATCGGGGCGTACGGCCACGTCCACGACGTTCTTCGTCGGTGCGGGTGACTGGCTGCTGATCGTCTTCGGCTGGGCGTTCGCGGTGATGTTCGCGGTGTACGTCGCGGGCGGGATCAGCGGCGCGCACATCAACCCCGCGGTGACGCTGGCGTTCGCCGTGCGCCGGCAGTTCCCGTGGAACAAGGTCGGCCCCTACATCGGTGCGCAGGTGGCCGGGGCGTTCGTCGGGGCCGCGGTGATCTTCGCGGTCTACAACTCCGCGCTCAACGCCACCGACGCGGCGGAGCACACGCCGCGAGGTTCGGGCAAGGCGCTGGTGACGTTCTCGGCCTTCGCCACCTTCCCCGCGCCGTACTTCCACGGCAGCTGGGTCGGGCCGCTGGTCGACCAGATCGTGGGCACCGCGCTGCTCCTGCTGCTGATCGTGGCCGTCATCGACAAGCGCAACCTGGCACCCGCGGGCAACATGGGCCCGCTGGTCACCGGCCTGGTGGTGGGCGCGATCGGGCTGTCGTTCGGTGCGAACGCGGGGTACGCCATCAACCCCGCCCGCGACTTCGGGCCGCGCTTCTTCGCCTGGATCGCCGGCTGGGGTGACGTCGCCTTACCGGGCTCGATACCGGGGGCGTTCAGCTGGTACTTCTGGATACCCATCATCGGGCCGATCATCGGCGGCGTGATCGGCGTGTTCGTGTACGACTACTTCATCGGCGACGTGCTCGCGGCGCGGCGGGCACAGGCCGAGGGGCCGCCGGCCGGGCGGGCCGGTGAGGGTGCGGCCGAAGGTGGGCTCGACGAGGGTTCATGAACCCTCCACCACGGCCGGGCGTTCGGGCTTGTCCAGCCGGACCACGACCTGTGCCACCCGGGCCGGCTCGGCCTCCGCGGCGTACCGGTCGTACGCCGGCAGCGTCCACCGCTGGTCGTCCGGGGTCTGCCGGGCCAGCGCGGCCGGCGACAGGTCCAGGTGCACCACGAAGTCCAACGGCAGCCAGCGCCCGAGCAGCAGCGAGCCGCTGAGCACGAGCACCCCGCCGGGCGGGACGGTCACGTAGCCGACGCGGTGCGCCCGGTCGGTGCGCGGGTTCCACAACGCGGGCAGCACCCGGCCGGTGCCGCCGGGGTCGAGGGGTTCGAGCACCTCGCGGATCAGGCCGGCGTCGTTCAGCCAGTCCTCGTACAGCACGTCCGGGTCCTCCCGGCCGCGTTCCAGCCGCAGCGACGCCGGGCGCAGGTAGTCCTCCGCCCGGACCCGCACCACGGCCCGGCCGCGTTCGCGCAGCGGTTCGGTCAGCGCGTCGGCCCACCGGTCCGGGTGGGTCGCGGGCGCGCCGTCGACGGCCACCCGGATCCAGCCGTCGGTGTCGGCGCCGGTGCTGGTGCTGGTGCCGGGGTCGGGCAGGTTCGCGATCGTGTCGGCGAGTTCGGTGACCAGCAGGTCGGGGCTGACGGCGCGGACCCGCATCACCGCGGCGGAGAGCCGGGGCTCGGCGGGGAGCCAGGACTCGGCGGGGAGCCGGGCCCGGTAGTGCCGCCGGCCTTCCCCGCGGCAGCGGCCTCGGCGCGTTCGCGTTGGGGGACCACGACGTACTTCGGGTCGGCGGCGGACACCCGGCCGGCGTAGAACACGCCGAACCGCGTGCACAACCCGCCGGCGAGCAGCGAGGCGCCGGCCGCCGCGGACAGCAGCCGGGCGTTCCGGTCCGACACCAGCCGGCTGCGGCGGCCGGCCAGCGCCAGCCCCGCACCCACACCGGTGAGGATCCGGCCGGCGGCCATCAGCCTGCGCGGGCGGCCGGTGCGGTAGGGCTCGCCGACGATGCCGTCGCCGCGTTCGATCCGGGTGGCGGCGGCGAGCTCGATCCCGGCGCCGAGCACCGCCATCCGGCGGGCCGGCGCCAGCTCGGCCGGCGGTGCCGCCAGCAGCGCGGCGCCGGCCCCGCTGGCCAGCGCGCTTCCGCCGAACACGAACGGCAGCTCGCGGTGGTATTCGTGCCAGGCCGGGATCGCGGTGTCGGCCAGCAGCACCGCGGTGTAGGTGGACAGCGCCGGGCCGAGGACGCCGGAGGCGACGCCGGCCGCGCGTCCCCAGGCCGGCAGCACGCCGGTCAGGGTGGACACCGCCGCGGCGCCGGCCGCACCGGAGAACGGCGCCAGGATCCACGACCCCACCGACAGCGGCGAGGTCGGCTTGAACACCCGCAGCATGTTCAGGAACCGGGTCGGCCGGTGCAGGTCGTGCACCAGTGCGACCACGCTGGCGGTCGAGCCGAGCGCCGCGGCGTACCGGCCGGTGCGGGCAAGTCCCTCCCGCCCGGTCAGGTCGGCGAGCGCGGCCATCGTCGCCGACGTGCCGGCCATGCCGCCGAGGAACAGATAGAGGGGTACGTCGGGCACCTTCCAGGTCGGCTCCTTGAGGATCGGCCGTCCGTAGTACGACTGGAAGTCCGCCTTCGGGACCTGGAGTTCCTCACGGGTGCTCATCGGCGCCTGCCGAGGAACGACGCCGCGACCGCGACCGCGACGGTGGCCGCCGCGAGGCCCGCCTGCCGCCACATCGCCGGCAGGTCGCGGGTGGTCACCACCGGGTCCGGCGGCAGGCCGTACACCTCCGGCTCGTCCAGCAGCAGGAAGAACGCGCCGTCGCCGCCCACGCCGTCGTCGGGGTCCGCGCCGTACAGCCGGGCGGTGTCCACCCCGGCCTCCTGCAGCGCCGCCACCCGCTCGCGGGCCGTCTCCCGCAGCTCGTCCAGCGGGCCGAACTGGATCGACTTGGTGGGGCACGCCTTCGCACACGCGGGCTCCAGCCCGTCGCCGAGCCGGTCGTAGCACATCGTGCACTTGAACGCCCCGCCGTTGTCGGGGCGGATGTCGATGACGCCGTACGGGCAGGCCGAGACGCAGTAGCCGCAGCCGTTGCACACGTCGTCCTGCACGACCACGGTGCCGAACTCGGTCCGGAACAGCGCGCCCGTCGGGCAGACGTCCAGGCAGGCCGCGTGCGTGCAGTGCTTGCAGACGTCGCTGGACATCAGCCAGCGCAGGGCTCCGGCGTCCTCGCCGGCGGCGCCGTCGCCGATCCCGCCGTCCTCGCCGACGGTGCGCGCGGTGGCCGGGTCGAGCTGGGCCGGCGTACCGACTCCGGGCATTCCGAGATCGACCGCCGGCCGCGTGGACGGCGTCTGCTGCTCGACGAACGCCACGTGCCGCCAGGTGCTCGCCCCGAGCGCGCCGGTGTTGTCGTAGGACTGGCCGAGGAGGTCAAGGCCGTCCTCGGGCAGCGCGTTCCACTCCTTGCAGGCGACCTCGCACGCCTTGCAGCCGATGCACACCGAGGTGTCGGTGAAGAACCCCACCCGCTGCGGATGGTCGTCGGGGTGGCCCGCGTCCCCGGCCGGGTCGGCGAGAGGTCCCGCCAGGCGGTTGTTCATCAGGTCGCCTCTCCTGTCGGGGCGTCGAGGGCCGGGGTGTCGGCCGGCAGACCCGCCCGCAGCTGGTAGCGGTCCATCATGGCCAGCAGATCACGCCCGCGTGGTCGCCGCCCGGGCCGGATGTCGCAGGTCGCGGCCTTGGCCTCCTGGATGTGGACGTTGGGGTCGAGCACCACCGACAGCAGTTCGTTGGCCGCGTCGCCGACACTGAGCCCGTTCGGCCCCCAGTGGTAGGGCAGGCCGACCTGGTGGATGGTCCGGCGGCGCATCCGGATCGGCTTCATCCGCGCGGTGACCAGCACCCGCGCCTCGATCGCCGTCCGCGCGGAGACGATGGTCGCCCAGCCGAGGTGGGTGAGGCCACGCTCCCGCGCCAGCTCCGGCGACACCTCGCAGAAGAACTCCGGCTGCAGCTCGGACAGGTAGGGCAGAGTGCGGCTCATCCCGCCGGCGGTGTGGTGCTCGGTGAGCCGGTACGTCGTGAAGACGTACGGGAACACCGCCGAGCCGGGCTCGGTGCCGCTCGGGTTGTAGCGGTTGTGCCGGCGCGGGTAACGCTGCCGGACCGGGTTGCCCTGCTGGCCGTACAACGGGTTGGCGACCGGTGACTCCTCCGGCTCGTAGTGCGCGGGCAGCGGGCCGTCGGTGAGGCCCGCCGGCGCGAACAGCCACGCCTTGCCGTCGGCCTGCATGACGAACGGGTCGTCGCCGGCCAGCGCGTCCTGGGCGCGGGCACCCTCCGGCGGGACGTAGTCGGGTCGCTTCGTGGGCTCGAAGTCGGGCACGTCCTCACCGGTCCAGCGGCCCTGCTCCTCGTCCCACCAGACGTACTTCTTGCGCTCGCTCCACGGCCGGCCCTCGGGGTCGGCGGAGGCGCGGTTGTAGAGGATCCGGCGGTTCGCCGGCCACGCCCACGCCCACTGCGGCGCGACCAGGCTCTGCTCCTGGCCCGGCTTGCGGTCCGCGGCGTGGTTGTGCTCGCCGGCGTAGACACCGGAGTAGATCCAGCACCCGCAGGCGGTGGAGCCGTCGTCGGCGAGTTCGGTGTACGACGACAGCGCGCCGTCCGGGCCGACGCCGTTGATCTCGCGCAGGACGGCCTCCGCCGAGGGGTCCGCGGTCGGGCCCTCGGTGGGGTAGTCCCAGGTCAGGTCCAGCAGCGGGCGGTCGCGCTCGTCGGTGGAGCCGGCCAGCTTCTCCCGCATCAGCCGGCCGAGGTGGTAGTAGAACCACAGGTCGCTGCGCGCGTCCTCGGGTGGCTCGACCGCCTTGTGGTGCCACTGCAGCAGCCGCTGGGTGTTGGTGAAGGTGCCGTCCTTCTCGGTGTGCGCGGCGGCCGGGAAGAAGAAGATCTCGGTGCCGGTCTCCTCCGTCGCGAGCTCGCCGGTCTCGATCTCCGGGCCGTCCTTCCAGAACGTCGCGCTCTCGATCAGCTGCAGGTCGCGGACCACCAGCCAGTCGAGGTTGGCCAGGCCGAGCCGCTGCAGCTTGGCGTTGGCCGAGCCGACCGCGGGGTTCTCCCCGGCCAGGAAGTAGCCCTTGCAGGTGCCGGCGATCTGTTCCATCACCGTCTTGTAGGTGCCGTGCTCGCCGGTGATCCGCGGCATGTAGCCGAAGCAGAAGTCGTTGTCCGGCTGGGCCGCGTCACCCCACCAGGCCTTCAGCAGGCTGACGGCGTAGCTGCGCATGTTGCCCCAGAACCCGGTCTGGCCCGCGTCGGTCGCGACGTAGGAGTCGAGGTCCCGGTGCTGGTGCGCGTGCGGCATCGGGAGGTAGCCCGGCAGCAGGTTGAACAGCGTCGGGATGTCGGTGGACCCCTGGATGCTGGCGTGGCCGCGCAGCGCCATGATGCCGCCGCCGGGCCGGCCCATGTTGCCCAGCAGGGTCTGCAGGATCGAGGCGGTACGGATGTACTGCACACCGACCGTGTGCTGGGTCCACCCGACGGAGTAGACGATCGCGGTGGTGCGTTCGCGGCCGGAGTTCTCCGTCACCGCCCGGGCGACGTCGAGGAACTGCTCGGCCTGGATGCCGCAGGTCTCCTCCACGACCTCGGGGGTGTAGCGGGCGAAGTGCCGCTTGAGCACCTGGAAGACGCAGCGCTCGTGCTGGAGGGTGGGGTCGATCCGCGGCTTGGCGCGCAGGGCCGCACCGCCGCTGCCGTACGACTCACCGCGAGCCGCCTCGCGGTGCCGTTGGCCGCCGTGTTCGGTGCCGGCGTCGCCCTCGCCACCGGAGTCCTCGTCCGGCTGGTCGCGTTGTCCGGCCGCCGGTGCGGTCTCGGTCCCCTCGTACATCCAGGACTCGGTGTCGTAGGCGACCTTCTCGGGGTCGAAGCCGGAGAACAGCCCGTCGAGGTCCTCGGTGTCGCGGAAGTCCTCGCGCAGGATCGCGCCCGCGTTGGTGTAGGCGGCGACGTACTCCCGGAACTCCAGGCCGTTGCTCAGCACGTAGTTGACCAGCCCGCCGAGGAACGCGATGTCGGAACCGGCCCGCAGCGCGACGTGGGTGTCGGCGACCGCGCTCGTACGGGTGAACCGCGGGTCGACGTGAATCACCCGCGCGCCCTTGGCCTTCGCCTCCATCACCCACTGGAACCCGACCGGATGGCACTCGGCCATGTTCGAGCCCTCGATGAGGATGCAGTCAGCGTTGCTCAGGTCCTGCTGGAACGTCGTGGCGCCGCCGCGACCGAAACTGGCTCCCAGACCGGGAACGGTTGCGGAGTGTCAAATCCGGGCCTGGTTCTCGATCTGCACCGCCCCCATCGCGGTGTAGAGCTTCTTCATCAGGTAGTTCTCTTCGTTGTCCAGCGTCGCCCCGCCCAGGCTCGCGATGCCCATGGTGCGACGGGTGACCTTGCCGTCCTCCTCGTCCTGCCAGGTCTCGCGCCGGGTCGCGAGCACCCGGTCGGCGACCATCTCCATCGCCCGGTCGAGGGGGATGCGTTCCCAGTCGGTGCCGTGCGGCCGCCGGTAGAGCACGGTGGTGACCCGGCTCGGGCTGGTGACGAGCTGCTTGCTGGCCGAGCCCTTGGGGCACAGCCGGCCGCGGGAGATGGGGGAGTCGGGGTCGCCCTCGATCTGGGTGACCCGGCCGTCCTTGACGTAGACCTTCTGGCCACAGCCGACCGCGCAGTACGGGCAGATCGACCGGACCACCTTGTCGGCCTGCTCGGTGCGCGCCCGCAGGTGGCGGGTGTGCTCGGAAGTGACCGCGGCGCCGCGGCCGAGGGGATCCTGACCGGTGAGCTGGCGATAGACCGGCCAGCCCTCGATCCACTGTCGTACGGCCACGATCGCCTCCAGCGGTTTCGCGCGAGGGGTGCTGCTGTTGCTGTTGTCGTGCTGCGTGGCTTTCGACCCTAGCGCCCTTCGCTGACAGTGGCGCGCGGGGCGAGCCGGCGGCTGCTGTCGGGCAGCCGCTCGGTGACGCCGCGCTCGTCGAGCAGCTCCAGCAGGGGAACCGCCACCCTGCGGGTCGTGCCCAGCGCGATCCGTGCCTGGCTGAGGGTGAACGGCTGGTCGAGGGCCGCGAGAGTACGCCGGGCCTGGTCCGGGGCGCCGGGCAGCAGCACCACCGTGTCGGTGACGCGGAGCAGCCGGCCGGCCCGCACCGCCGCGGCGAGCTCGCGGGTGTCGAGGCCGAGTTCGGCCAGCCGGGCAGCCTCGGGTGCCGCGAACGGCTCGGCGGCCAGGTCGTCCTCGACCGCGCGCACCGCCTTCTCCACCGCCGGGGGCAGCGTCGCCTCGGTGCCGGGCCGGCGTACCTGACCGTCCCGCAGCACCAGGTGCGCGGCGCCGGCCACGGCCGGGAGCAGGGCGGCGGGCACACCGAGACGCTGCCGGAGTACGTCGGACGGCATGCCGGCGGCCAGCGGCTGCTCGCGTTCCCAGCCGGCCAGCTCCTCCGGTGCCCTGCTGATCAGCTCCGCCCAGCGGCCGGCGTTCGCGCACCAGTCGGCGCCGACGTCGAGACCGTCCGGCGGCAGCTCGGGCAGCCCCAGCGCGCGGAGCTCCTCTCGGCGCACCAGGCCGTGCTCGCGCAGGTGCAGACCGGCGACGTACGCGGCGAGGTTGGCCGGGGCGGTCGGTTCGTCGGTGGCGCTCGCCTCCCGTAGGACCGGCTCGAGGGTCGCCGCCCTGGCCCGGGCCGCACCCCGGCGGCGCAGTCCCGGTGGTGCGGCGTCCAGCACCACCACCCCCGCGGCGACCTGGTGCCGGCCGGGGTCGCGCAGCAGGCCGCGGTCGCCGGTGCGCAGCGGCAGCGGCCGGTCGAGGGTGAGCCTGGCCGCGTCCGGTCCGAGCGGGCGGACCCGCACCGGTACCGCGGCCGCGCCGACGTGCAGCACCAGCGTCCCGGGCAGCTCGCCCGCTCCATCGCCGCCAGCTCCGGCATCCCCGGAATCCCCGGTGGACCGGAGCGCGACGTCGGCGACCTCGGTCTCCCGCCAGGCGCCGGGGGTGACCAGCGCGTCGCCGCGGCCGAGGTCCGTACGGTCCACACCGCGCAGGTTCGCAGCGATCCGGGCGGTCCCGGACACGTTTCGTACGTCCTCGCCGAGCGCCTGCAGGCCGCGGACCCGCACCAGCCGGCCGGCGGCGGAACCGGCGGCGGAACCGGCGGCGGAAAGAGTGTCGCCGACCGTGATGGTGCCCGCGGTGAGTGTGCCGGTCACCACCGTGCCGGCGCCGCGCACGCTGAACGAGCGGTCCACCCACAGCCGTACGTCGGCGTCCGGGTCCGGCGTGGGCAGCCGGCGGGTCAGCGCGACCAGTTCGGTCAGCAGGTCGTCCAGCCCGGCGCCGGTGCGGCCGCTCACCGCGACCGACGGGACGGTGCCGCCGGGGCCGCGCGAGCCGAGCGTGCTGGCCGCGAGGTGTTCCAGCGCCTGCGCCCGTGCGGGTTCGGGGTCGGCAAGATCGGCGCGGGTGACGACGAGCAGCCCGTGACGTACGCCGAGCGCGTCCAGCGCGGCGAGGTGCTCGGCCGACTGCGCCCGCCACCCCTCGTCGGCGGCCACCACGAACATCGCGGCCGCCACCGGCCCCGCGCCGGCGAGCATGTTGGGGACGAACCGCTCGTGGCCGGGCACGTCGACGAAGGCCAGCGGCTGGCCGTCGGGCAGCCGGGTCCAGGCGAAGCCCAGGTCGATGGTCAGCCCGCGGCGGCGTTCCTCGGCCCAGCGGTCCGGCTCCATGCCGGTGAGGCGGCGGACCAGCGTCGACTTGCCGTGGTCGACGTGGCCGGCGGTGGCGACGACGTACATCCCGTGCCCGCCCTCAGGTTCCCGCGCCGGGCGCCGGACCCGCGGCGACGCGGGCGACCGCGTCCGCGACCACGGTGTCGTCCTCGGGCGCGACGGTGCGCAGGTCGAGTACGCAGCGGCCCTCGTGCACCCGGCCGGCCACCGGCGGGTCGCCGGTACGCAACGGCACCGCCCATCCCGCGGGCACGCCGACGCCCCAGCTCGCCAGCTCCACCTCGGGTGCCCCGCCTCCGCCGACCGCCGACCGGCAGGCGACCACGGTGGCGTCGATCCCGGCTCCGGCGAGCGCGGCGGCGAGCTTGTCCGCGCGTACCCGCAACTCCGCCGGCTCGGCGTCCAGCGCGGCGCGCACCGGCGGAACCGGCCCGCGCAGCGTCGCCTCCAGCGCCGCGAGGGTGAGCTTGTCCACCCGCATCGCCCGCGCGGCCGGGTGCCGGCGGACCCGCTCCACCACCTCGCGTACGCCGAACAGCAGGCCGGTCTGCGGTCCGCCGAGCAGCTTGTCGCCGCTCGCGGTGACCAGCGTCGCGCCCGCGCGCAGGGTGCTCGCGGCGTCCGGCTCGTCCGGCAGCAGCGGGTGCGGGGCGAGCAGGCCGGACCCGATGTCGGCCACGACGGGTACGCCGAGGCGCTCGCCGAGCCCGGCCAGGCCGGCGACGTCCACCCCGGCGGTGAAGCCGGACACGACGAAGTTGGACGGGTGGATCTTCAGCACGAACCCCGTGTCCGGGCCGATCGCCTGCTCGTAGTCCGCGAGCGTGGTCCGGTTCGTCGTACCCACCTCACGCAGCCGGGCGCCGCTCGCCGCCAGCAGGTCCGGGATCCGGAAGCCGTCGCCGATCTCGACGAACTCGCCCCGGCTGAGCACGATCTCCCGGCCCTGCGCCAGGGTCAGCGCGACCAGCAGCAGCGCGGCGGCGTTGTTGTTGACGACGTGCACCCCGCCCGCGTCGGGCACGGCCGAGGCGAGCGCGTCCAGGGCGCCCCGCCCGCGCCGAGCCCGGGCGCCGGTGGCCAGGTCGTACTCCACGTCGGTGGTCCCGGCGGCGACGTCCAGCGCCTCCCGGGCCGCGGCCGACAGCGGGGCGCGGCCGAGGTTGGTGTGCACGATCACGCCGGTCGCGTTCACCACCCGGCGCAGGCTGGTGGCCGAGGCGGGCAGGCCGGCGAGTACGGCGTCGACGAGGGCCCCGGGCTCGACCCGGCCCTCGCGGACGCGTTGCTGCGCGGCGACGACGGCCGCCTTCACCGCGGCCCGGCCGAGGTGCCGCGCCGGCTCGGCCAGCCGTGGGTCGGCGAGGACGGCGTCCGTACGGGGTACGCGGCGGCGGGCGTCGGTCATCGCGGGCTCACTCCGGTGGGGAGGACGGGCGTACGTCCGTGGCGGAGGCGGACGGGAATCGAACCCGCCAGCGACAGCTCCTGCCGCTCATCGGTGTTGAAGACCGTGCCGGCCACCAGGCCGGAGACGCCTCCACGGACCACCGCCACATCATGGCATCCCCACCTGTTGCTGACAGAGGTTGACAGGTACGGCTGGAACGCTCGTCCCCGAAGCCCGGCGGACAGGCACGGGCCGGGACAGGGAGGAACCGCGATGGGACACCGTGCGACCGGAAGCTTCGAGATCACCCGCTGGGACGCCACCACCGAGGAGGAGGACGGCGGCGTGACGATCGCGAGCGTCCTCGTCGGCAAGGAGTTCCGCGGCGGCCTGACGGGGACGAGCACGGCCCGGCTGCTCACGGTCGCCGGGCGGGTGCCGACGTCGGCGGCGTACGTCGCGATCGAGCGGATGACCGGCACCCTGGACGGGCGCACCGGCACCTTCGTCGTCCAGCACGCGGCGACGATGGAGACCGACGACGCGGGCCCGTACAGCACCATGACGGTGACCGTCGTCCCGGACACCGGGACCGGCGAGCTCACCGGGATCCGCGGCGAGGTCACGATCACCGTGCACGAGGACGGCGGCCACACCTACGCGATCGAGTACGACTTCACCCGGCCCTGAGCGGCCGGGAAGTTCCCCGACCTGGTGAGTGGGCCGGGCGGCGGGGCAGCATGGGGGCATGACGCAGACCCGAACGCCCTCCGACGCCACCGCGGAGTCCGGCGCGATCCGGCTGACGCAGTACGCCCACGGCGGCGGGTGCGCCTGCAAGATCCCGCCGGGCGAGCTGGAGCAGATCGTCGCGGGCCTCGCCGGCGGCGGGGGTGCTGACGAGGGCGCGCCCACGCCGCCGGGTGAGCTGCTGGTCGGGCTGGACGCGGGCGACGACGCGGCCGTCGTCGGCGTACGCGACGGCCTGGCGCTCGTCCTCACCACCGACTTCTTCACGCCGGTGGTCGACGACCCGTACGACTGGGGCCGGATCGCCGCCGCCAACGCGCTGTCCGACGTCTATGCGATGGGCGGTACGCCGGTCGTCGCGGTCAACCTGCTGGCCTGGCCCCGCGACGTGCTGCCGTTCGAGCTGGCCACCGAGGTGCTGCGCGGCGGACTCGATGTGGCCCGGCAGGCCGGCTGCCACCTCGCCGGCGGGCACAGCGTGGACGACCCGGAGCCGAAGTACGGCATGGCGGTGACCGGTCTGGTCGACCCGGGCCAGGTGATGCGCAACGACGCGGGCCGGGCCGGCGTGCCGCTCAGCCTCACCAAGCCGCTCGGTGTGGGCGTCCTGAACTCCCGGCACAAGGCGACCGGCGAGGTGTTCGCGGAGGCGGTCGCCTCGATGACCGCGCTCAACGCAGAAGCCGCGCGGGCCGCGGTGGCGGCGGGGGTGCGGTGCGCGACCGACGTCACCGGGTTCGGCCTGCTGGGGCACCTGTACAAGCTGGCGCGGGCCAGCGGGGTGACCGCGGTCGTGGACGCCGCCGCGGTGCCGTACCTCCCCGGCGCCCGGGAGGCGCTGCGGGACGGTTACGTCAGCGGCGGCACCCGCCGCAACCTGGACTGGGTGGCCCCGCACGCGGACCTGTCCGCGGTGTCCGCCGACGAGGCACTGCTGCTCGCCGACGCGCAGACCTCCGGCGGCCTGCTGGTCGCCGGCGAGGTGCCGGGCGCGCCCGTGATCGGTGAGCTGGTGCCGCGCGGTGAGCACGTCCTCGTGGTCCGATGAGCGGCGGCGGCGCGCGCACGTTCTGACCATCCATCCGGCCATCCATCCCAGCCATCCATCCGGCCATCCGTTCATCCGTTCGCGGCCACGTGCGAGTACCGGCTCGTCCCCCGGGTAGGGGCACACGACAAACGCATCTACCCTCAGGGGGCTTGGGCATGGACGACCCGACCACGAACAACCCGACCACGGCATCCGGTGACGGTGCCAACGGTGCTGACGGTGCCGACAGCAAGGACCAGCAGCTCGAGGCGTACCGGGTGGACATCGAGGGCACGCACCTGACCACCGACCAGGGTGTCCGTGTCGACAGCACCGACGACTCCCTCGCGGCGGGTGAGCGTGGTCCGACGCTGCTGGAGGACTTCCACCTCCGGGAGAAGATGACCCACTTCGACCACGAGCGGATCCCCGAGCGGGTGGTGCACGCGCGCGGTGCGGGTGCGTACGGCTACTTCGAGGCGTACGAGTCGATGGCCGACGTCACCGTCGCCGACTTCCTGGCCGAGCCGGGCCGGCGTACTCCCGTGTTCGTGCGGTTCTCCACCGTCGGTGGCTCGCGCGGGTCGGCCGACACCGTGCGCGACGTACGCGGGTTCGCGACGAAGTTCTACACCAGGCAGGGAAACTACGACCTGGTGGGCAACAACATGCCCGTGTTCTTCATCCAGGACGGCATCAAGTTCCCCGACTTCGTGCACGCTGTCAAACCCGAACCCCACAACGAGATTCCGCAGGCCGCGTCCGCCCACGACACGTTCTGGGACTTCATCGGGCTGCAGCCGGAGTCGCTGCACATGGTGATGTGGCTGATGTCGGACCGCGCACTGCCACGCAGCTACCGGATGATGGAGGGCTTCGGCGTCCACACGTTCCGGTTCGTCGACGCCGAGGGACGCGGCACGTTCGTGAAGTTCCACTGGAAGCCGCTGCTCGGCGTCCACTCGCTGGTGTGGGACGAGGCGCAGAAGACCTCCGGCAAGGACCCCGACTTCAACCGCCGGGACCTGTGGAAGTCGATCGAGTCCGGCCAGTATCCCGAGTGGGAGCTCGGTGTGCAGCTGGTGCCGGAGGAGGACGAGTTCAAGTTCGACTTCGACCTGCTGGACGCGACGAAGCTCATTCCGGAGGAGCAGGTGCCGGTCCGCCGGATCGGCAAGCTGGTGCTCGACCGCAACCCGGACAACTTCTTCGCCGAGACCGAGCAGGTGGCGTTCCACACCGCGAACATCGTGCCCGGCATCGACTTCACCAACGACCCGCTGCTGCAGGCGCGCAACTTCTCCTACCTCGACACGCAGCTGATCCGGCTGGGCGGACCGAACTTCGCCCAGATCCCGGTCAACCGGCCGGTCGCCCCGGTCGCCAACAACCACCGGGACGGCTACCACCAGCACCAGATCTACCGCACGCAGTCCAGCTACTCCCCGAACACCATCGGCGGCGGCTGCCCCGCGGTGGGCGGCGACGGCGAGGTCTTCCGCCACTACCAGCAGCGCGTCGAGGGTCACACGATCCGCAACCGGAGCGAGAGCTTCAAGGAGTACTACAACCAGGCCACGTTGTTCTGGAACAGCATGTCCGCGCCGGAGAAGGAGCACATCGTCGCGGCGTTCCAGTTCGAGCTGGGCAAGGTGGAGCGCAAGTACATCCGCGAACGCGTCGTCGAACACCTCAACCGGATCGACCACGAGCTCGCGTTCGCCGTGGCCACCGGGGTCGGGGTGGAGCCGCCGGCGAAGGCGGATCGCCCCAACCACGGCAAGTCCTCCCCGGCGCTGAGCCAGGTGCGTCCGGGCGGGCCGATCGACACCCGGATGGTCGCGGTGCTCGCCGCCGACGGCGTGGACGAGGTGCACGTGAACGCCTTGGTGGAGAACCTCGCCGGCTTTGGTCTGCTGCCGGAGGTGCTCGGCCTGCGGGACGGGAAGCTGACCACCACGAACGGTTCGATGGTCGAGGCCGACCGCCGGCTGAACACCGTGGCGTCGGTGCTGTACGACGCGGTGGTCGTGCCCGGCGGTGCCGAGGCCGCGCAGGCGCTGTCCCGCGACGGCGAGGCGCTGCACTTCCTCGCCGAGGCGTTCAAGCACGCCAAGACCGTCGGCGCGGTGGCGGAGGGAATCGACGTCCTCACCCGGGCGCCGATCGGTGAGGTCATGGTGGCCACGAACTCCGACCGGCCGGTCGACGACCGCGGCGTGATCACCCAGGGCCGCGGCCCGGACAAGAACCGGCTGGAGGACTTCTGCCGGGTGTTCGCCGAGGCGATGAGCGGGCACCGGCACTGGGACCGCGAGACCGACGCCGTTCCCGCCTGACGTACGCCGGCCTACTCAAAGGTGGTGCGGAAATCCCTTGCCTGTAAGGGATCTCCGCACCACCTCTTTGTTTGTGTCCACCCCGGATTGACAGCGGGCCGGTGACGGCCGTGCCTAGGATGATGAGTCGGTAACGGAAGTCCCGGGCCGGGTGCGACGGGTCCGACAGATTCGATGTCCGCGGGGGGAAACATGAGCAGGGACAACGCCAGGCGAGAGCGCGGCGGTTTCACGTGGAGTGACCCGCGGGCGTTCTTCTGCCTGTTGGTGATCGTCGGGTTCGGCGGCTTCGTGGCCTACCTGTCCGGGCAGGCGCGTTCGTGGGACCACTTCGTCAGCCTGTACGCCGGTGTGGCCGCCGTGGTCGCGGCGACCCTGGGCGCGGTGCTGGGGTACTCCCTCAACCAGGGAAGGATCTCCGACGCCAAGACCGAGATGAACCACGCCGTCCTCGAGCGGCAGGAGATGCAGGCCAGGATCGAGGGCGCCTACGCCGTCCTCGCCGACGCGCGGGAGACCCTGGCGAAGGTCGAGGTCGTTCTCAGCGAGACCAGCGCCCTGCGTGCGGCCCGGAAGAACGACCCGTCCAAGCACGTCGAGAGCCTGGGCCTCGAGTCCTCAACGATGGCCGAGGCGGCGAGCGCGGTACGGGACCAGTTGCCGCCGGAGGCCGAGCTCGTCGACGCCACCCGGGTGCACGAGGTGGACCCGAGGTTCGACCACCTCGCGCTGAGCGCGGACGAACTCCTCGACGAGGTGCGTGCCCGGCACCGCTACCTGCGCCGGATCGACTAGGACGTACCCAATTCGGACCGAACTCCCAACTCCGAACTCCGAACTCGACTGTCCTGCGGGCCGGGCGCCGATTCTTCCGCGGAAGAATCGATGACTCCCACCGTGGCAGCGAGCTGGGTGAAGCGTGAAGAGCCCGGGTGGTCAGGCCCCCCGCCGGCATTCACGCTTCCGGTTCGGTCCGGCCCGATCAGGTGAAGTGTGAAGACCCGCGGGGCCCCTGACCCCCGCGCGTCTTCACACTTCCCTGCCCGCGGACCCGAGAGCTCGTCCGGGCGTCCAGGCGTGCCGGAGCGGGAGAACATCGTTCAGGGAACGATGTTCTGGTTGAGGTGGAAGAGGTTTCCCGGGTCGTACGCCTGCTTCAGCGCGACCAGCCGGTCGTAGTTGTCCCGGTAGTTCGTAGGGGTCTTCGACTGGTCGTCCTCGGACATGAAGTTGACGTATCCCGCGTCCGCCGAATAGGGCGCGACGGCCTGGTAGTAGTCGCGTACCCACGCGATGTTGGCCTCGTTGTCGGCCGGGTCGGGCCAGACGCCGGCGATGACGGTGGCGAACGTCATGTCCCGGTTGGCGAACGCGGTGGCGCCGCCGTCGACGCGATGCGCCGCCCCGTTGATCGGGTAGATGTGCATGGTGGAGTTGAGGGCCGGCAGCCGCGGGCCGAAGTCGCAGTGGGCCGCGATCACCTCGTCGGTGAGCTCGCGGGCGAACGCCGCCTTCCAGTAGTGCTGCATCCCGGGCGGCACCAGCGCGTCGAACATCCCGTTGAGCGCCGGGTAGGGCATCGGGCCGAGGTGCTCGGCGACCGGCGGCGCGATCTCGCGGATCGGCGCCACGGCCCGCTCCGCCTCCTCCATCGGCCCGGCCCAGCAGGCCACCAGCCCGACGAGCGGGTCGCCGTGGCGTTCGACCGGGATGAACGGCAGCGGCGGGGCGATCTGGAACGCCGGGAACACCGACAGCCGTTCGTCCGCGGTCTGGATGAAGTCGCGGTAGAAGCGGAGAACGTCGGCGGCGTGTTCGAGTTCGAAGAAGACCGGCCCGGCGTAGACGTCGCACACCGGGTGCAGCCCGAACTCCATCGAGGTCACCACGCCGAAGTTGCCGCCGCCACCGCGCAGCGCCCAGAACAGGTCGGCGTTGTCGTCCGGGCTCGCGAGGAGGAACCTCCCGTCGGCGGTCACCACGTCGGCGCTGCGCAGGTTGTCACAGGACAGGCCGAGCGACCGGTCCAGGTGGCCGATGCCGCCGCCGAGGGTGAGCCCGCCGATGCCGGTGGTGGAGATGATCCCGCCCGGCGCCGCCAGCCCGAACGCGTGGGTGGCGGTGTCGAAGTCGCCCCAGGTGGCCCCGCCCTCGGCGCGCGCGGTGGCTGCCTGCGGGTCGACCCGCACGCCACGCATACCGGACAGGTCGAGCACGACCCCGTCGTCGCAGGTGCCGTACCCCGGCACGCTGTGCCCGCCGCCGCGCACGGCGAGGTCCAGTTCGCTGTCCCGGGCGAAGTCCACGGTCGCGCGGACGTCGCCGGCGTTCCTCGCCTGGACGACCACCCGCGGCCTGCGGTCGATCATCGCGTTGTAGACCCGCCGGGCCGGGTCGTACTCCACGTCCCCCGCGGTGACCACGCGGCCGTGCACCCGGTCGCGCAGGTCGTCGACAGTGGGTTTGTCCATGTTGTCCTCCACTCTCGGGCACGGTCACCGGGCGGTTGGAGGGCAACGGGGGAGGCCCCCTTCCTCACACGCTACGTCGGCCGGGGAGGGCTTATCCTTCCGCCATGACAAACCTGCCTGAACCAGTGCGTCCCTCCGGGGCGTCTCACCTGCGCGCCTCCGATGCCGATCGGGAGCGGATCGTCAAGGTGCTGGGGGAAGCGCTGGCCGACGGGCGGTTGGACGTCAACGAGCACTCCGAGCGTCTCGACGCTGTCTACGAGGCCAAGACGATGGGCGAGCTCGAGCCGATCACCTACGACCTCGCCGCGACGCCGGGTCATCCGCAGCCGCGGCCGGCCGACCGGTCCGCGAACACCCCGGTGGTCGACCCGGCCGGCGCTTCGGAGAGCGTCGACCAGATGATCGCGATCTTCGGGGGCGTCGAACGCAAGGGCCGCTGGCGGCTGCGCCGGCGCAGCCGGGCGGTGGCCGTCTTCGGTGGGGTCGACCTCGACCTCAGCGAGGCCACGTTCGACGCACCGGAGGTGGTGATCGAGCTGTTCGCGTTGTTCGGCGGCGTCGACGTCTCCCTCCCCGAGGGTGTGGTGATCCGCAACGAGGCCAGCGGCATCATGGGCGGCATCTCGGTGAAGACCGGCGACGCGCCCCCGTCGCCGGACGCCCCGGTCGTGGTGATCAAGGGCGTGGCGATCTTCGGCGGGGCCGACTTCCACCCCAAGAAGCGAAAGTGGTTCGGCTGACGGCCACGGCTGAAGGCCACTGGCTGACGGCTACCGGCCGGGCCCGGGCTCAGCGGCGCCGCGCCACGCACGTGTAGGCGTGCAGGGTGAGCTCGACCCGGTCCACGCCGAGGGTGCCGAGCGTGGTGCGCACCTTCGTCGCCAGCGCGTCGCGTTCGTCCTGCTCGCGGCCGGCGACGTGGCCGTACGACATGAGGTACGCCAGATAGGTGTCCACGTCCTGCGTGTAGGCGTGCGTCCTCAGCTCGTACTCCGGCTGCTCGAACACCCCGGACGCGGCGAGCTCCTCCCGGCCCTCCGCACCCACCCGGTCGAGATAATCGGCGAACTGCCCCGGGTCGTAGGCGAAGTCCGGCTCCTCGGCGAACGCGCTCGCGTTCATCGCTTCCTGCAGGTCGTCGCGCAGGATCGGGTAGGTCCAGATCAGCACCAGGTGGCCGCCGGGTGCGAGCAACCGCGCCGACTTCTCGTACGACACGGCCGGATCGACCCAGTGGAACGCGTTCGCCGACCAGATCGCCGCGAACGGCCCCTCCTCCCCGGCGTACTCCTCGAAGAACTCACCGCGCGCGACGAACCCGGTGTCCTCGTCGAGGTGCCGGACCAGCCGGGTCCGCAGCGCCGGACCGGGTTCGAGAGCCACCACCGACAGGTCGCGCGCCCGTAGCGCCTTCGTCAGCTGCCCGGTGGCGGCGCCGATCTCCAGTACGGTGTCGCCGGACCGCAGGCCGATGCGCTCGACGGCTCGGTCGACCACCTCGGCGGGGATGCTCGGCCGGCCCGCGTCGTAGGCGTCCACCACCCGGTCGAAGTTCAGCCGTCCGCCGCGTGCTGTGTTGCCCTTCATCGCGTACCTCCGTGGTCAGGTTTTCGCCAGGCGCGGACCGAGCGCAGGTAGCCCGCGGGCATGGGCAGCCGGGCCGCCTCCTCGACGGTGAACAGCCCGATGTCCACATGCTCGTCGCTGCGTACCGGTGCCGTGGAATCGAGGACGTGGCAGCAACCTCCCGGGCCACGCAGCCGGCCGGGTCCTCGGCGTACTCCAGCTTCCCGCCGGGCAGCTCCCACTCGTCGCGCTCGTTGCGCAGCAACAGGACGCGGTCGCCTTGGAAGCACACTCCCTTGACCGAGACCAGATGGCGGTACGAACGTCCCTCCGGTGCCTGCGACATGCCGGATAGTCTGCACCGGTGTGACGGCCAAACGCACCGTGCGGGTGACGTACGCGAGTGAACCCGGCAGCCCCGACCTCGACAACGAGGACTTCCTGTCCGCCGGGCCGCGGCTCGCGGTGGTGCTCGACGGCGTGACCCCGATGGACCGCACCGACACCGGTTGCCGGCACGGCGTTGCGTGGTACGCGCGAACGCTGGGCGGCCACTTCGTCCGGCTGGCGGGCCGAAACGGGGGCGGGGACACCGGCCAGGACATCGTGCCGCTGGCCGACTGCCTGGCCGAGGCGATCGTGGCCACCCGGGACGCGCACTCCGGGACCTGCGACCTCGCCCACCCGGACAGTCCCGCGGCGACGGTGGCCGCGGCCCGGCTTCGCGGCGGCGGGCTCGACGTCCTCGACTACCTCGTACTCGCCGACTCGGCCGTCCTGCTCGACCTCGGCGACGAGCGTCCCGGCGCCCTTCCCGTCGACGACGGCATCGTGGTGATCACCGACCACCGGGCCGGCGACGTGGGCCGGCGCCTGCGCGCCCGGGGTGAGGCACCCTCCGCCCCCAGGGTGCGGTCCCACCGCAACCAGCCGGGCGGGTACTGGGTGGCGGCGGAGCGACCCGAGTCGGCGTACGAAGCGCTCGCCGGGACCATCGACGTGACCGGCCTGCGCCGGCTGGCGGTGGCCACCGACGGCGCGACCCGGCTGGTGGACACGTTCGGAACCCATAACTGGCGGGGGATGCTGGACGCCCTCGAAGCCGACGGCCCGGACGCCTGGATCGCCCGGACCCGGGAGGCCGAGCGCGCCGACGCCGCCGCGGAACCGGCGCGGCGGCGAGGGCGCGGCAAGGTCCACGACGACGCCTCCGTGGCGTTGCTCGAACCTGCCGCCCACACGCCTGGCGGTTAGCGGTCACCCCGGCCAACAGCGGTGGTCGATCATTCGCCGGAGGCCGCGATTCGCTGGATCAGGCTGTTGGCCCACTCGACTGCCTCCTCCACAGTGGGGGCGCAGGCGATCCCGTCAGAAGCGCTGGTGTAGATCGTCGTCCAGGTCGGCCCGGGCGTGACAACGGGCGGCCACGCATGCGCACCACGAGACGCGAACAGTCTTTCGCACGCGGAGCGCACGCCTGGCAAGTCCACCTTCTCGCTGATCATCAGGAGTTGGAGGTCGACAAGGTCGTGGGCTCGTTCACTGCCCGGCATGGTGCAGGCATGCAGCTTCTGCGCGATCTGGTGGTCCACCGACAACACCGGGATCGGAGCAGGTTCGGGCAGCCCGATCTCAGCGAAAACGTTGGCCAAGTCCGGTGCGAGGCGCAGGTCCGGGTTGTCCGTGTCCCCAATCTCGTCGTGCCCAACCTCAAGCCGAACCGTCATCCACGACCGACCCTGGTAGGCAACCTTCAGGTCGTACGGCTGCATGACGTACTCCGGCGGCACCCCAAGTGGCTTCGCCGGCCTCATCGGCACGATCTTGCTGGTGAATCCGGACCAGCCCATGGCAAGGGCGGCCCCGTACTCGGCCAAGAACTGGTCCATGGTCGCTCGGCGCGCCACATCCAAGTCGGGGGTGAACCGCGATCCGGAGTGTCCGAGGCGAAGCTTCAGAGCAGTCCCTCCCTTCACCACTCCAGCGGGCAGCATCTGCGCGAGCACGACGTTCGCGACGGCGCGCTCCAAACGGATCACCGCCAACTCGCCCAAGGCGAGGTTCCGGAACCTCGCCTTCAATGAGGTCAGGTTCCTGGGCGGCCCAGTCAGCCTCGTCTGCCCGGACGACGGTGGGGCGTAGTCACTCATCCGTGCCTCCCGCCGTGCCGGCGAGCCAAGCGCGCGCGCAGCGCATCCTGCTCGAGCCGTGAAAGCAGTCCGAGCCTTCCAGCGGCGCTGATGGCATCTCGGAGCCGGTCACTCATGACCGTGTCCATACAGTCGATGACGGCTTGGGCGACGGTCGTCTGCGCAATGCCGTCCTCCACCGTGAGCAGCTCGTCCGGCAGGTTCCGGCGGACTGCGTGGACGACCGGCGGCAGGGCCTTGGACGTTCGATGAGGGGTCCCGACCGTGATACGAGATGGGTTTACGAGCGCGAGGTTGTGACGAGTCAGGACCGACTCGCCCATGAGGTAGGCGTCGTCTCCGACGAGTCGGACGGCGAGCGCATACTGATCGAGCTCGCTCGGCGGTACGGCCGGGTCTCGGTAAAGTCCGTAGGCAACCCGCTCAAGCCCTCCGCGGGCCGCGAGCTTTCGCAGCTCGACTACCGGGATCCCTTCATCTGCCGCATCGCGGGTGGAAACCAAGCCGTACTCACCGAGGGCGATCTCATGGAGCACGGCACGGTAGCTACCTCTGGAGTGGGGATGTGGGCGCATGCGCGAACCGTACCCAAAGCGGTACGGTTCACACCTCTTCCACGCGGAGGCCGTCGTTTCGGCGGCGACGCGGCTCAGCTGGGTGAGTCGGCCGGGATCGGCTCACCCTCCGGGCCCGCCGGACCGGCCGGACCCACCTGCCCGGGCCCGCCGCGCAGCGGCACCGCCTTGATCGCCCAGCCGATCACGAACGCCGCAAGGGCGAACGGCGCCGCCCACAAGAAGACGCTGTGCATCCCGTCGGCGATCGCGGTGAGCACGGTCTCGCGCGCGGCGGCCGGGAGCTGCGTCAGGGTGGCCGGGTCGATGTGCGCCCCGCCGCCGCCGGCCAGCTTGCCCGCACCCGGCATGCCGGCGAGAGAGTCGGTCAGCCGGCTGGCGAAGATCGCCCCGAACAGCGACACCCCGAAGGAGCCGCCGATCGAGCGGGCGAACGTCGAGGTGCTGCTGGCCACGCCCATGTCCTTGGCCTCGACGCTGTTCTGCACGATGAGGAGGGTGACCTGCATCAGCAGGCCCATCCCGATGCCGAGGATCACCATGTAGACCGACAGGGTGAACTTGCTGGTGCCGGTGTCCATCAGCGACAGCGCGAAGACGCCCAGGGTGAGCATCGCGCCGCCGGCGATCGGGAACGCCCGGTAGTGGCCGGTCCGGGTGATCACGGTGCCGACGACGAGGGACACCACCAGCGACGCCGCCATCATCGGCAGCAGGAGCAGGCCGGAGTTCGTGGCCGAGGCGCCCTGCACCGTCTGCTGGAACAACGGCAGGAACGTCACCGCGCCGAACATCGCGAAGCCCACCAGGAAACCCATCAAGGTAGCCGCGGTGAAGTTGCGGTCCCTGAACAGCCGCAGCGGCAGGACGGGCTCGACCGCCCGGCGTTCGGCGATCACGAAGCCGACGACGGACGCGACGCCGAGCACGGCCAGGCCGAGGATCTGCACCGATCCCCAGTCGTACTGCGTCCCGCCCCAGGTCGTCACCAGCACCAGGGACGTGGCCGCGACCGTCAACAGTGCGGCGCCCAGGTAGTCGATGCGGTGGCTGATCCGGTGCCGCGGCAGCTGCAGGGTGGTGGCCACGAGGGCAAGCGCGAGGATGCCGACCGGGATGTTCACGTAGAACGCCCAACGCCAGGAGAAGTGGTCGGTGAGGAAGCCGCCGAGCAGCGGGCCGCAGATCGTGGCCGCCGCCATCGTCGCGGACATGTAACCCTGGTAGCGCCCGCGTTCCCGGGGCGGGATGAGGTCGCCGATGATCGCCATCACGCCGACGATCAGGCCGCCGGCGCCGAGGCCCTGCAGGGCGCGGAACCCGATCAGCTGGACCATGCTCTGCGCCATTCCGGACAGCGCGGAGCCGACCAGGAAGATCGCGATCGCGCCGAGGAAGAGGCGCTTGCGGCCGTACAGGTCGCCGAGCTTGCCGTAGAGCGGCGTGGACACGGTGGACATCAGGACGTAGGCGGTGACCACCCAGGACAGGTGGTCCAGGCCGCCGAGCTCGCCGACGATCCGTGGCATCGCGGTGCCGACGATCATCTGGTCGAGCATGGCGAGCAACATCGCGAGGAGCAGTCCCGGCAGGACGACGAGTACTTCCCGTCGGGCCGGTGGGGTCACGGTGGTGGTCACTGGATCTCCGCTGGGTGAGACTGGCCGGCTGCGCCGCGGGCGTGCGCGTCTCGCGGTGGTCTACTTACCGGCCGGCTAGTAGGCTTACTTGCCGTACGGTAAGTTGCGAACTTACCGGCCGTCAAGTAAATAGCCCGTCAAGTACAGGTATCCCCGCCCGGCCACGGAGGACACATGCCGCAACGCCCGAACGAGCCGTCCGATCAGCCCGGGCGCGGCCGGTCCACCGGCGGTGGACGGGCGGGTTCCCGGGCCGACCGCCGGCCGGAGTGCGAGCGCGCCGAGACCCGGACGGGCCGGCGGCAGGCGGGTGGGCCGGACACCCGGGCCCGGATCCAGGAGGTGGCGCTGGAACTGTTCGCGGAGCAGGGCTACGACTCCACCTCGCTGCGGGAGATCGCCGACCGGCTCGGGGTGACCAAGGCGGCGCTGTACTACCACTTCCGGTCCAAGGAGGAGATCGTCGTCGCCACGGTGGAGGAGTTCCTCGCCGACATCGACGCGCTGGTCGCCTGGGCGGAGGAACGGCCGCGGACGACCGACACCAGGCACGAGGTGCTGCGCCGCTACGCCGACATCGTGCGGGTCCGGTTCCCCTCGATGAGGTTCTTCCAGCAGAACCCGGCCGGCATGCACAGGTCGGGGCTGGGCGAGCGGTTCCAGCAACGCATGGGCGCGCTGCACGGGGTGCTCTATGACGGCGGGCCGCCGCAGAACCGGATCCGGGCGCTGCTCGCGATCGTCGGCATGCACATGGCCGCCGCGCTCAGCGAGGACTCCGGCATGCCGATCGGCGCGGGCCTGGGGCTGAGTTCCGAGGAGGCGAACCGGGCCGCCCTCGACGTCGCGTTCAGCCTGGTCGACGCCGAGGACACCGCCGGCGCCGAAGGCACCGCGAGCGCCCAAGGCACGGCGAGCGCCGAGAGCACCGCGAAGGCCGAGGACGGCGACGAGTCCGAACCCGCCTGACCGGCGTCGGGTCAGGCCGGATCAGGCCGGATCGGGTCGGGTCAGGTCGGGTCAGGCGGCGTCCGGGAGGTCGCCCGGCCGGGGACCGAACCGTCCGACCGCGCGGGACACCAGGCCGAGTCCGCCCAGCCCGGGAAGCCGGTCGATCTTGTGGTCGAGGTCGCCGACGACGCCGCGTCCGTTCTCGTCGCCGAAGAGGTAGCCGAGCAGGAACGTCGTCTCCGACCTGGGCATCACGGTCGAGCCGACCGGGCGCCACCGCGTGCGCAGCGCCCACCTGGTGAACCGCCGGGCACGCGCGCTGCGGGCCAGCCGGGCGCGCGCCTCGGAGGTGTAGAACGCGACGTGCCGGGTCTCCTGGCGCATGATCCGGCGCAGCACGGTGGTGAGTACGGGATGGTTCTCGCGTTCGATCAGCCGGGCGTACGCCGCATGGGTGGACCACTCGTTGATCGCGCCCCAGCTCATGTGGGTGGCGATGAAGTCCTCGCCGATCGCCGCCGCCGTGAGGCACTGGGTGATCGGGCTGACGACGTTCGCGATGCCCTGCGTCCGGCGGACGGTCCGAGCACGGCCGGGACCGTGGTCCTCGCCGTGCACGCCGAGGATCCGGTCGATGACCTCCCCGTGCCAGTACTCCTCGTAGTTCCACATGGTGAGGAACGTCGTGATGCGCGGGTTCTGGTGCGACGGCGTGACCAGCAGGTCGCGCAGGTAGCAGACCGTGTGCGTCTCGACGTCGGCCATGTAGTGCAGCGAGCGCAGCGCCTGCGCGGACAGCGGCCGCTCCCGGAATCCGTCGAAGTCGATGTCGTCGATCTTCACGGGCTGCACCGCACGCTTGTAGGTCTCGAGTTCGAACGCCATGCCCACCTCCGACCGGCCATTCGGAGCCGGATCGGGTACGGATGGGTGTGAGGTCAGACCGGACCGCGGGTGGGTGCCGGGTCAGGCGGGCAGCCGGCGCGGCATGGCGACGTAGGTCACGTCCGGTTCGGACTCGGCGTCGGGTGCCGCGCAGCCGGTGAGCAGCGCGGGGCGGATGCCCTCCTGGAAGCCCAGCCGGACGTACTCGGTGTCGAAACCCTCCAGGCCGTCGAGCAGGTAGCCCGCGTTGAAGGCGACCGTGCCGGCGTCACCGTCGAGCCGTCCCGCGAGGCGCTCGCGGCCGCGGGTGTCGACGTCCCCGGCGGCGCCTACGACCACCTCGTCCGCGCCGATCGTGAGGACGACCGCGGCGTACCGGTCGGCGACGATGCACACCCGTCGCAGCGCCGCCCGCAGCTCCTCCACGGCCAGGACGACGGTGCCCACGAAGTCGGTGGGGACCTTCGTCCGCAGCGCGGGATAGGTGTCGTCGAGCAATCGCAGGGTGGTGAGGCGCTCGCCGACTCCCAGGCTGAGCACGGCCTCGCCCTCACCGCCGAGGCCCACGGTGAGCAGGTCGGTGCCGGCGCCGAGGCTCTTCGTCGCGTCGGCGAGCATCCGCGCGGGGACGACGGCCCGGGCGGGCAGGTCGGATCCGGTCGCCTTCCACGGCACCTGGTGAATCGCCACCCGGAACCGGTCGGAGGAGGTGAGCGTGACCGACTCGCCGTCGAACTCCAGCAGCGTGCCGGACAGCACGGGTACGGCGTCCCCGCGGATCGCGATGCGCGACATCTGGGCGACGGCCCGGGCGAACGGCGCGGCGTCGAGCGCACCCACCGGTGCGGGCGGCGTCGGCAGCTCGGGATAGTCGGCCAGCGGCAGCGTCGGCAGGGTGAACTCGCTCGCGCCCGCGCTGATCTCCACCACCCCCTCGCGGGTGTGCACCCGCACCCGGCCCTGGGGGAGCGCGTGCACGATCTCGGCGAAGACCCGGCCGGGGAGCAGCAACTCACCCGGCTCGTCGACCTCGGCCGGGAACAGCACGGTGGAGCTGGCCTCGTAGTCGTAGCCGGTGAGGCGTACGGAGTCCTCGCCTGCGGACACCCGCAGACCGCTCAGCGCCGGGATCGGCGCGGCGGTGCCCGCCGAGTGCCGGGCGGCGAAGGTGGCGGCCCGGCCGAGCGGGGTGCTGTCGCTGACGAATCGCATCGCGTCCTCCGTGGTGTGCCGTGATGGCGCTGCCCGCCCGAGCCGGTCTGGATTGCCGTGGGTCCAGGGTGTTGTCAGACCCTAGAGCCACCCACCGACAGGCCGGGGCGGAACGACCGGAGTCACGCAGCGGTACGGACGGAGCGCCGGCGCCGGGTCAGATCGCGGCGATCGTCCAGCCGGCCTCGTGCCGCTGCCCGGGCGCGAGGACCACCAGGTCGGTGCCGGAGTTGAAGGCGTCCGGCGGGCAGGTCATCGGCTCCACCGCGAGCCCGGACCGGTCGAGCTCGGGCTCGGGCCGGTCGGCGGTGTGCACCTGCACCCACGGGCAGGCGCCATCCCAGCGAAGCTCCACCCCGGATCCGTCGGCGGTGCGTACCCGCGCGCGGACCACGCCGTCGGCACCGGCGGCGAGCCCGGTGTAGGCGTGGTCGAGGAACGTCGTCCCGATGGTCCTGGGCGTACGGAAGTCGTAGTCGGTGCCGTCCACCTCGGCCAGCCCCCGCGGGACCAGCCGGTCCTCGGTGACCTCGAGGTACTTCCCGGCGGGCAGCTCCAGCGACCAGTCGTCGACCCGGCCCGGCCCGGCCACGAGGTAGGGGTGCGGCGCGCAGCCGAACGGCGCGTCGGCGTCGCCGGCGTTGACCGCGGCGACCGTGCAGGCCAGCCCCGCCTCGGAGAGCTCGTACGCCGCCCGCAGGTCGAGCAGGAAGGGGTAGCCGGTCTGCGGGAACAACCGGAGTGCGAGCTCGACCCGCTGCGGGGAGTGGTGCACGACCTGCCAGCTCGACCAGGCGACCAGCCCGTGCAGCGCGTTGTGCCGGTCGGGCTCGGTCAGCGCGAGCTGGTGGCTCTGCCCGCCGAAGTCGTACGTGCCGTCGATGACGCGGTTGGGCCACGGCGCGAGGACGGCGCCGCGGAAGACCGGGCGTACCTCGTCGGCGGCGAACCCGGCCACCAGCTCGCGCCCGTCGTGCTTCAGCTCCCGCAGGGTCGCGCCGACCTCGGTGACGGTCGCGGTGTAGCCCGCCGCGCTGATGGAGTGTTGCTCGCCGCTCGCCTGCACGTGATGGTCCTTCCTCCGCGTCGTCCGTCCGTCGTCCGCCGGACGGAACCATCCTGCCCCACCCCGATCTTCACCGGGTTCGGCCCCGGGTGGCGTGCGGGTGAGTTGGGTAGGTTGAAACGCATGGCCAACCCGACAGGAACCGGGGCCGAGGAAGCAGGGCCCACAGGTGCGGAATTCACCGGTGCGGAATCAACGGGACCAGACCCCGCGGGTGCGGTGCCCATGGGAGCCGAGCCCACGGAGGTGGAGCCGGAAGACGCCGAGCTGATCGGCGCGGTGCTGGCCGGTGCCGAGCTGACCGGGAAGGGCGCGGTCGTCACCGGCGGCTCGCGCGGCATCGGCCGGGCGATCGTCGAGCGCCTGGCCCTCGACGGCGCCGAGGTGGTGTTCAGCTACCGGAGCGACGAGGCGGCCGCCACCGAGGTGGTCGCCAAGGTGGCGGCGGCGGGCGGGGTGGCGCACGCGGTACGCATGGACCTCGTCGACCCGGACCAGGTCCGGGCGCTGTTCGCGGAGGCGGAGCGGCTGCTCACCCGGCTCGACATAGTGGTGCACAACGCGGTCGCGGTGCAGGTCAGCGAACGCGCGACGCTGGCGCGGACCCGCGACGACGACTTCGACGTGATGGTCACCGCGAACATCCGCGGCGCGTTCGTCGTACTCCAGGAGGCTTCCCGGCGGGTGCGTGACGGTGGCCGGATCATCACGATCTCCAGCCTCAACACCCAGGTTCCGGTCGCCGGCAACGGGCTCTACCAGGCCGCCAAGGGCGCCGTCGAGCTCCTCACGATCACCGCGTCCAAGGAGCTCGGCGGTCGCGGGATCACCGCCAACATCGTCTCGCCGGGTGCCACGGACACCGACCTGCTGCACGCGTCGAACCCGCCGGAGGCGCTCGCCGCGATCCCGAAGATGACGGCGCTCGGCCGCCTCGGCACCCCGGACGACATCGCGAACGTCGTCGGTTTCCTGGCGCGTTCGGAGTCCGGCTGGCTGACCGGGCAGAACATCCGCGCCACCGGCGGCCTGCCCTGAGGTGGCCGCGCTGATGGGACGTACGCACGTGGGCACGCCGCCGGGTCCGCGCCCGGGGAGGCGGACCCGGTGACGGGGCGCAGCCTGCTGGGTCCGGGCGGGGAGGACGGCGGGCCCGCCGCGAGCGGTCCGGTGCGCCCCGACCCGCGCGGTGAGTATCGGCAGGAGCCCTACCCGCCCGACCCACCCGGTGACGATCCACCGGACCCGTCCGGCGACGATCCGCCCGATCCTCCCGACCCGCCCGGCAACGACGCACCTGGTGAAGACCCGCCCGGTGGCGACCTGCTCGACCCGCCTGGTGACGACCCGCCTGGTGACGATCCACCCGACCCACCCGGCCACCTCGACGCCCGACGCGGCGGGCACCCGAACGGCGTACCGGTCACGATGCGCGCGGCGTACGTCGACCGGCTCGGCCCGGCCGAGGACATCCGGGTGGGCGAACTCGTCGTACCCGCCCCGGCGCCGGACGAGGTGCTGGTCCGGGTGGAGGCGGTGGCGGTCAACCCGGTGGACACCTACATTCGTTCCGGTCGCTACCGGACCCCGCTGCCGGGGTTCCCGTTCGTGGTCGGCCGCGACCTGGTGGGCGTGGTCGAGGCGTGCGGCGTCGCGGCGGACGCGTTCGCCCCGGGGCAGCGGGTGTGGACGAACGGACTGGGGTACGCCGGACGGCAGGGCGCGGCGGCCGAGTACGCCGTCGTCCCGGTCGACCGGCTCTACCCGCTGCCGGACGGGCTGGACCCGGTCCGGTCGGTGGCGGTGTTCCACCCGGCGGTCACCGCGTACCTCGGGCTGTTCCGGCACGTCGGCGGCGTCGGCCCCGGCGACACGGTGGTGGTCGGCGGAGCCGCCGGGAACGTCGGAAGCTGCGTCAGCCAACTCGCCGCGTTCGCCGGTGCCCGGGTGGTCGCCCTGGCCCGGACCGAGGACGCGACCTGGTGCCGCAACCACGGCGCGGCCGCCGTTGTCGACTACCGCGTGGAGGACCTGCACGACCGGCTGGCCGCGGAGGCGCCCGGTGGTGCGACGGTGTGGTTCGACACCTCCGGGCGAATCGACCTGGAGCTCGCGGTGGAGGTGCTTGCCGACCGGGGCGCGGCGGTGCTGGTCGCCGGGCGGCCCGAGCCTTCGGCGCTGCCGGTCCAGCCGTTCTACCTGAAGTCGCAGCGCCTGCTGGGATTCGTGATCACCACCGCGCCGGCCGCCGAGCTGGCCGACGCGGCCCGGGTGGTCGGCGCCCACCTCGCCGAGGGGCGCCTCGACGTACGGATCGGCGAGGTGCTCCCGCTGGACCAGGCCGCCCGGGCACACCAGCTCGTCGAGCACCGCGTGCGCGGCCGGGTGATCCTGGTGCCGCGGACCTGACCAGCTGCTGCACGGTCAGGCCCGGCACCAGGATCCCCTCACCAGCAAAGGGAAGCCGGGCCGCCTACACGACGGCGCCCGTACCCGACCGCTGCGCACGCTTGCGCGCCGCCGTCTCCGGCGACTTCGTACGGGCCCGCGGCGGTCCGGTCCCGCTCCTCGCCTGCAGCTCCACCGCCAGCGGCGTCGCGGCGAAGGTGGAGGAGTACGTGCCGACGAACAGCCCCACCAGCAACGCGACCGCGAAGTCGGTGAGCGACTCCCCGCCCAGGATGGCCAGCGCGGCCAGGATGAACATCGCACCCAGCCCGGTGTTCACCGTCCGCGGCACCGTCTGCAGCACCGCGAGGTTGGCGCTGCGAGCGAACGGCGTCTTCGGGTTGCCGGCCCACAGCTCGCGGATACGGTCGAACACCACCACGGTGTCGTTCACCGACAGGCCGACGATGGTGAGCGCCGCGGCGAGGAACACCCCGTCGATCGGTTTGCCCAGCCAGGCGAACAACCCGGTCACGATCACGATGTCGTGGAACATCGCGAGCATCGCGGCGACGCCGAACGTCCAGCGGAACCGGATCGCGAGATAGGCCATCTGCGCCAGCAGCGCCACCCCGAGCGCGATCAGCGCCTTCAGCCGCAGCTCGTTGCCGAGGCTCGGACCGATCAGCTCGTCGCGTTCCTTGCTGACCTTGCCGCCCAGCTCGCCGAGGGCCTGCTGGATCTCCAGTGCCTGGTCGGTGCTGAGTTTGGCGGTACGGACGGTGATGTTGTCCCCGCTGGACTCCTGCACCACCGCGCGCGGGAAGCCCGCGTCGGTGACGGCCTGCCGGGCGGCGTCGACGTCGACCGGCTTGCTGGTGGAGTACTCCACCAGCCGTCCGCCGGTGAACTCCACGCCGTAGTCCAGGCCGCGGACCACGATCCCGGCACCGGCCACGATGACCACCAGGGCGCTGAGCGCGAGCCACAGCCGGCCCCGCTTCATCAGGTCGGGGTTGCGCTCGATCAGCCAGGTGCGGACCCGCCCGATCGAGGCGAGCCCGGTGATGGCCGGGCGGTTGCGCACGAACGTGCGCTTGACCGCCCAGTCGGTGAACAGCCGCGCCACGATCAGCGCCGACACCATCGAGGCGAGGACACCGATCGACAACGTGACACCGAAGCCGCGTACCGGCCCGGAGGCCAGGAAGAACAGCAGGCCGGCCGCCAGCAACGTGGTGACGTTGGAGTCGATGATCGCCGACCACGCGCCCTTGTAGCCGCGGGACAGGGCGGTGGACAGGCCCTTCTGCTGGTTGGCGGCGTACTCCTCCCGGGCGCGTTCGAACACCAGCACGTTCGCGTCGATCGCCATGCCGATGGCGAGGACGAACCCGGCCAGGCCGGGCAGGGTCAGGGTGGCGCCGAGCGCGACCAGGATGGCGTACGAGATCAGCGCGTAGCAGGCCAGCGCGAACGTGGCCAGCGCGCCCATCAGCCGGTAGACGAGGATGATGAACAGGCCGGTGAGGGCCAGGCCGATCGCCGCGGCCTTCGCGCTCGCCTCGATCGCCTCCGCGCCGAGCGTCGGGCCGACGGTGCGCTGCTCGATGATCTCGACCGGCACCGGGAGGGCGCCGCCCTTGATCAGCACGGCGAGTTCCTGGGCCGAGGCCTGGTCGAAGTCGCCGGTGATCTGGGTGCTTCCCCCGCCGATGCCGACGTTGCAGCCGACGCTCGGGTCGACCTGCGGTGAGGAGATCACCTTGTTGTCCAGCACGATCGCGACCCGCCGGGTCGGGTCGCCCGGCTGGGCGCAGGCGGCCTTGCCGGTGACGTCCTTCCAGGCGCCGCCGCCCTTGCCGTTGAAGTCGATCGTGACGAACCAGCCCGTTCCCTGCTGCGGGTCGGTCGCGCCGGCGGCGTCCTTCACGCCCTCACCGGTCAGCGCCGACGGGCCGAGGCGCAGCCGCTGGCCGCTCTCGTCGCCGAGGATCCGTTCGCCGGTCTTGGGCTTCTCCCCCGGCTGTGCGACGCCGATCACCGGGTGGAACGTCAGTTGTGCCGTACGGCCGATGACCTGCTCGGCCTCGCGCGGGTCCTGGACGCCGGGCAGTTCGACGATGATCCGGCGCTCACCGGACCGGGTCAGGTTGGGCTCGGAGACGCCGAGCGCGTCCACCCGGCGGTTGAGGACCTGCAGGGCACGGTCGGTGGACTCGGCGTTGGCCTTGGCGGTGGGGCTGTCCCGGGTCTCCAGGACGATCTGGGTACCGCCGCGCAGGTCCAGGCCGAGCCGGGCCGGCGTGCTGATGGCGAAGTACAACGCGAGGGCGAGGACGCCGAACGTCAGCAGGGCGCGGACGAGTGGAGCGCGGGACCTCGACGGTTTGGACGCGGGTCTGTTCCTGGAGGTGGACGAGCGGGCGCGCGCCGACGAGCGTGCGGACGCGGATGGGCGTTCGGGCGTGGAATCTCCGGACACGATGGCTCCGAGACGAGGTGACGGGACAGGACGCGGACGCCTGCGCGCGAGGCCGCACCGGCTGGTCGGTGCGGTGGTCGCGGATCAGGCTGCGTGCGGTCCCGGTGGAGCCCGGACGCCGGTGCCGCCGAGGGCGGCCGGCGCGTGACCGGTGCGGTCACCGTCGGTGGAGGTGTGGCCCGCCCGGACGTACGGGTCGGGGCGTTCGGCGGTGACGGCCCAGGTCGCCGGGTGAGCCGCACCCGGGGCGTGCGCGCTCCCGCGACCGGCGGTGGGCGGGGCCCGGTCGCCGCCGACCGACTTGGCGGTGATGCCGTGCGGGGTGCGGGTGACCTGAGCCACCGGCTGGGTGTGCCGCGCGGCGCGGGCTGGGGGGACCGCGCGGCGTGCCTGGGCGGTGCGGTCGGCTCGGGTGGCCGACTGCGACTGCGACTGCTGTGTACGGCGGGAGGGGGTGCGCTGGCGCTGTTCGGTCGCCGGCGACCCGCTCGCCTGGCCGCTCGCGGTGCTGACCGCGCGGTGGAGGTTCGCCGCGGCGGGTGCGCCACCGGCGAGCAGGCCGGCACAGACGGCACCGGACAGGAGCAGCCCCACCAGGACGGCGCAGGTCCGCCGGAGCCCGGCGGGTGGCGTCCGGCCGGCGGGCGGCCCCGTACGCGACACGGCGGTCGACGTGCGCGCCACGGCAGGGTCCCTCCGGTCGGGGTCGGTCGGCGGTACGGGTGTCGGCGGTGCGGTCGGTCGGCGGTTCGGGTTGTGGTGAGGGTGGTGGTACGGGGTGATGCGTGGTGGTTCGGCCGGCCCGCGGCTTTCGGCACCGGCTGCGGACCAGCGTCCCCGGGAAGTGGCCAGTCTAGGCATGGGTGGGAAGGGCACGCTCTCCCGTGCGGCCCGGCGACGCTCGTCCGGCGGGCGACGTCCGTGCCGCGTCGGGGCGGTGGCACGATCGACGCAAGGGACGCGGAGCGAGAGGCGGTAGGCATGGCGGTGGGGTCTGCGGGATCGGTTGCCGGAGGTGACCGGGTGTCGGAGCTGTTCGACCCGGCGGCGTGGAAGCCGGTCGACGGGTTCGACGACCTCACCGACGTGACCTACCACCGGGCGCTGGACCAGGGGACGGTCCGGATCGCGTTCCATCGGCCGGAGGTCCGCAACGCGTTCCGGCCGCACACCGTCGACGAGCTCTACCGCGCGCTCGACCATGCCCGCACCACCCCGGACGTGGGGTGCGTGCTGCTGACCGGCAACGGCCCCTCGCCCAAGGACGGCGGCTGGGCGTTCTGCTCCGGCGGTGACCAGCGGATCCGGGGCCGCTCGGGCTACCAGTACGCGGACGGGACCGGCGACGCCGCCGGGGGGACGGCCGACCGGGCGCGGCTGGGCCGGCTGCACATCCTCGAGGTGCAGCGGCTGATCAGGTTCATGCCCAAGATCGTGGTCTGCGTCGTACCCGGCTGGGCCGCGGGCGGCGGGCACAGCCTGCACGTCGTCGCCGACCTCACCCTGGCCAGCCGCGAGCACGCGAGGTTCAAGCAGACCGACGCCGACGTGGCCAGCTTCGACGGCGGGTTCGGCTCGGCCTACCTCGCCCGCCAGGTCGGGCAGAAGTTCGCCCGGGAGATCTTCTTCACCGGCCGGGCCTACGACGCGGAGGAGGCGCACCGGATGGGCATGGTGAACGCCGTCGTCCCGCACGCCGACCTCGAACGCGAGGCCCTCACCTGGGCGCGGGAGATCAACGGCAAGAGCCCCACCGCGCTGCGAATGCTGAAGTACGCCTTCAACGCCGTCGACGACGGACTGGTGGGCCAGCAGCTGTTCGCCGGTGAGGCGACCAGATTGGCCTACATGACCGAAGAGGCGCAGGAGGGCCGGGACGCGTTCCTGGAGAAGCGTTCGCCCGACTGGTCCGATTTTCCTTTCTATTACTGAGCCCCTTCTATTACTGAGTCCTTTCCGGACGTCCGTCAGCTCCGCCGCGTTGTGTCGTTGGCCTCTGCGTTCGCAGGACCCGTGGCAGCGGTGTTTTTGGCGTGCCGATCCCCCGGTCGGCCTAGCGTGGTTCACAAGGATCCGGGGCGGACAACGTGGTCACCCTGGATCCGTTGCGGAGTGGTCGCTGCGTGGGCTCGAGCCGTCCGGGGGAGGCGCTGCCCTGTGCAGGAAGCCGCAGGCGTCTTCGAACGCGCGGGCTCTGCTCTTCGTTACCGGATGGCGGGCCCGGGGGACGGCCCTGTCGTCGTTCTGGGCGCGGGCCGGTGGCTGGACCACCGGATGTGGGATCCGCAGCTGCCGGAGCTGTGGGCCGCCGGATACCGCACGCTGACGTGGGAGTTGCCGTCGCCGCGGCCGGGTGATCGCCATGCCCGCTGGCGGAAACTCCTTGCACGTAAGGAATCTGCGCCGTCGCCCGATGCCGTACCCGACGTGTCCGTCCCGGTCGAGTCCGTGCCGATCGACCACGTGCGGACGTATCCCACCCCTGTCGTCAGGGAGAACCTGACGGTACGCGGACTGGCCGAAGCCCTGCTGGAGTTGGCGGATCGACTCCGCGCGCACCGTCAACTCGCTCTTGTCGGCCACTCCCTCGGCGGCCAGGTGGCCCAGGAGGCCGCGTTCCTGCGCCCGGAACGGGTGGCCGGGCTGGTCGTCGTCGCCGCCGGTTGCCTCACCCTGCCGCCGCGTTTGGGGGCGATGTTCCGGACCGTGCCGGCGCACCGGTGGGCGAAGCTCGCGTCGCTCGCCTTCGCGTCGCGGTCGGACGCCCGTATCCGGCACGAGGCCGCCCGCGCGGCCGGGGTCGACGCGGCGACGCAGACCCACGCCTACACGGCGATGGAGCACCTTGACAAGTCGCGGTTGACACAGGTGTGGCGGGCGGGAGTGACCTCTGCGCACCCCGAGCCCGACTACCGCATCGACCAGCCGCTGCTGCTCGTACGAGGTGAGTTCGACCGGACGAGCCGGCTCGGCCGGCAGGCGAAACGGTGGCTCGACCGGGACCCGCGGGCGGAGTACGAGGTGCTGGACAGGGCCGGCTACCTCGCCAACCTGGACAACCCGCGGGCGTTCAACCGGGTGCTGCTGGAGTTCCTGACCGCCCGGCATCCGGTGCCACGGACCCGGCGGCGAGGGCACCGGGCCGGCTGAGCGCCGAGAGCGCGGCCCAGGACTTGCTGCCAGGACCTGCCAGGACTCACCGGGCCGTCGACCGTGCCCACGCGCGCACCGCGGCCTCACCGCGCAGGACCGCGCTGTGCAGGTCGCCTGCGGAGACGGGTTCGTCCCGGTCGTTGCTCCGCAGCCGGGCGCGTGCCTCCCACACGCCGTCGGCGTACCGCGTCAGGACCGGCAGCCCGGCCCGCGCGAACAACCGCTCCGTGCCCGCCCGGCCCGTCTGCGCGGCCGTGCCGACGGCGACGAGTTCGGTCACGCCGTCGGCGAGCGCGCGGCGGGCCAGGCCGCGCACGAGCAGCGTCCCGATGCCACGTCGTTGCCAGCCGTCCTCGACCAGCAGTCCGACCTCGTGCACCCGGGCCCGGCCCAGTGTCTGGTCCTGCGGCAGGCACTGGGCCATGCCGACCAACTCACCGGACTCCGCGAACGCCAGCAGCGAGAAGCCCTCCGGGGGCGCCGCGAGGCGGTCCAGCCAGCGTGCGGGCAGCCGCTCACCGTCGTCGGCCACGAACCTCGCCTCGCGCGCCGACCGGCTGCACCGGGCCAGCAGGTCGGCGACGTGACCGGCGTCCTCGGGTCCACCGAGCCGGATCCGCAGCCGGGAGCCGTCCGGCAGCACCATCCGGTCGACGGCGTCCGCCTGCCGGCGGGCCATGGCGGCGGCGACGTCGACCAGCCGGTCGACGCGGGCGCGTTCGATCCAGGTGAAGGGCGCCCACTCCCGGTGGACGATCACGTGGCCGCGCCGGCCGGGCCGGCCGACCACCAGGTGGTGCGGGGAGTCCGGCAGCGGCTGCCCGCACAGTTCCGCGTCCTCGGCGCTGTCGGCACCGACGAGGCGGCACAGCAGTCCGGGCAGGGCGGCGGGATCCTCGACCAGCCGGGCCGCCAGGGTGAGCGCCTGGCTGGGGCCGTCGACGAGTTCCTGCGCCCGTGCGCGGCGAAGACGTACCGGCTCGGCACTGTCCGGGCCGCCTTGGCCGTCCATAACGTCCGTACCGTCGGCACCCGCGAGCACCTGGGCGAGGCGGTCCGCGCCGATCGTCTCGGGGACGTCCACGAACAGGTCGTCGTGCACGTGCTCGAGATCGCAGCCGTGGACGTCGATGCCGACGACGTTGCCGCGCACGGCACCCAGTGCCGTGGCGAGCTGGGCCAGCTTGCCGGGAATGTCGCGGACCCGGGTCCGCACCTGCCACAACGTCACGATCGTCCCCCTCGGTACGCCTGTACGCACTGCCACCGCTGCCAGAGTGCTGGTCGAATGTTTCGGGCCGGGGCCGGTCAGTGTTGCGACCACGAAAATTCCGCTGGATACGATGCGGGACGAGGATCACCACCCGCGAAGGAGACCGATGCGCGCCGCGAGGATGTACGGCCGGCAGGACCTGCGGATCGAGGACGTTCCCGCGCTCGGCAGCCCTCCGCCCGGCTGGGTGCGGCTGAAGGTCGAGGCGGCCGGGATCTGCGGCACCGACCTCGAGGTCTACCTGAACGCCCGCCGGTCCGAGGAGCCGCCGCTGGCCGAGCGGGAGCCGCTGACCATGGGCCACGAGTCCGCCGGAGTGGTCGTCGAGGCCGGACCCGGCGTGGACCTGCCGGTGGGCCAGAGGGTGGCGGTCGAGGGCCACCTGTTCTGCGGTGAGTGCTTCTGGTGCCGGCGCGGCGACTACGCCCTGTGCGTGAGCCTGCGGTCGACCGGCCAGGGCGCCGACGGGGGACTGGCCGAGGAGATGCTGGCACCCGCGCGCATCTGCCTGCCGTACTCCGACGCGATCACCCCCGAGGAGGCCGCGGCCACCGAACCCACCTCGGTGGCCGTGCGCGCGGTGCGGCGTTCACGGCTCGAACCCGGCTCGACGGTCGCCGTCGTCGGCGGCGGCACGATCGGGCTGCTGGTCGCCCAGGTTGCCCGGCTGCGCGGTGCCGAACGTGTCGTCGTGGTGGAGCCGGTGGCCGAACGCCGCGCGCTCGCCGAACGCCTCGGTGCGGACCGGGCGGTCGCCCCCGACGACGCCGAGGACGCGCTGAAGGAGCTGACCGACGGCGTCGGTCCGGACGTGGTGTACGAGGCGGGCGGCAAGCTCGCGGCCGTACGCAGTGCCGTGAAGTGGACCCGCAAGGGCGGCCGGACGGTCCTGGTCGGCGTCAGCGGCGACACCCTCGACCTGAACCTCATCTCGTTCCTGCTCGGCGAGAAGGAACTCATCGCCTCGCTGTCGCACACCTACGACGTCGACTTCCCCGAGGCGATCGGGCTGCTGGAGTCCCGCAAGGTCGACGTACGCCCGCTCATCACCGACCGGATAGGCCTGGACCAGGTGGTGACGCACGGGTTCGAGGCGCTGCACCACGAGCCCGCCGCGCACCTGAAGGTCATCGTCCTCCCGAACGGCCAACCTGCCTGACCTACCCGGACAAAGGCCTTCAGGTCGAAGGCGCGGAGCGTTCGATCAGTGGTGCCCATGCCCCGGCGACGTCGGGTGGCAGTACCAGCTCGGGCCACAGGTCGAGGAGTAGTGCACCATCGACGTAGGCGAGGATGTCCTCCGCGGAGCCTTCGCGCAGCACGATCTCGTAGACCCGGGCACGTTGGCCCCTGTCCGCGAGGTCGTACGTCAGACCCGGCTCGGACCAGTTCAGGTGCAGCGGCAGCGTGATTCGGGCGAGCGTCTTCGCCGCCGGCAGCCGGGGTAGCCGCGACGGCACCGGAATCAGCCGCCCGGCCCGGCCACGGACCTCAACGAACTCGATCACGGATGGTCCAGCGGTGCGGTCAGGGGCGGAGGTAGGCGAGGACGGCCATCACCCGGCGGTGGTCGGACAGCGACGGCGCCAGGCCGAGCTTGGCGAAGATGTTGCCGATGTGCTTCTCCACCGCGCCTTCGCTGACAACGAGCCGTTGACAGATCGCGGTGTTCGTCCGGCCCTCGGCCATCAGCGCGAGCACCTCGCGTTCGCGCGGTGTCAGCGAGGCCAGCGGGTCGCGCCGGGCGACCAGCAGCTGGGCCACCACGTCCGGGTCCAGGACGGTGCCGCCGGCCGCGACCCGGGCCAGGCCGTCCAGGAACTCGTCCACGTCGACCACGCGGTCCTTGAGGAGGTAGCCCACCGCGCCCACCCGGTCGGCCACCAGGTCGGCGGCGTAGGACTCCTCGACGTACTGCGACAGCACCAGCACCGGCGCACCCGGCAGCCTCCGGCGCACCTCGATCGCCGCCCGCAGCCCCTCGTCGGTGTGCGTGGGCGGCATGCGGACGTCGACCACGGACACGTCCGGCTCGTGCGCGACCACGGCGTCCACCAGGGCAGGCCCGTCGCCCACGGCGGCGACCACCGTGTGGTCGGCCTCCTCGAGCAGCCGGACGAGTCCTTCCCGCAGGAGTACGGAGTCCTCCGCGATCACCACACGCACGACAGGTCCCTTCGCCTCAGGCGTTCTGCGAGCTGTTCCACGGGAGTTCGGCGGTGAGAACGGTCGGCCCGCCGACCGGGCTGGTCACCGCGAGCAAGCCTCCCACGCCGCGCACACGTTCGGTGAGTCCGGCCAGGCCGTGCCCCTTGGCGGTGTGCGCGCCACCGACGCCGTTGTCGCCGACGATGACCTGGACGTTGGTGCCGGTACGCCGCACCTCGACCGTGCACCGGGTGGCGGCACTGTGCTTGGCCACGTTGGCGAGCGCCTCTGCGACCACGAAGTACGCGGTGTTCTCCACCATCAGCGGCAGGTGCTCGCCGTCGGGTACGTCGACGGCGAGGTCGACCGGCACCGTGGACCGCCCGGCGACCGCGGCCAGTGCGGCCCGCAGCCCGCGGTCGGCGAGGATCGGCGGGGCGATCCCGCGCGACAGCGCGCGTAGCTCCTCCAGCGTCTCCCGGGTCGCGGTGATCGCCTCGGCCAGCATCGGCTGCACGGTCGAGGGGTCCTTGGCCAGCCGGCGTTGCGCGGAGGACAGGTCCATCGCCAGCCGGACCAGCCGCTGCTGCGGCCCGTCGTGGATGTCGCGTTCCAGCCGGCGCAGCGCCTGGGCCTCGGCGGAGACCGCGGCGTCTCGGCTCTGGGTCAGGTCGGACACCTGGCCGTGCAGGTCGGCCACCCGATCGCTGGTCAGCATGGCGCGGGCCAGTGCGGCCTCGAGTTCGGCACATCCCCGGACCACCGCCGGGAGGGTGAACAGGAAGATCAACCCGGCCACGGTGATCAGCGTGGCGTCGAACTGCCACCTGTCGCTGATGCCGAGTTGGCTGCCGAGCCCCTGGTAGCCGGGGATCCGGGCCAGGATCCAGACGTAGCCGAACGCGGTGACGCCGGTCACCGTCGCCACCCACCAGGTCAGCGTGAACGCGAACCCCAGAACGGCCGGGAAGAGGCCGAGGAGGCCGTGCCCCCAGTCCGCCCAGGACTGCGCCTGCCGCAGCGGCGCGAGCATCCGGCCGACCCGGGTGTGGGGATGCCCGCCGACGTACGCCGGACGCCGGGCCGGCCAGCCCTGCACCCGCGACAGCCGGGCCCGGTCGACGGACGCGAAGCCGCGGGCGACCTTCATCGTCCCGGCCAGTACCGGCAGCCCGAGGAAGGTGACGGCCGTTCCGACACCGAGCAGGAACAACACGATCAGCACCACGAACCGCACGATCGCCAGCGGAAAACCCAACAGGACGTAGATCGAACGGCTGCCGAGCCGGTGCCAGTAGCCACGGCGGCCGGTCTCGGCCTGCCCGGTGCGGGCCAGGTCGGGGGTTGCGCTGGTCATGTCAGGGACAGTACGGGCCGGTGCACGGGCTTCTCCATCCGGCGGACTCCTGGTTCGCTGGTGGGGATGTCCCCACCCTCTGGATCTTCGTGGACCCCTGCGGCCCCTCCGCGGGCCTCCGCGGATCTTCGAGGATCCTTGTGGTTCCTGTACCCGTTGGAGGCGGTTCGGCGTGCGGCTGAGCGAGGACACCGTGGTGGCCTACCTGCGTGACCGGGGAGTGCTCGCCCCGAAGGTCCCGGCGACGGCCTCGGTGCTGTCCGGCGGGGTGAGCGGGGCGACGTTCCTGGTGATCGCGGACCCGGACCGGGCAGACGGCGCGGAGGGTGCGGACGGTGGGACCGGACCGACCGGCGTACGGACGTACGTCGTCAAGCAGCCGTTGCCCTTCCTGGCGGTGGCCGACGAGTGGCCCGCCCGGGTCGAACGCGCCGGGGTGGAGGCGGCGGCGCTGCGCTGGTACGGCGAGCTGACCCCGGCCCACCTGCCCCGGCTGGTCGACTACGACCCGGACGGCTTCGTCCTCACCATGACCGCTGCGCCGCCCGGGTGGACCGAGTGGCGGAAGGCGCTGCTGGCCGGGGTGGTCGACGTCGCCGCCGGGGCGACGCTCGGGCGGGTGCTGGGCGCCTGGCACGCCGCCACCGCCGAGCCGGTCGTGGGCGAACGGCTCGCGGCGTACGGCGACCTGACGATGTTCGTGGAACTGCGCGGCAACCCCTACCACCGCACGGTCGCGGCCCGCCGACCCGACCTCGCCGCCGCCGTGCTCGGCTGCCTGGACGAGCTCCTCACCCGGCCGCGCTGCCTGGTGCACGGCGACTTCTCCCCGAAGAACGTGCTGGTCGACCCGGCAGGTGCGGCCGGCGGCCTGTGGGTGCTCGACCACGAGGTGGCGCACGCCGGCAACCCGGTGTTCGACGTCGCGTTCATGCTGCACCACCTGGTGATGAAGGGCGTCCACCTTGCCGACCTGGCCGACGGCCTGGACATCACGGCGCGGCTGGCGCGCTGCGCGGAGGCGTTCCGTACGGCCTACGCGGCGGCCGGCGGCCTGGCCGTGGACGAGGAGGCGGTGGTCCGGCACACCGGCGCGCTGCTGCTCGCCCGGGTGCACGGCAAGTCGCCCGCCGCGTACCTCACCGGCGAGGAGGCCGCCGCCGTGTCCGCCCTCGGCGCGCGGGCCGTGGTGGGCGGACTCGGCGGCGTCGCGGACCTGTTCCCGCGTACTCCCGTCGGTGAGGACGCGGGCAGGACGTGATCGGTCAACCAGCGCTGGGATGTACGGCCAATCCCGACCAGAAGCCGCACTGGTGCCGGGCGGCGAGGTCGACCGGCCGCACACCGCCGTCGGACTGCGTGGCCAGCGCGGGCGCCACCGTGTCCTCCGGCCCGAACGCCCGCCAGGCCGGCAGCCCGGGCCCGTTCGGGTTCCCCGTGGTGGCGAAGTTCGTCCAGTAGCCGACCATCCGGTCCGACAGTCGCTGCTGCGCCGGGTCGAGCCGCAGGCCGTACCCGCTGAAGTCGAAGACGTACGGCAGGTCGAAGGCGTGCGCGGCGCCCAGCCGGAAGTTCGGCGGCGGCGGAGCACCCAGGTCCGGGGCGGTCCGGTCGGCGAACTCGTAGGCGTACGTCGTGGTCCTCCTCGCCAGCAGCTGGTTGCCCCGCAGCGTCGGGCAGGCCCACGGCCGGTCGGAGCTGACCGCCGCCCACGCCTGTGCCGGGGTGCCGAACGCCGCGACCGGATAGTGCGCGGCGACCTTCGGTCCGGCGTCCGCGCCGAACGTGCCGGTGAGCAGGTCGAGGTACGCCTTTTCGGTCAGCGGCTGGTTGGTCTGCAGCACGGCCGCGTTGCCGGCGCCCTCGTCGCGGTTGCCGCCGGAGATGACCGGCAGCCTGCGGAAGTGCCCGGTGCGCAGGGCCTCGGCGGGGTCGCGGGGGAGGAGCGGGGTGCCGTACGCCGGCATGTTGTAGGGCTGGTCGACCCCGAGCAGCCTCTCCGGCTCGACCCTGCGCAGACAGGCCAGCGCGAGCGCGGAGTGCGGGTCGGAGCAGTGCAGGTCGGCGGCGGTCTCGTGGCCGAACTCCTCGACCTCCGTCAGCGGTGCGTACGGCGCGAACGCGGGCATGCCGGGGTACCAGGTGTTCTCCGGCCACTCCAGCAGGCACGAGCCGCTCTGCATGATCCCCTTCTGGAACAGGCCCGCGGCCGCCGGAGCGGTCAGGAACGCACACGTGCTCATCCCGCCGGCGGACTCACCGGCCAGCGTGACGTTGTGCGGGTCCCCGCCGAAGGACGCGATGTTGCGGCGTACCCAGCGCAGCGCGGCGAGCTGGTCCTGCAGGCCGAAGTCGCCGCCGCCGCGCAGCCCGGGCAGGGCGAAGTATCCGAAGACGCCCAGCCGGTAGTTGACGGTGACCACCACGACGTCGCCGCGGACCGCCATCCGGCGGGCGTCGTAGCTGCTGCCCGCGCCGGAGGTGAACCCGCCGCCGTGCACCCACACCACGACCGGACGCCTTCTGTTGGTCGCCGGGCGGGCGGAGGTGGGGCTGGTGACGTTGAGGTAGAGGCAGTCCTCGGTGGTGCTGCCGCCGGGCACCTCGCCGGCGGTCTGCGGGCACGGGCTGCCCGGCTCGGTGGCGGGCCGGACGCCCTTCCAGTGGGCGGCCGGGCGCGGGTTCGTCCACCGCAGCCTGCCGGTCGGCGGTGCGGCGTACGGGATGCCCTGGAAGCGGCGGTAGTCCGCGGTCGCGGTGCCCGCGACGAGGCCGCGGTCGGTCCGTACGACCGGGCCGGCGGGCGTGCTCGGTGGGCCGGTCGTGCCACCCGAATCAGCGGGTGGACCGGCGGCGAGGGCCGGACCTCCCAGCAGGCTCGCCAGGCTCACCGTGAGGGCGGCGACGGCGACCGCCGCCGACGCACCGATTCGCTTGCGCATGCTCATCTCGCTTCGCTGTAAGGGATGTGGGCTCCGGCCCGTCCCCCGTCGGGGAACGGGCCCACAGTGATTACAGCGAGCGAGCCGGCACCCTCACCAGCGGCGATGGGTGCGGGTGAGCCCTACGAAAGTGCGTCGCCGGTACGCCGGACGGCGGTCCGGGAGGCTCACGGCGTCTTGCCGGCGAGCATCCCGTGCGGGTCGAGGACGAACTTCTTCGCCTCCCCCCGGTCGAAGTCCTCGTAGCCGTTCGGCGCCTCCTCCAACGGGAGGACCGTCGCGTTCACCGCCTTCGCGATCTGGACCCGGTCGTGCAGGATCGCCTCCATCAGCCCTCGGTTGTAGCGCATCACCGGGCACTGCCCGGTGCTGAACTGGTGCGCCTTCGCCCAGCCCTGGCCGATCCGGATGGACAGGCTGCCGTGCCTGGCGGCCTCCTCGCTCGCGCCGGGGTCGTCGGTGACGTAGAGACCGGGGATGCCGAGTTTGCCTGCCGCGCGGGTGACCTCCATGATCGAGTTCAGTACCGTCGCCGGTTGCTCGGTCGGGCCCTCCTCACCCGACCCCTTGGCCTCGAAGCCCACGCAGTCGACCGCGGCGTCCACCTCGGGCACACCGAGGATCTGCTCGATCTGGTCGGCGAGGGTGGCGTCCTCGGTGAGGTCGACCGTCTCGCAGCCGAAGCTGCGTGCCTGTTCCAGCCTGCGCGTGTTCATGTCGCCGACGATGACGACGGCCGCGCCGAGCAGGTACGCCGAGGCCGCGGCGGCGAGCCCCACCGGCCCGGCACCGGCGATGTAGACCGTCGACCCCGACGTCACCCCGGCCGTGTGGCAGCCGTGGTAGCCGGTCGGGAAGATGTCGGCCAGCATCGCAAGGTCGAGGATCTTGTCCATCGCCTGGTCGCGGTCGGGGAACCTCAGCAGGTTCCAGTCGGCGTACGGCGACATGACGTAGTCGGCCTGCCCGCCTACCCAGCCGCCCATGTCGACATAGCCGTACGCACCGCCAGGGCGTTCGGGGTTGACGTTCAGGCAGACGTGGGTGTTGCCCTCCTTGCACATGCGGCACCGGCCGCAGGCGATGTTGAACGGCACCGACACCAGGTCGCCGACGTCGACGTACTCCACGTCCCGGCCCTTCTCCACCACCTGCCCGGTGATCTCGTGGCCGAGGACCAGTCCGGCCGGTGCCGTGGTCCGCCCGCGCACCATGTGCTGGTCGGAGCCGCAGATGTTGGTCGCGACGACCTTGAGGATCACACCGTGCGGGCACAGCCGCCCGGCGTTTCGCGGTGGTACGCCCGGACCGGGGCGCAACTCCAGTGCCGGAAAGTCGATGGTGCGGACCTCGACCTTGCCCGGTCCGATGTACTCGACTGCCTTGTTCTGCGCGGTTTCCGCGGTACCGACGTTGCCGTTGCCCGGCATGGCTGCCTCCCCAGGTCAGGTGGCGGCACCCAGCAGACCACCGGCGGTGGGACGGCTCTCCGGACTTTCGACTGTAGTCCGGGTCGGGCCCCGGAGGCGCGGGTCAACCCCCGTGAGAGGAGACCGCGGACCACGGTCGCTCCGGCGCGGGTCTTTCGGGGGACCCCGAAGGACCCTCCGGGCGCGCTGTGGCGGCCAGGGTCAGCCGGCGGTACTCCCGCGGCGGCAGGCCGTACGCCGCTCGGAGTCCGCTGGTCCCTTCCTCCCCGAATCGCCGCCACCGTCAGTCCGGGCGTCACATCGGGTGCGTCGGCGGCGTCCTCAGTGTGCGCGCGGAATGCGAAGAACCGTACATCCACAAGCCGTACATTCACGAGGGGAACAGTCCGATGAAGACCTTCACACTGGCGGTCGCCGCGGTCGCGGCGGTCGCGGCGTTCGGAGCCCTGGCCGCAGCGCCGGCGGCCCACGCCACCAGCCTTTCCACCGGCGCTCCCGGCGCCACCACCAGTCAGGCCACCACCAGCCAGGCGAGTACGCCGGCGAGCCTCGTGCACCCGGCGGCGTACGAGCTCGACCAGGCGAAGGCCGGCACCCCTCCCTCGTTCGCGAGCGGCGAGTGCGTGACCGGACGTGGGTCCAAGGTGTGCTTCAAGCGGCACGGTGACGTGATCTGGGTGCAGAGCACCGCGGGGGACGCCCGCTGGGAGAACTGGCTCAGGAACAGCACCGGCTGGCACAAGTGGCGTTCCGGGGAGTGCACGAACACCCACATCGGCTGGGGCTACTGCAACAAGGACTTCTACGAGGACAGCTCGAAGAACATCCTCGGCGGGTACGGAAGCGGCCTTCGGCTGCAGTCCTGCCCCGTCAACACCGGCTACTGCAGCCCGCAGATCTGGATCCGGAACAACGCGTAGCCCTGCCGAGAGCATGGGACCTGGACGAGGGTGGGGGAGGCCACCGATCTCCCCCACCCTCGCTCACGTCACGGTGGTGTCCTCCGTTCGGCAACGGTACGTTTCGGCCGTGGACCCGCGTCTCACGTCGGGACCACCTACGTCGGAACCGCACCGTCGCACTCGAATCGGGAGGCGTCTTGAAGCTTCTTCTCACCTCCGGTGGCGTCACGAACAGCACCATCCGTGAGGCGCTCGTCGATCTACTGGGCAAGCCGATCGCCGAGTCGACCGCCCTGTGCATCCCCACTGCGATGTACGGGCACCCCTCGGTCGGCCCTGGGACCAGGGCGTGGCAGTTCATCAGCGGGAACTCCACGAACCCCATGGTCGACCTGGGCTGGAAGTCCGTCGGCGTGCTGGAGCTCACCGCGCTGCCCAGCCTCGACGAGGAGCGCTGGGTGCCGCTGGTCCGCGAGACCGACGTCCTGCTGGTGGCCGGCGGTGACGTCCTTTACCTGTGCCACTGGATGCGGCAGTCCGGGCTGGCGGACCTGCTCCCGTCGCTGACCGACACGGTCTGGGTCGGCCTGAGCGCCGGGAGCATGGTGATGACCCCCGAGGTCGGGGAGGACTTCATCCAGTGGCGGCCACCGAACGGTGACGAATCCACGTTGGGCCTCGTCGACTTCTCGATCTGCCCGCACCTGGCTCCCGACGGCATGCCGGGCAACTCCATGGCCGAGGCGGAGGCATGGGCGGCCGGCATCTCTGGTCCGGCGTACGTCATGGACGACGAGACGGCCGTCACGGTGGTCGACGGCACCGTCGAGGTCGTGTCGGAAGGGCAGTGGAAACACCTTCCCGCCCTGGCCGCACAGTAGGCCGGATCCAGGAGGCCCGATCCAGGAGGCCGCACCCAGGACGCACACAGAGGGTGGGGAGGAGACCGTCGATCTCCTTCCCCACCCTCTCCCACGTCACCGGGACCGTCGTCCCGTGTCGCCGCCGCCGGCGCCTGCCGCCGCCTATCGCGCGCGGGCGAGCGCACCCATCGGGTCCCAGGCCGGCAGGACGATCGGCTCCTCCGACAGCGCCTCCCGTAGTTCCTCGGGCAGCGCGTCCCGGTGGACGGCGATCTCGAAGACGTACTCGTCGAACCACGAGTCGTTCATCGTGTAGAAGCCCTTGTCGGCGTCCTTGTCGCCCCAGCTGTTCTCCACCCGCCAGCGGCGGGTCTGCTCGCCGTCGACGTCGACGCCGGTGAACAGCATGGCGTGCGTCATCGCGGTCTCGTGGTAGAGCAGCCGCTCGGCCTTGTCCAGGTCGAACGTCGTGTCGTAGACCGAGCCGGTGTCGTACAGGTCGGCGTCCCAGATGCCGATGTCGCGCCGCATCATCTTCCCGACGTCGCAGCCGAACCACACCGGCTGGCCGTTCACGATGGACTCCCGGGCGAGCCGCTTCATCACCGCCATGTCGACGTTGAGGTAGACGACCGCTCCGCCGCCGACGACGTTGCCCAGCTGGTCGACGGTGAACGTCCGGCCGCGCGGGCTGGTCTCCCGCGGGTCGTGCACGAGGCACACGTAGTCGTCGACCGGGATCCCGACGTAGCGCTGGGCGAACTCCAGCGGGGTGAGGTCGCCGTCGCGGTGGAACACCCGGTCCTTGTCCGTCCACTGCCAGGTGAACGTCTCCGGCGGCGTGCCGAGGTGCATGCACAGCGCCCGGTGCACGACGTCCAGCAGCTGCCGCTTGTGGGACCGGGCCGCGTCGGCCCCGCCGTCGCCGGCTGCCAGCGCCCGCAGGTCGCGGGCGCCCTGGCGGAGCAGCTGGCGCAGGACGGAGTTCATCCGGCCGGTCGAGGACGAGCTCTGCGTCTCCGGCATCGCGGACTTGGGGACCAGCCCGTGCTTGCGGACCAGCGCCGCGAACATGTTCCACTGGCCGCCGTCACCGGCGACGTCGGTGAGCAGGAACGCGACCGTCCGGTCGTCGAGGTCCCGGTCGGCGGTGTCGATGATCGCCTCGAGGAAGTAGTTCGCGCGTTCGAGCTTGTCCCAGAACATCACGTGGTTCTGGGAGAACTCGAACGACTTGAGGTTCATCCGCCGCATGGCCCCGACCCGCAGCAGGTTCAGGCCGGCGAACATCCAGCAGCGGCCGCTGTTCTTCTGGTTGGTGGCGGACCAGTCGTCGAGCAGGTGGGAGACGGAATGGTCGGTGCGTACGACGATCTCGCGGTCCAGGGTGAGGTCGTCGAGGGTGGTCTGGGTCAGCGCGTTCTGGACGAGGCGGTAGGCCGGGTTGCGGGTGAAGCTCTTGCGCAGGAGCGCGACGTCATCGGCGGTGAGTGACGCATCCATGACGGGGGAACCCTCCAGGCTGGTCGGTGGCGGTAGCACAGACCCTAGACTCGTGCCGCCGCGTTGTCGGCAGCCCAACGGCAAGATCGACGGAGCGTGATCATGGGCGGTACCGAACCCGACTACCGCTTCAGCCTGGCCAACGAGCGCACCTTCCTCGCCTATCTGCGGACCGGCCTCGCGCTGGGTGCGGCCGGAGTGGCGGCGGTCCAGTTCCTGACCTCGGTGGAGCCGGCCTGGCTGCGGCGGCTGTTCGGCCTCGTGCTCGCGGTCGGGGGCGTCGCCACCACCCTCGGCGCCTACGTCCGGTGGCGGCGCACGGGTGCCGCGATGCGCCGGGGCGCGCCGCTTCCGGCCACGCTGATGCCGCTCGGGCTGGCGTTCACGGTGTTCGTGGTGACCGGCCTGGCGATCTACCTGATCGCGTTCGGCCAGCGGTAGACCACAGCGGTAGCCGACGGCGACCGACGGGACGGAGGTACGTGATGAGCGGGCCCGCGCGGCTTCCCTCCCGGGAGGGCCAGCTCGAACGCACGGCGCTGGCCTGGAACCGCACCGTCCTGGTCCTGGCGGTCAACGGCGCGCTGCTGGTGCGCAGTGCGCCCGCCTGTGGCACGTGGGCCGAAGTAGCCGGATTGTGCGTACTTTCTGTCACTCTTGCCGCGTGGGCCGTCACGAATCGTGCATACCGGCGTCAGTGGGCCGGACCCACTGAGGCCCTGCTCACCCGCGGCATGTTCACTGTCGTAGCCGTCGTGGTGTTCGTGGGCGTGGGGATCCTCGACCTGCTGGCGGTGCTCACCCATCGCTGAGCGACAGTTTGCCCCACCGTCCGACCGCTCCGTGCCAGGTCGCCGACCTGCCCGTTGACCCACTCCCGCCCCGCCGACGAGCCGAAACCAGACCACAAGCCCTAGCATGGCCCTGGCCTGCTCGCCGACGGGGACCGTTCGACAGGAGTTTCGCCGTGCGCTTCCGATTCACTCCGGTGGACACGACGTTCTACGACCTCTTCGCCAAGTCCGCCAGCATCCTGGTCGACGGCGCCCGGCTGTTCGCCGAGCTGCTCGCCCACGACGCCGACCGACAGGCCAGTGCCCGGCTGATGAAGGACGCCGAGCACCGGGCCGACGAGGCGACCCACGAGATCATCCGCCGGGTCAACAGCACCTTCGTCACGCCGTTCGACCGCGAGGACATCTACCGCCTCGCCGCCGGCCTGGACGACGTCATGGACTACATGGAGGCGGCGGTCGACTCGATCGTCCTCTACGAGCTCGACCAGCTGCCGGAGGGACTCGAGCAGCAGGTCGAGGTGCTCCAGCGGGCCGCCGCGCTCACCGCCGAGGCGATGCCGCGGCTGCGGACGATGCGCGACCTGGAGGAGTACTGGATCGAGGTCAACCGGCTGGAGAACCTCGGTGACCAGATCCACCGGCAGATGCTCGCCAAGTTGTTCAGTGGCGCCTACGACGCGTTGACCGTGCTGAAGCTCAAGGACGTGATCGAGCTCGTCGAGCTCGCCGTCGACGCGTTCGAGAAGGTCGCCAACACGGTCGAGCAGATCGCGGTCAAGGAGTCGTGAGTACGCCGGTACGCGCGGGCTCCCGCCCGGGGTCTGGAGGATAGATGGAGCTCGCCCTCGTCGCCGCGGTCGTCCTGATCGCCCTGGCGTTCGACTACACCAACGGTTTCCACGACGCGGCGAACGCGATCGCGTCGTCGGTGTCCACCCGCGCGCTCACCCCGCGCACCGCCCTCGCGCTGGCCGCGGTGATGAACCTCGCCGGCGCGCTGATCTCCGAAGGCGTGGCCGAGACGATCGGCAGCGGCATCATCACTCCGGAGACCGACGCGCACGGCATGACGGTCGTCCTGTCCGGCCTGATCGGCGCGATCAGCTGGAACCTCCTGACCTGGTGGCTCGGCCTGCCGTCGTCCTCCTCGCACGCCCTGATCGGCGGGCTGATCGGCGCCGGCCTGGCCGCGTCGGCCTCGGTGCACTGGGCGACGATCGGCAAGAAGGTCCTGCTCCCGATGGTGCTGTCGCCGCTGATCGGGTTCGTTCTCGCGTACGTCGTGATGCTCAGCCTGCTGTGGATCTTCCGGAAGGCGAACCCGAGCCGGGCCTACCGCGGCTTCCGCGCCGGGCAGTCGGTGTCGGCGGCGGCGATGGCGTTCGGGCACGGACTGCAGGACGCCCAGAAGACGATGGGTGTCATCGTGCTCGCCCTGGTCACGGCCGGTCTGCACACCGGGACCGACGTCCCGCTGTGGGTGAAGCTGGCCGCGGCCACCGCGATCGCCCTCGGTACGTACTCCGGCGGCTGGCGGATCATGCGCACCCTCGGGCGCCGGGTGATCAAGCTCGACCCGGCCCGCGGCATCGCGGCGGACAGCACGGCCTCCGTGGTGCTCTACGTGATGGCGATCGGCTTCCACGCCCCGGTCTCGACCACCCACACGGTGAGCGCGGCGATCATGGGCGTCGGGTCGACGCAGCGGCTGTCGGCGGTGCGCTGGGGCGTGGCGGGCAACATCGTCACCGCCTGGGTGCTCACCATCCCGGCGGCGGCCGCGGTCGCCGCGGTCGTCTACTACGCCGCCCGGCTCGTCCTGCCCTGACCGGCTACCGGCTGACCGGCCGGCCGACCGACTCTGCGTCGGCGGTCCGCCGGTCGGCCGAAGCGGCCGGTCAGCGGACCGGCCGGTCAGCCGAACCGGCCGGTGATGTAGGCCTCGGTGGCCTTCTCCGACGGGTTGGAGAAGATCTTCTGCGTACTGTCCATCTCGATCAGGTGCCCCGGCTTGCCCTGACCGGACAGGTTGAAGAACGCCGTGGCGTCGGACACCCGGGCCGCCTGCTGCATGTTGTGCGTCACGATGACGATCGTGAAGCGTTCCTTCAGCTGGGAGATCAGGTCCTCGATCGCCAGCGTGGAGATCGGGTCCAGCGCCGAGCACGGTTCGTCCATGAGCAGCACCTGCGGCTCCACGGCGATCGCCCGGGCGATGCACAGCCGCTGCTGCTGACCACCCGACAGTGAGCCGCCGGGCCGGTTCAGCCGGTCGTGCACTTCCTTCCACAGGTTCGCGCCCTGCAGGGAGCGCTCCACCGCGTCGTCCAGCACGCTCTTCTGGCGTACGCCGTTCAGCTTCAGCCCGGCCGCCACGTTGTCGTAGATCGACATGGTCGGGAACGGGTTGGGCCGCTGGAAGACCATGCCGACCACGCGGCGCACGGCCACCGGGTCGACGTCGGATCCGTAGAGGTCCTGGTCGTCCAGCATGACCTTGCCCTCGACCCGGGCGCCGGGCACCACCTCGTGCATCCGGTTGAGGGTGCGCAGCATCGTCGACTTGCCGCACCCGGACGGCCCGATGAACGCGGTGACGTTGCGCGGCTCGACCGTCATGTTGACGCCCTCGACCGCCTTGAACGCGCCGTAGTAGATGTCGAGGCCGGAGACATCGATTCGTTTCGCCATGGTGTCTTCTTCCTCTGCTTTCTAACGCTTGCGTACGGCGCTGAACCGGGCGACGGCTCGCGCGAGAAGGTTGAGGACCAGTACCAGCAGGACCAGCGTCAGGGCCGCGGCCCAGGTGCGGTCCACGGCCGGCTGGAGTGACTCCGTACGGTCCTGGTTGATCATCGTGGGCAGGGCGGCCATGTTCCCCGCGAACGGGTTGAAGTTGATCCCGCTGGTGTAGGGGCCGAGGATCAGCAGCGGCGCGGTCTCGCCCATGATCCGGGCCAGGCCGAGCATCACGCCGGTGACGATGCCGCTGAACGCGGTGGGTACGACGACCTTCAGGATCGTCTTCCACCGGGGTACGCCGAGCGCGGCGGAGGCCTCGCGCAGCTCGTTCGGCACCAGCCGCAGCACCTCCTCGGTGAGCCGCAGCACGGTCGGCACCATCAGCAGGACGAGCGACAGGCTGACCGCGAACCCGACCCGGCCGAAGCCGAACAGCGTCACCCACAGCGCGTAGACGAACAGCGCCGCGACGATGGACGGGATGCCGGTGAGGATGTCCACCATGAAGCTCACGGCGCGGGCGAGCGGGCCGCCCCGGCCGTACTCCACCAGGTAGATCGCGCCGAAGACGCCGATCGGCACCGAGACCAGGGCGCACATGGCCGCGGTGATCAGCGAGCCCACGATGGCGTGGTAGGCGCCGCCGCCGGCCGTCCGCGAGGTGATCCCGCGCTGGGACTGGCCCCACCAGTTCGGGTCCAGCAGGAGGTGGAAACCCTTGCTCGCGACGGTCCACAGGATCCACACCAGCGGCACCAGCGCCAGCGCGAAGCAGGCCGCGACCAGCACGGTCGCCACCACGTTGCGGGCGGCGCGGCCCCTGGACCGGTTGCCGGTCAGGTCGAGGTGGGACCCGGCCGGACGGGCCGAGCTGAGCACACTCACGAGTGCTTCCTTCCGGTGTGGAGCAGGACGAGTCGGGCCAGCGCGTTGACCGCGAACGTGAGGACGAACAGCACCAGGCCGGCGGCGATGTAGGCGCCGGTCTTGCTGGGGGAGTCGAACTCCGCCGCGTTGTTGGCGATCTTGCTGGCGAACGTCTCACCGCCGGCGAACAGGCTCGCGCTGAACGGCGCGCCCGGGCTCGGCGTGGACAGGATGATCATGATCGCGATGGTCTCGCCGAGCGCCCGGCCCAGGCCGAGCATGGCGGCGCTGACCATCCCGGACCTGCCGTACGGCAGGACGGTCAGCCGGATCATCTCCCACTTCGTCGCGCCCAGGGCGAGCGCCGCCTCCCGGTTCTCCGCGGGGGTCTGGGCGAAGACCTCCCGGGTGAACGCGGCGATGATCGGCAGGATCATGATCGCCAGCACGACACCGGCGACGAACACGGTCCCGGTGTCGGGGATGCCCGGCTTCAGGAACGGTATGCCGAGGTTGTGGCGGGACAGGAAGTTCCCGACCGGCGCGAGCTTGGGCGCCAGCTCGGTGATCCCCCACAGCCCGAAGATGATCGAGGGTACGGCGGCCAGCAGGTCGACCACGTAGGTGATCGGCCGGGCCAGCCGCGCCGGTGCGTAGTGGGTGAGGAACAACGCCACCCCGAGCGCGACGGGCACCGCCAGCAGCAGCGCGAACGCCGAGGCGAGCACCGTGGTCCACAGCAGGTCCACGATGCCGAACTTCGGCGGGGTCAGGCCCGGCTGCCAGATCCGGGAGAACAGGAAGCTGGCCTGGTTGTCCTTCAGGGCGGGTACGGCGAGCCAGAGCAGGAACGCGGCGACGAAGACGACCAGCGCGATGACGGCGACGCCGGAACCCCGGGCCAGCCCGGAGAAGAGCCGGTCGCCACCACGGCCGGTCGGCCCCAGGTCCAAGCCCTGGGGCCGACTGTCGAGGAGTTCCTGGTGGGAACTGTTCGAGCTCATCGAAGCCGTCAGCGGATCGCCTTGACGGCGGCCTCGACCTTGGTGCGCACCTGCGCGGGCAGCGGCGCGTAGCCGAGGTCGGCGAGCCCGGTCTGGGTCTGCTCGCTGGAGTAGTCGGTGAGGAAGCCCTTCACCAGGCCGGCCTTCGACGCGTCCAGGCCCTTGGAGCAGACGATCTCGTAGGTGACCAGGACGATCGGGTAGGCGCCCTTGGCCTTGGTGGCGTAGTCCAGCTTCAGCCGCAGGTCGTTGCCCTGGCCGTCCGGCTTCGCCGCGGCGACGGCCTTGCCCGCCGACTCACCGGTCAGCTTCACCGGGCCGGCGCCGGAGCCGGTGTCGATGCTCGCCATGGCGAGCTTGTTGTCCCGCGCGTAGGACCACTCGACGTAGGTGATCGAGTTGGGGGTGGCCTTCACACCCGAGGCCACGCCGGCGGACTTGTTCTTGCCCGAGCCGGTGCCCTCCCAGCTCTTGGCGGGCTCGGTCTTCCACGCCCCGCCGGAGCTGGCCTGGAGGTACTTCGTGAAGTTCTCCGTCGTACCCGACTCGTCCGAACGGTAGAAGACCACGATCTTCGCGCTCGGCAGCTTGACGCCCTTGTTGAGCTTGGCGATCGCCGGGTCGTTCCAGGTCTTGATGGTGCCGTTGAAGATCTTCGCCGCCGTGGGCCCGTCGAGCACCAGGTTGCCGACACCCTGCAGGTTGTAGGAGATGGCGATCGGGCCGACCGCCATCGGGAGGTTCCAGGCGGGGTTGTTCGCGCAGCGCTTCTTGGCCGCGTCGGCCTCGACCACGCCGTCCTTCGGCTCCGTCTTCAGCGCGGAGTCCGAGCCCGCGAAGTCGACCTGGCCGGCGTTGAACTGCTTGATGCCCGCGCCGGAGCCCGTCGGGTTGTAGTTGATCGTGACGTCGGCGCACTTCGTCTGGTAGTCGGCGATGGCCTGCTCGATCGCGTTCTTCTGCGCCGAGGAGCCCTCCGCGTTGAGAGTGCCGGAGGGGCACGACCCGCTCTTGGACGGCTCGGCGCCGTTGCTTCCTGCCGCCGGCGTCGGGTCGCTCCCGCAGCCGGCCAGCGCCACAGCGCCGCCGAGCGCCGCGAATGCGAGCGCGGCGAATCGGGTGTGCTTCACGTCGTTTCCCAGCCCTTCGATCTCACGGAAATCCCTTGTCTCCCAGGACGGTAGGGAGGCCAGGTGACGCGCTGGACGGGCCTACATGAACGGGAAGTGAACGTCGCCGAGCCGTGACACGAAGACCGCTCGACGCTGTGGCGGACGTCACGTGAACACGCACGCTGTGTCACTTCTCGCCGGGTTGCGGACGGTTTGCCGTGGTCATGCCCGGGGGTCCGGTTCGCGGGCATTCCGTGGGCCGGGAGCCCGGATCGTGGGGCTCGTCTCGTGGGTCGGGGTTCCTCGCACCGATGAGTTCGGCCGGGCCGGGCGGTCCTGGTTCCGACATCACGAGTATCCGACAGCGTGGACGGCAGGAGGTCCAGATGACCGAACGGGTGAACGAACGAGCGGGGGAGCAGGGCGCCGGGATCCGAGTGACCGGGGTGGCGACGGTGGCGGTGCCGGTGACCGACCACGACCGCGCGCTGGCGTTCTACGTGGGTACGTGTGGATTCGAGGTGACCATGGACGGGTCGTTCGGCCCCGGGCAGCGCTGGGTCGAGGTGGCCCTTCCGTCAGGGGGCACGACGATCGCCCTGGTCAGCGCCGGCGAGGGGGCGCCCGCCGGGGTGGACACCGGCATCCGGCTGGCCACGGAGGATGCCGCCGCGGACCACGCGTACCTGCGTGAGCGTGGCGTGGACGTCGACCCCGAGGTGCTGCGCTGGCCCGGCGTGCCGCCGATGTTCGGCCTGCGCGACCCCGACGGCAACCACTTATACGTCGTCGAGCGCGCCTGACGATGCCCGGTGTCAGCGGCCGGAGAGGGGTTCGGCGGGCGGGTGGCGTTCGAAGGCCACGGGGGTGCGGCCGGCGAGGTGGAGGACGACCGCCTCCCCGGGCTGCAGAGGCATCGGGGTCACCCCCAGGCCCGTCCACAGGTCCGGCAGCGTCGGCCGGTGGGTGCACACGGCGGTCGGCTCCGGCGCGTCCAGCAGGCGCAGCGCCTGCTCGCCGACCAGCTCCGGGTCGGTCCCCTCGGCGAACGCGGGCTCGGTCTCGATCCGCACCCCGGCGGCGGTGGCGTACGGCAGCACGGTCTCCACGCAGCGGCGGGCGGGTGAGCTGACCACCCGGGTGATGCCGTACGCCGCGAGCGCGCCGACGAGTTCGGCGGCCTGGGTGTGGCCCTCGTCGCCGAGGGGGCGCTCCAGGTCGCCGCCGGTCCACCCGCGCCGGGACAGCGCCGAGCCGTGCCGGACGAGCACCAGCGGCCGGGTCGTCCGCGTCGTCAGGGTGGTGAGCAGCGAGCGGTCCCGGGGGTGGGTGAGCTGGCGGGCGGCCTCGCCGATCCGCAGCCAGGCCCGCCGGTCGACCTCGGGTCCGGGTGTGAAGTCGGCCCCGTCGTCGAGGGGCACCGCCTGCCAGTAGCGCACCACCTTGACCGCCCCGCCGGCCAGCGGGTAGCGCACGGGAGGCATCGGCGGTCCCAGGGCCACCCGGATCCTGGTCTCCTCGGCGACCTCGCGGACCGCCGCGGCCGGCGCGCGTTCGCCCGGCTCGAGCTTGCCCTTGGGGAAGGACCAGTCGTCGTACTTCGGCCGGTGCACCAGCAGCACCTCGGCGCGTTCGTACGCCGACGGCCGCCACACCACCGCGCCGGCGGCCTCGACCACCCGGTCCGCGGATTCGGTCCTCCCTCTGACCACGGCTCAGCGCCCCCGGCTCATGCCGCCCCCGGCGTGCCGGCCACCTTCAGCCGGTGCCGCAGCTTGACGGAGATGAGGTGCTGCTGCAGGTCGCGCAGCGGCGCGCCGTCGGCGTCGAGGTGGTGGCGGATCCAGTCCCCGTCGCCCTCGAGGTGCCACGCCGACGTGCGGTCGTCGAAGGACAGCTCGAGCAGCTTGGTCAGCTCGGTCACGTGGTCGTCCTGGGTGACCCGGGCGAGCGCCTCCACCCGGCGGTCGAGGTTGCGGTGCATCATGTCCGCCGACCCGATCCACACGTCGGTGTCACCACCGTTGGCGAACCAGAAGATCCGCGAGTGCTCCAGGAACCGCCCGAGCACGCTGCGGACCCGGATCGTCTCGGACAGGCCGGGCATTCCGGGCCGCAACGCGCAGATCCCGCGGATCCACAGGTCGACCGGGACACCGGCCCGGGACGCCTCGTACAACGCGTCGATCACCGCCTCGTCGACCAGCGCGTTGACCTTCCACCGGATGTGGGCGGGCCGGCCGGCCCGGTGGTGGGCCACCTCCCGGTGGATGCGTTCGATCAGGGACGTACGCACCGAGCGCGGCGCGACCAGCAGCCGGTCGTACTCCGTCGTCCGGGCGTACCCCGACAGCGTGTTGAACAACGCGCTGAGGTCCGCGGCCAGCACGGGATCGCTGCTGAGCAGCCCGAGGTCCTCGTACAGCCGGGCGGTCTTGGGGTTGTAGTTGCCGGTGCCGATGTGGGCGTAGCGGCGCAGCCCGTCGGGCTCCTCGCGGACCACCAGCGCCAGCTTGCAGTGGGTCTTCAGCCCGATCAGGCCGTAGACGACGTGGCAGCCGGACTGTTCCAGCTGCCGGGCCCAGCGGATGTTGGCCTCCTCGTCGAACCTGGCCTTGATCTCCACCACCACCAGCACCTGCTTGCCGGCCTCGGCGGCGTCGATCAGCGCGTCGACGATCGGCGACTCGTCGTTCGTCCGGTAGAGGGTCTGCTTGATCGCCAGCACGTGCGGGTCGGCCGCGGCCTGCTCGATGAACCGCTGCACGCTGGTGGAGAACGAGTCGTACGGGTGGTGCAGCAGCACCTCCCGCTGGCGTACGGCGGAGAACACGTCCGGCGGGTGCGAACTCTCCACCTCGGCGAGGTCGCGGTGGGTGACCGGCACGAACGCGGGGAACTTCAGCTCCGCCCGGTCCACGTCGGCGATCGCGGACAGGCCGGACAGGTCCAGCGGCCCCGTCAGCCGGCACACCTCCTCGTCGCTGACGCCGAGCTCGGACACCAGCAGCTCCAGCACGTGCGGGTCGATGGATGCCTCCACCTCCAGCCGCACCGGCGGCCCGAACCGGCGGCGCAGCAGCTCCCGCTCCAGCGCCTGCAGGAGGTTCTCCGCGTCGTCCTCCTCCACCTCCAGGTCCTCGTTGCGGGTCACCCGGAACGAGTGGTGCTGGAGGATCTCCATGCCGGGGAACAGCTGGTCCAGGTGCGCGGCGATGACGTCCTCCAGCGGGACGTAACGCTGCTTGTCCACGGGGACGAACCGCGGCAGGATCTGCGGCACCTTCACCCGGGCGAAGTGCTCGCCGCCGGTCTGCGGGTTGCGCACCACCACCGCGAGGTTGAGGGACAGCCCGGAGATGTACGGGAACGGGTGCGCCGGGTCGACCGCGAGCGGGGTGAGCACCGGGAACACCCGGGCGCCGAACAGCTCGTGCATGCGCTTCCTGGCGTCCTCGTCGAGGTCGTCCCAGCGCTGCACCTCGATGCCCTGGGACACCAGCTCCGGCAGCACCTGGTCGTGGCACACGTTCGCGTGCCGCACCATCAGCTCCCGGGTGCGCGCCCAGATGCTCTCCAGCACCTCGCGCGGCAGCATCCCGGAGGCGGCCCGCACGGCGACGCCCGCGGCCATCCGGCGCTTGAGGCCGGCGACCCGGACCATGAAGAACTCGTCCAGGTTGTTGGCGAAGATCGCGAGGAACCGGACGCGTTCCAGCAGCGGGATCTGCGGGTCCTCGGCGAGTTCGAGCACCCGGGTGTTGAAGTGCAGCCAGGACAGCTCCCGGTCGAGGAACCGGTCGTCGGGCAGGTCTCCCTCGGTCACGTCGTACGGGGGTTCGACGTCGTACTCGGTGATCTCGGGTCGCGCGATCTGGGTGCTCACCCCGTCATCGTTTCACCGCGGCGTGAACAAGCGGTAGCGACGATCTCAACCGGCCGGTTCGTGGTGGTACATCACGTCTGTGGCGGCCCGGGTGAAACCGAGCCTCTCGTAGAGCCCGACCGCGGCGCGGTTGTCCGCCTCGACGTACAACATCACGGTCGCCAGGCCACGGTCGCGGAGGTACGCCAGACCGGCCACGGCCAGCGCCTTGGCCAGCCCGCCGCCCTGGGCGTGCGGGGCCACCCCGAGCACGTAGATCTCGCCCGCCGGGCCGGGCTCGCCGCCGCGTATCCGCCCGGTGTGCACCTTCGTCCAGTGGAAGCCGACCAGCTCGCCGTCGCGCTCGGCGACGAAGAAGCCCGCGGGGTCGAACCACGCCGCGCCGGTCCGGGCGTCCAGGTCGGCGCGGGTCCAGCGGCCCTGCTCGGGGTGGGCGGCGAACGCGGCCGCGTTGACCGCCAGCCAGGCCTGCTCGTCGCGGCCGGGTTCGAAGGCGCGGATCGTGACCCCGGCGGGCGGCGCGATGTCCGGAAGCGGCCGGGCGCCCGGTCCGTGCAGCGGGCGGCGCATCCAGGCCAGCGCCCGGTCGGCCGTGAACCCGGTGGCCGCGGCCAGCCGGGCGGCACCCGGGTGCGGACCGTGCGCCCACACCTGCACCGGCACCGGCCCCGCCTCGGCGACGAGCGCGTCGGCCAGTGCCCGGCCGACGCCGCGGCCGCGGTGGCCGGGGTGGACCACCAGGTCCGCGGTGGCCGCCTGCGCCGGAGCGCCGTCGGCGGTTTCGCCGGTGGGGTCCTCCGTCGTGACCGCCGGCAGGTCCAGGTGGGCGTAGCCAACGATGTCGCCGGCATCCCCGCCGGACCGGGCCAGCAGGTGGCGGGTGGCGTCGGGCACGCCGAGGAGCAGGGTCGCGCGTTCGTCGAGAGCGCGGACGCCGTCCTCGGCCGCGGCGGCCTCCACCAGAGCGTCGACAGTCGCGCGTTCGGCCGCCGAGAGGCGACCGGTGATCTTGATTTCACCCGGCGAGTTACCCACCCCGCTACCGTACGGGTCACCCACCGAGAACAAGGAGTGCGCATGACACAGGACATGCCATCGCGCGGGTCGGCGTTCCGTCGCACCATCGCGCTGGGCGCGGCCGGCGTGCTGGGACTCGGCGCCGTCGCCGCCGGGCTGGTGGGCACGGTCGGCGCGGGCCCCGCGGCGGCCGACAGCGGTCCGCGTACCGACCTCACCCTCACCGTCCTGCACACCAACGACGACGAGTCCCAGCTCGTCGGCGTCGACGGCGACACCGACGGCGACGGCACGATCGAGCCGGACGAGACCCGCGCCTACGGCGGCGCCGCCCGCTACACCACGCTGTGGCAGCAGCTGCGCCGGCAGGCCGAGACCGGGCGCCCGGCCCAGGGCGGCAAGCGCGCCGTGGTGTCGATCTCCGGCGGCGACAACTACCTGGCAGGGCCGGAGTTCTCGGCCAGCATCGAGCACGGTGTGCCGTTCTACGACGCGCTCGCCCTGAGCCGGCTCGGCCTGGACGCGTCCGCCATCGGCAACCACGAGTTCGACTTCGGGCCGGACGTCTTCGCCGACTTCGTGGCCAGTGTGCGGAGCACCGGCGGCGGCTCGTTCCCGTTCGTCTCGGCCAACCTGGACGTGAGCGGCGAACCCGCGCTGGCGAAGTACGCCGACCAGGGCGTCATCCGCGCCACCACGGTGGTCCGCGAGCGCGGCGAACGCATCGGCGTGATCGGCCTGACCACGCCGGAGCTGCCCACCATCTCCAGCCCGCGCAACGTGCGGGTACGCACCGAGCTGGCCCGGATCGCCAACGACGAGGCGAGCGCCCTCACCCGCCAGGGTGTGGACAAGATCATCCTGGTCAGCCACCTGCAGGACATCGACAACGAGCTCGCGCTGGTGCCGCAGCTGCGCGGCGTCGACGTCGTGCTCGGCGCCGGCGGTGGCGAGATCCTGGCCGACTCCGGTGACCGGCTGATCCCCGGCGACAGGGCCGAACGCGGCTACCCGCTGTGGGCGACGGACGCCGACGGCCGGCGGGTGCCGGTGGCCACCACGACCGGCAACTACAAGTACGTCGGCCAGCTCGTCCTGCGCTTCGACCGCGCCGGCCGGCTGCTCGGCGCCGACGACGAACAGAGCCGCCCGGTCCGGGTGGCCGGAGCCGGGACGGACGCGGTGGTGAAGGACGCCTGGACCCGCACCCACGTGGAGGCTCCGGTGGAGAGCCACCTGGCCTCCCTGCGGGAGACGGTCGTCGCCGACAGCGAGGTGCCGCTGAACGGCGTACGGTCCGACGTCCGCAGCAAGGAGACCAACCTCGGTGACCTGGTGGCCGACGCGCTGGTGTGGGCGGGCGCGCGGAAGGCCGCGGAGTACGGCGTGCCCGCGCCGGTGGTCGGCATCCAGAACGGCGGCGGCCTGCGCAACGACGCGGTGATCCCGGCCGGTCCGGTCACCGCGCTGGACACCTACGACGTCGCGCCGTTCGCCAACTTCGTCGCGGTCGTGCCCGAGGTGCCCCGGGACACGCTGCGCCGGCTCCTCGAGCGCGGGGTCGCCGCGGCGCCGTCGGCGGCGGGCGCGTTCATCCAGGTGTCCGGGCTGGCGTTCACCTACGACGTCAGCAGGAAGGCGCAGGTGGTGAACGAGTCGACCGGGGAGATCCTCACCCCGGGCGAGCGGGTCCGCGACGTCGTCCTCGACGACGGGACGGTGCTGGTCCGCGACGGTCAGGTGGTCGACGGCGCGCCGGTGCCGGTGGCGACGAACGACTTCTCCGCCCGTGGCGGGGACGCCTACCCGCTGAAGGGCCTGGACTTCACCCCGGTCGGCACGACCTACCAGGGCGCGCTGCGCGGCTACCTCGAGGAGGGGCTGTCGGGGAAGGTCCGGGCGGCCGACTACCCGGTCGGCGGCGAGGGCCGGATCACCGCCACCAACTGACGTACTGCTCGTGTCCGTGCGGGCCGGGCGGGACCACCGCCCGGCCCGCCGGTCTCGTACGCCCTCCCGCGCCAATCCCTACAATGACTACTTAGTAGGTATGGTTTAGCGCATGAGCCCCGAGTTCCTCTGGTACATCCCGAACCAGGTCCGGCCCGGTCACCGTGGTGACGCGGTGGCCGAGGATCACAACAGCCTGGACACGCTCACCGGCCACGCCCGTGCGCTCGAGGACCACGGCTGGCACGGCGCGCTCCTCGGCACCGGCTGGGGCCGGCCGGACACCTTCACGGTCGCCACCGCCCTGGCCGCGCGGACGACGACGTTCCAGCCGCTGATCGCGATCCGGCCCGGCTACTGGCGGCCGGCGAACTTCGCCTCCGCCGCGGCCACCCTGGACCACCTCAGCGACGGGCGGGTGCTGGTCAACGTCGTGTCCGGTCAGGACGACCTGGCGGCCTACGGCGACAGCGAGGGCGACCAGGCCAACCGCTATGCGCGTACGAAGGAGTTCCTCCGGATCGTCCGCCGGCTGTGGACGGAGGAGAACGTCACCCACCACGGTGAACACTTCGACGTCACCGACTCCACGCTGGCGTCCCGGCCGGTCGTCCGCGGCGACCGCCGGCACCCCCGGCTCTACTTCGGCGGCGCCTCCGAGGCCGCCGAGAAGGTCGCCGCCACCGAGGCCGACGTCCAGCTCTTCTGGGGCGAGCCGTTGGACGGCGTGCGGGAACGCATCGAGCGGCTGAAGGGCCTCGCCGGAAAGCTGGGGCGCGAGCACGCGCCGCTGGAGTTCGGGCTGCGGATCACCACCCTCGTCCGGGACACCACCGCGCAGGCCTGGGCCGACGCCGAGGCCAAGGTCGCGGAGATGGCGAAGGTCGCGGAGATGGCGAAGGGCAGCGTGCCTGGCTCGCGGCACCCCAACTGGCGCGGCGCCGTCGGTCAGCAGCGGCTGCTCGACCTGCACGCGCGAGGCGAGGTGCTGGACGACAACCTCTACACCACACCCGGCCGGTACGGCGGCGGTGGCGCCGGCACCACCTGGCTGGTCGGCTCGGCCGAGGACGTGGCGAAGTCACTGCGGAAGTACGAGAGCCTGGGCATCTCCCACTTCGTCCTCTCCGACACGCCCTACCTGCCGGAGATCAGGCGGCAGGGAGACCAGCTGCTGCCCCTGCTGCGCGACTAGAGGTGCGAACGACGGCGGCCCGGGCGAGAGGATCCGCCCGGGCCGCCGGTTCGTTCGTCGAGGTCTACTTCGTCGAAGCCTACGAAGCCTCGCCGGTGAGGGACCGTGCGTCGTCGGGCACCCGCGGCGAGCCGGACGAGTCGTCGTCGTCCTCGGGCACGGGGGTGACCGGCGGCGCGACGAAGCGGTAGCCGACGTTGCGGACGGTGCCGATCAGGGCTTCGTACTCCGAGCCGAGCTTGGCCCGCAGCCGGCGTACGTGCACGTCGACGGTGCGGGTGCCGCCGAAGTAGTCGTACCCCCACACCTCCTGCAGCAGCTGCTGGCGGGTGAACACCCGGCCGGGGTGCTGGGCGAGGAACTTCACCAGCTCGAACTCCTTGAACGTGAGGTCGAGGGTGCGCCCGGCGAGCCGGGAGGTATAGGTGTCCTCGTCGATGACGAGCTCACCGCGCCGGATGACGTTGGGGTGCTCGTCCTCGACGGTGTGCAGGGCGAGCTTGCCGATCGCGACCCGCAGCCGGGCGTCCACCTCGGCCGGGCCGGCGTTGTGGACCAGGACGTCGTCCAGGCCCCAGTCTGCGTTGACGGCGGCCAGGCCGCCTTCGGTGACGACCACCAGCAGCGGAACGCTGACACCGGTGGTCCGGATGACCCTGGTCAGGCTGCGGGCCTGCACCAGGTCGCTTCGTGCGTCCACGAGTACCGCGTCAGCCGGGCCCACGTCCAGGAGGGCGCTGGCCTCGGCGGGTGCCACACGCACGTGGTGCGCGAGCAGACCGAGTGCCGGAACGATCTCCGCCGACGGCTGAAGGGCGTTCGTGAGCAGGATGATTGTGCTCACCGGACGTCTCCCCTGATCAGTGGGGACCTGGCACTCGGGACGGCGCTGTCGCCCAGGTCCGCCGGTTGGAGGCAGGATATCCCACGTGTCTTCCCCGATGACGGTGACGGTTCGCTACTGGGCGGCCGCGAAGGAGGCCGCCGGGCTGGCCGAGGAGCAGGTGGAGGCGGGCACGCTCGCCGACGCCCTCGCGGCAGCCCGGTCACGGCACGGCGACCGGCCGCGGTTCGCGCAGGTGCTCGGCCTGTGCTCGGTGCTGATCGACGGCGACCCCGTGGGCGGCCGCGATCCGGCGACCGTACGCCTGGCCGAGGGTGCCCGGATCGAGCTGCTTCCGCCGTTCGCGGGCGGCTGAGGACGGTTTGCCGCGATGCCCGACGACTGGTCCGCTCGATGAATGAACCACCTCGCCCCGCGCGCCGTGTCGAGGGCATGGGTGCGGCGGCGCCGAAGGGCGCGACCGCTGACGAGGAGCTGGTCCGCCGGCTGTACGCCGAGCACGGGCGAGCTCTGTTCGGCTACGTCCTGCGGCTGGTCCGCGGCGACCGGCAGCGGGCCGAGGACGTCGTACAGGAGACATTGGTGCGAGCCTGGCGGCATCCGGAGGCGCTCGACCCGGCCCGCGGCCCGGCGCGGGCGTGGCTGGTGACGGTGGCCCGCAACCTGGTCTTCGACGGGGACCGGGCCCGCCGGGCGCGACCGCCCGAGGTGGGCGAGGAGGCGCTGGACGTCGTACCCACCGGCGAGGAGGACCTCGACCGGGCGATGGTGGCATGGGAGGTCATGGAGGTGCTGGCCGAGCTCCCGCCGCACCACCGGCAGGTTCTGGTGGAGGTCTACTACCGCGGCCACTCCGTCGCCGAGGCGGCCCGCCGGCTCGGCGTACCGCCGGGGACGGTGAAGAGCCGCACCTACTACGCCCTGCGCCAGCTGAAGCTGCTCCTGGAGGAGCGCGGCCTGACCTCGGAGGTGGCGCTGTGAGCGAAAGCGCCCGCACCTGCGCCGAGGTACGCGCCGCGATCGGTGCGCACGTGCTCGGGGCACTGGACGCCGAGGAGGCCGCCGCCGTCGACGCCCACCTGGCCGACTGCGCGCGGTGCCGTGCGGCGTACGACGAACTGGCCGGGCTGCCCGCGCTGCTCGGACTGGTCCGTGCGGAGGAGGCGGCGGCCGTCGGTGTGCACGAGGAGTCCGGTGGCGCCGGTGACCCGGCGGATCCCGTGGGCTCTGTGGACGACAGGGACGCCGTGGATCCCGTCGGCGACCTGGGCATGCGGCGCCTGCTGGCGCGGGTCCGGGCGGAACGCGCTCGCGAACGCCGCCGCCGGCTGGCCGGGGCGCTCGCGGCCGCCGCGGTGACCGTGGCGGTCGCCGGTGGCGGCGGGTGGGCCGTCGGGCAGGCCCTCGCGCCGTCCCGTACGCCGGTCGCCGGGCCCACCTCGACTCCCACCCCCACGCCCGCTCCCACCCCCACGGCGCACGTGACCGCGCCGCCGGTGCGCTGGTCGGCGTCGAACGCCACGCTCGCCGTCGACGGAACCGCCACCATGAACGGCGTTCCGTGGGGCACGAGGGTCGACATCGTGCTGCACGGCGTGCGGCAGGGGCAGGTGTGCTCGCTGACGGTGTACGACCGGTCCGGGCGGCGCTGGGACGGCGGAAGCTGGCGGGTGGCCTACCGCGACGGCGTGCGGTGGAGCGGCGGCATCGCCGTACCCGCGAACGAGGTGGTCAGGATCGAGATCAGGGCCACCGGCGAGCGGCCGCTGCTCACCATCGACGGCTGAGCGTGCGGACCTCGTACCCTGCACTGGTGGACGACGACCGGCTGGACGCGGGCGTCCTGGGCGTGCCGCTCGGCGCCCGGGCGACGCTCGTGCAGTTCTCGACGGCGTTCTGCGCTCCCTGCCGGGCGACCCGGCAGGTGCTGCGGGCCGTCGCGGATACCGAGCTGGGCGTGGCGCACGTCGAGCTGGACGCGGAGTCCCACCTGGAGCTGGTCCGCCGGCTGGACGTCCGGAGCACGCCCACCGTGCTGGTGCTGGCCGCCGACGGCCGGGAGGTCACCAGGGCGAGCGGGGTGCCGCGCCGGTCCCAGGTGGTGGCCGCCGTGGACCGGGCGGCCTGCGCGCGATCGGCCTGATTCGGGCCGAAAGGCCACGCCTACGGGCGTTCCATCCGGGTAGGAACGCGCGTGTGGAACAGCGGGTGCCGGACGGATCCGGGCGATCCCGGATGGGAACACGCGTGGGGTCTGGGTCATGATGTCCCGAATCGTCCGGGTCACTCAGGCCGACACAAGGAGCCGGTCCATGGACCTCCGCCCACTGATCGGGGCGCGGCGCATCCGCCGCGGCCATCCGTCGACGCGGGGCGACCTCGCCTCGGTGATCGCGCTCGACCCGGCGGCCGCGGCCCGTACGGCCAGGCCGACGCTGCGGGTCGCGCACTTCACCGACACCTACCTCCCGCGCCGGGACGGCGTGGTGACCTCGCTGCAGTCCCTCACCGCCGCGATGTCCGAGCTCGGCCACTCGAGCCTGCTGGTGGTGCCGCGGCACCCCGACCAGCCCGCCGACGAGGAACTGCTGCGGCTGCGGTCGCTGCCGTGCGGTGTGGCGCAGTTCCGGCTGGCCGCCTGGCCGCGCAGCCGGCACGTGGAGCGGGTCGCGCACTGGCTCCCGCACGTGGTGCACGTGCACACGCCCGGACCGGTCGGCCTGCTGGGCATCTTCGCCGCGCGCCGGCTCGGGTTGCCGCTGGTGCAGACGTACCACACCGATCTTCGGGCGTACGCCGACGCGTACCGCCTGCCGACCTCGGTGATCGAGGGGGTGCTGCGCTGCTACGCCCGCCGGCTGGGCTCCCCCAAGCTGGCGCTGCCGCACGGCGGCAACCGCACCGCGCGCCGGGACGCCCTGGTCGACGCGGGCACCGGCCTGCTGCTGGCCGACGCCGACGCCGTTCTCGTACCGACCTCCGCGATCCTCACCCGCTGCAAGCTGCCGATCGACGACGACCGGATCTACGTCGCACCCACGGGTGTCTCCCTGCAGGACGTCCCGGCCGGCGCGGGCCCTGACTTTCGCCGGCGGTACGGCATCGGGCCGGACGACCCGGTCGTGCTGTTCGTCGGGCGGGTCAACCGCGAGAAGGGCATCGACCTGCTGACCGAGGCGTTCGGCCGGCTGCGCGGCCTGGTCCCCGCGGCCCGGCTGGTGCTGGTCGGCGCGGTCTACGACTCCCGCTGGGTGCAGCGGCTGCTGGAGCAGGCCGGCATCGCCGACCGTGTGGTGCTCACCGGCCAGCTGCCGCCACCGGAGGTGGCCGCCGCGTATGCCGCGAGCGACGTGTTCGCGTTCCCCTCCCTGACCGACACGCAGGGGCTGGTGATCCAGGAGGCCGCGCTGGCCGGGCTGCCGGCGGTGCTCGCCGACGAGGCGCTTTACTCCAGCGGCCCGCTGGCGGGCGCCGGTGTGCTCGCCGGCCCGGACCCGATGCGGTACGCCGAGGCGCTGGAGGACCTCCTGACCAGTCCGGTGCGCCGGGCGCACGTGGGCGAGGAGGCGCGCCGCCGGGCCAGGCGGAACCCGCCGTCGGAGTACGCCCAGCGGATGGCGGCGATCTACGGCCAGGCGGTTCGCCGGGCGGGCTCGGCGACCCGGCTGTCGCGGGGCGAGCGGCGCGGCCCGTTCCGGTCGCGCCGGCTGATCGCCTGACGCCGCCGGGCCCGTCCCGCGACGGGTCCGCGCCACGCCGAGGGACGTCTCACTAATTGACCGGCATTCCCATCATGTGAGACGACCGTGACAGGGTCGGGCCGGGTCCGTACGCTGATGCTCGTGCTGCGGAGGACCCTGCTGACCAAGCGCCGTGCGGTGGACAACTGCCGCACCTCGACCTGTTTGTGTCCGGCCTCCTGAACGACGGCCGTCCGCTCCTCCGTCGCCCGCGCTCCGCGCCGACCACGCACCAGAGGGTTTGGACCTCACGCCGTCCGTAGCGCCCCTGAACGATCCGGGGCCGCCACGCCCCCGAATGCTCGCCCGCCGCGCTCTGCGGCAAATGCCCCACAACCGCTCCCATGGAGGTTTCCGCATGAGCCGTGACTCCGTCCTCGTCTCCGCCGAATGGGTGGACGAGCATCTGGACGACCCCAACATCGTTCTGGTCGAGGTCGACGAGGACACCAGCGCCTACGACAAGGGCCACATCAAGGGGGCCATCAAGCTGGACTGGCGTGAGGACCTGCAGGACAAGGTCCGGCGCGACTTCGTGGACAAGCAGCAGTTCGAGAAGCTGCTGTCGTCCCGCGGCGTCGGCAACGACCAGACCGTGATCCTCTACGGCGGCAACAACAACTGGTTCGCGGCCTACGCCTACTGGTACTTCCGCCTCTACGGCCACCAGGACGTCAAGCTGCTCGACGGTGGCCGCAAGAAGTGGGAGCTGGACAGCCGCGGGCTGGTGGAGGACGTGCCCTCGTACGCCCCCACGAAGTACGTCGCCTCCGACCCCGACCTGTCCATCCGCGCGTTCCGCGACGAGGTCGTGGACGCCATCGGCCAGCTCAACCTGGTCGACGTCCGCTCGCCCGACGAGTACTCCGGCAAGCTCCTCGCCCCGGCGCACCTTCCGCAGGAGGTCGCCCAGCGGGCCGGCCACGTGCCCACCGCGGTCAACGTGCCGTGGAGCAAGGCGGCCAACGAGGACGGCACCTTCAAGTCCGACGACGACCTGCGCGAGATCTACGGCAAGGCCGGCGTCGACTTCGGCAAGGACACCATCGCCTACTGCCGGATCGGCGAGCGCAGCTCGCACACGTGGTTCGTGCTGCACGAGCTTCTGGAGCAGCCGAACGTCAAGAACTACGACGGGAGCTGGACCGAGTACGGCTCCCTCGTGGGTGTTCCCGTTTCCCTCGGTGACCAGCCTGGAGATGCCTCATGAGTGCCAACGACAGCTGCGGCGCGCCCACCGGCGGCGCCGCTCTGGCCGGGGTCAACCTGGCCAAGGAAGCAGTGATCCAGGGCGTCGTCCGCGCGGACGCCACCCCGGTGTCGGGCGCCTACGTGCGCCTGCTGGACGGGTCCGGTGAGTTCACCGCCGAGGTCCCGACCGACGCGGACGGCGTGTTCCGCTTCTTCGCCGGCCCGGGCACCTGGACGGTGCGGGCGCTCGCGCCCCGCGGTGCCACGGCGGAGGGTTCGGTGCAGGCCGAGCTCGGCAAGATCGCCGAGGTAGAGCTGGCGCTCACCCCGGCCTGAGCCGTACGGCGGCACCGCCGAACAGAACGAAAGCAGTACAGAACGCAGTACGCCACACGCCTCGCGGGGCGTCCCTTCCCGGTGGGTTCGCCCACCCGGGTTCCGGGACGCCCCGCGTCGCGTGTGAAGAGATCAGACCAGCTCGGGGTGGGCCCGGAACCACTCGATGGTCCTGCGCAGGCCGTCCTCGACCGCGATCTTCGGCTCCCAGCCGAGGATGTCGCGGGCGCGGGAGATGTCCGGCTGGCGTACGCGGGGATCGTCCTGCGGCCGGGGGACGAACGCGAGCTCGGAGGCCGACCCGGTGAGGTCGCGGATCCACCGGGCGAGGTCGAGCACGGACAGTTCGTGCGGGTTGCCCAGGTTGACCGGACCCGGGTGATCGGCGTGGGCCATCGCGAGGATGCCCTCCACCGTGTCGTCGACGTAGCAGATCGAGCGGGTCTGGGAGCCGTCCCCGGCGATGGTGAGCGGCTGCCCCTTCAGCGCCTGGCGGACGAACGTCGGGATGGCCCGGCCGTCGCCGGGCCGCAGCCGGGGCCCGAAGGTGTTGAACAGGCGTACGACCGCGGCGTCCAGCCCGTGGGTGGAGCGGTAGGCCATGGTGAGCGCCTCGGCGAACCGCTTCGCCTCGTCGTAGACCCCGCGCGGCCCGACGGGGTTGACGTTCCCCCAGTACTCCTCGTCCTGCGGGTGGACCAGCGGGTCGCCGTACACCTCGGAGGTGGAGGCGAGGACGAAACGCGCGCCCTTGTCCCTGGCCAGCCCGAGCGCGTGCAGCGTGCCGATCGAGCCGACCTTCAGCGTCTGGATCGGGAGCTGGAGGTAGTCGATCGGTGAGGCGGGGGAGGCGAAGTGCAGCACCAGGTCGACCGGGCCGCCGACGTGGATGTAGTCGGTGACGTCGCACCGCAGGAGCCGGAACGCCTGGTGGGGAAGGAGATGTGCGACGTTCTCCGGCCGTCCGGTGAGGAAGTTGTCCAGGCAGACGACGTCGTAGCCGTCGGCCAGCAGCCGTTCGCACAGGTGGCTGCCGAGGAATCCGGCACCGCCGGTGACCACGGCCCTGCGCTTCGTACCGGGATGTCCCACTACGTTCCCCCTCACCCGATCTGATGTCGAATGGTATTGCCTGAGGGGCTAGGTTGAGTCCCGGCGTCCGGGTCGGACGATATGAGTGGCCTGTAACGAGGTGCTGGCCGTTGCACCGATCCCGCCGCAACCTATGAGCCCCGTGGTACGTAATACGCAGAAGACGTTCGGGGGACGGACAACACACACATGGTGACGCTGAAGCAACTCGACGACGAAACGATCACCGGGCGGGCCGTGCCCGGCACAACGGCGCCACTGCCGGACCGCCGGGCCACGGCCCGCGGCATGGCGTGGTTCGCCACGGTGGTGATGGTGCTGGACACGGTGCTGATCCTGGTTGCCGGGCTGCTCGCCGCCGTGTCACGGTTCGGCGAGCCGACCACCTACATCGCCGGGGGATGGCGCGGCTCCAACCTCAGCGGAGTGCCCTACTCCGCCGTCGTGGTGATGGTCGCCGTCGTGTGGATCGCCGTTCTCGCGGTCCGCGGAGGCTACTCCGGTCGCACGTTCGGGTCCGGTGCGGACGAGTACAAGCTCGTGCTGAGCGCCAGCGTCCTGACCGCCGGGCTGATCGCGATCCTCTGCTACCTCGCCAAGATCGAGCTGTCCCGCGGCTTCCTGGGGTTCGCGTTCCCGATCGGCGCCGTGCTCCTGGTGGCCGGACGCTTCAGTGCCCGCAAGGTCCTGCACCGGATGCGCGCCGGTGACCGGCTCGTCCACCGTGTCCTGCTGGTCGGCATGCCGGCCGGGGTGGCCGAACTGCTCGAGGTGATGCGCCGCGAGCCCAAGATGGGGTTCTCCGTCGTCGGCGCCTGCCTGCCGCGGTTGTCCAAGGACCCGGGCGACGAGGTGGCCGACGAGGAGCTGCCGATCTACGGCTACCTCGACGACGTCCGCTCCGCCGTCGAACGCTCCGGCGCCGACACGGTGGTGGTCAGTGCCCTGCCCGGCCGCTCCTCGCGCCTGCTGCGCCGGCTGTCGTGGTCGCTGGAGGGCCTCGGCGTCGACCTGGTGGTCGTGCCCAGCCTCACCGACGTCGCCGGCCCGCGCATCCACCACCGGCCGGTGGCCGGCCTGCCGCTGCTGCACGTGGAGGAGCCGGAGTTCACCGGCGCGCGCCGCATCGTGAAGAACATCTTCGACCGGGTGGGCGCCGGCGTCGTCACCATCCTGGCCACGCCGGTGATGCTGGCGATCGCGCTGGCGATCAAGTGCGACGACGGCGGCCCGGTGATCCTTCGCCAGACCCGGGTCGGCGTCCACGGCAACGAGTTCACCTGCTTCAAGTTCCGGTCGATGGTGGTCGACGCCGAGAAGCGGCTGGCGGAGCTGCAGGCGGCCAACGAACACGACGGGGTGCTGTTCAAGATCCGCGACGACCCGCGGATCACCCGGGTGGGCCGGGTGATCCGGAAGCTGTCCCTGGACGAGGTTCCGCAGCTGTTCAACGTGCTGCGCGGCGAGATGAGTCTGGTCGGCCCGCGGCCGCCGCTGCCGGCGGAGGTCGAGGCCTACGCCGAGGACGTACGCCGTCGGCTGCTCGTCCGGCCCGGCATCACCGGCCTGTGGCAGGTCTCCGGCCGGTCCAACCTGTCCTGGGACGACTCGGTGCGGCTCGACCTCTACTACGTCGAGAACTGGTCGCTGTCGGCGGACCTGGTGATCCTCGCGAAGACGGTCGGCGCGGTGCTCAGCCGCAACGGCGCGTACTGACCGAACGGCATCATCTCGGCCGGCCGCCCTTCTGTGCGGCCGCTTCTGCGCGGCTGCTTTCCGTGCAGCCGGGCGCCGCGCCCGGCGGGCATGCAGCAAGCGAGGGCTTCCCCGCGCGGCTCGCGCACCGGGAAAGCCCTCGCTCCGACTTCCGTACGACCGGCTTCCGTACGACCGACCCGCGTCAGCGGACCTTCTCGCCGAGCACGTCGTCACGGCCGGCGGTCTTCAGCCACTCGCCGACCTTGTCGTCGCGGATCGCCTTCCACAGGGCGGCGTCCTTGGCCTTGTCGAGGTAGACCACCGACTGGCTGCCCTCCATGCCGGTGCCCTTGTTCGGCGCGGTCATGAACGTCACGTTGTGCTGCCGCAGGTCCTTCATCTCCAGGGCCAGCGACCGCATCTCCCCGGTGCTGAACTCCTCGTCGACGGAGAGGTTGTTGGTGATCGCGTCCATCGCCCGGCCGAGCTTCAGCGGGTTGGTCAGCGTGCCGTTGGAGAGGGTCTGCCGCATCAGCGCGCGCAGGAAGTTCTGCTGGCGCTGCATCCGGCCGAAGTCGCCGTTGGCCAGGTGGTGGCGCTCGCGCACGTAGTCGAGCGCCTCCTCACCGGACAGCGTGTGCGTGCCGGGGGTGTACATCTTCCCGCTGGTGAAGCGGGTCTCCTGCTGGAACGTCATCTGCACGCCGCCGAGCGCGTCCGTCAGTGCCTTGAAGCCGGTCCAGTCGATCACCGCGAGGTGGTCGATCCGCAGGCCGGTGAGCTTCTCGATGGTCTGGATGTAGAGCGGCGGGCCGCCGAAGGAGTAGGCGGCGTTGATCTTGTTGGGTCGGTGGCCGGGGATCTCCACCCACGAGTCGCGGGGGATCGAGACGAGGTAGGCGGACTTACGGTCGCCGGTGATGTGAAGGATCATGATGGTGTCGCTGCGCTGACCGCGGCGCTCCCAGGCGTTGCCCTTGCCGGCGCCGGTGGTGCCACCGCTGGCGTCGTCGGTGCGGGCGTCGCTCCCGGCGAGCAGGATGTTCATCGCGTCCGCGCCCGGCGCGCCCTTCGCGGGCTTCTTCGGCCGGAGGGCCTCCGGCAGTTGGGAGAACGCCGGCACCCGTGAGACCTGGTTACCGAACTTCTCCGACAGCAGGTAGCCGGTCAGCGCGACGCCGCCGCCCAGGATCAGGACCAGGGACAGCAGGATCAGCAGCGTGGTCTTGGTGCGGCTCGACTTCCGGCGGTGCCCGGCGGAGCGGCGATCACGGGGACCGTCCTCCTCCTCGTGCAGGCGGATCGAACGCAACCCCTCGTCGGTGCGGTAGTCACTCATTAGCGTCCCTGATGTCCTCGTACCCCGTGAGTGGCGGACTTCCGCCCCGGCTGAACTCGACGCGCGCAGCGTCTGCGAACGGTGTTCCGAAAACCGGAAACCCCCGACAGCACTGACGCGCGAACGGCCGCCCCGGTTGTCTTGGAACGGATACCCGCTTCGCGGGCGAAGTCGCACCTGCCGGCCGAGCAATCGTACGGGGCGGGTGTGGTCGGCCCACTTCGTACGACCGGCAGGCGTAGGTTGCCCCGGTTTCGTACGGAGTCCATTTTGTCCGGCCTGTCCGGGGTCTGTCGACCCCCGGGTCATGTTGCGGTGCATCTCCGGCGCTTCTCCGGCTCGGCCCTGGCTCGGCCCCGACTCGTCCCGGTCCCCGCTCACCGGCTCGGTCGGACCGCGGACCAGGTGCTTCGGCGGGACAGAACCCGGGGCACCCTAGACTCGGGCGAATGTGGGAGGCGGCGTTCGTGGCGGTGCTGCTCGTGCTCGTGGCCGCCGTCGGCGTGCTCGGGGCGTACGTCCTCCGCAACCTGCTCCGCCGTCCCCGGCGTGGCACCCAGAACACTCACCAGCGAAACGGGAGTTGATCCGTCTTGTCGACGCCGGCGCCGTTCCAGATCCCCGGCGATCTGCACCCCGACTGCGTCCAGTTGGCCTTCCTGCTGGGCCGCTGGGAGGGCAAGGGGCACGGTGACTACCCCACGATCGAGCCGTTCACGTTCGGTCAGGAGGTCGTCTTCAGCCACAACGGCAAGGCGTTCCTCTACTACACGAGCCGCACCTGGCTGCTGGACGAGGAGGGCACCGCGGTCCGGCCGCTGGCGATGGAGACCGGCTTCTGGCGGCCGCAGCCCGACCACGGCCTGGAGGTGGTGCTCGCGCACCCGACCGGGTACGCCGAGGTGTGGTACGGCCGGATCGACGGCGCCAAGATCGAGCTCGCCACCGACCTGGTGGCGCGTACGACCACCGCGAAGGACTACTCCGGCGGCCAGCGGTTGTACGGCCTGGTGAAGGGCGCGCTGATGTGGACCTTCGACATGGCGGCGGGCGGGGAGAGCCTGCAGCCGCACCTGTGGGGCAAGCTCGAACGCGCCGGGGCTCCGGGATCCGAGGCCGCCGCGCCCGAGGTGGCGCCCCCGGCTCCGGAAGGTGACTGACCCCGGACGGGTCGCGCCGCGAGGGCTGCTGCCCGATCCCGCCGAGCCTAGACTCGACCCGATGGGCGACGAGCACGACCACGACACCGTTGCCGCCGGTGCGCTGCACGAGGAACTGCGCGCTCGCGGGTACCGCCTGACCCCGCAACGTCAGCTGGTGCTGGAGGCGGTCGAGGATCTCGGGCACGCCACGCCCGAGGAGATCCTCAACACCGTCCGGCGCAAGGCGCGCGGGGTCAACATGTCGACGATCTACCGCACCCTCGAGCTGCTCGAGGAGCTGGACCTGGTCTCGCACGCCCACCTCGGCCACGGTGCCCCGACCTACCACGCCGCCACCTCCGCCGACCACGCCCACCTGGTGTGCCGCGGCTGCGGCCGGGTGATCGAGGTGCCACCGGACGCGGTCGGGCCGCTGGCCGAACGCCTGCGCGAGCAGTACGCCTTCGATACCGACGTACGCCACCTGACGGTCTTCGGGCAGTGTGCCGAATGTCGCGAAGGCTCCGACTGCCCGTCACCGCGCGGGTAGGTGGGAGCCGGGAACACCCCGACCGTTCGGCCGGGTTGGCAGCCGGGTCGTAACCTCGAACGCGTGACCAGCTCTTTCAGCACCCCCGACCAGCCCGCGCCGCCCTCCGGCCGGAGCGACCAGCCGCCGGCAGCCGCCGCGGACCAGCAGCCGCCGAGCCCGTTGCTCGGGTTGCCCGGCGCGGTGGCCGGCGAGCCGCCGGACGCGGGCGTCGCCGCGCACTACGGCGAGCCGCTGATCGAGCAGCGCCGCCTGGAACGCGACCGGGCCGGCTTCGTCGACCTGTCCCACCGCGGGGTCGTGCGGGTCAGCGGACCGGACCGGCTGAGCTGGCTGCACTCGCTGAGCACCCAGGCGCTGGATCGGCTCGGACCCGGTGAGGGCACCACCACGCTGATCCTGTCGCCGCACGGCCACGTCGAGCACGCGCTGTACGGCGTCGACGACGGCACCGCGTTCTGGATGCACGTCGAGCCCGGCACGGCTGCCGCGGCGGCGGGTTTCCTGGACTCGATGCGGTTCATGCTCCGGGTCGAGGTCGCCGACGTGACCGCGGAGTACGCCGTGGTGTGGGAGCCGGGCACGGACGGTGACGCCGGCGGGCACCTCGTCCGGCGGGGCGGGGACCCGTTGGGTGGGCGCGAACTGTTCGTGCCGCGGGGCGAGCTGGCCGCGTACGCCGAGACCGCCGGGCCGCCCGCCGGGCTGTGGGCGTACGAAGCACTGCGGATCGCCGCCCACCAGCCCCGGCTCGGCTTCGAGACCGACCACCGGACCATCCCGAACGAGGTGGGCTGGCTGGACTCGGCGGTCCACCTGGACAAGGGCTGCTACCGCGGCCAGGAGACGGTGGCCCGGGTGCACAACCTCGGCCGCCCGCCGCGCCGGCTGGTCTTCCTGCACCTGGACGGCTCGGTCGACCGGCTGCCCGGGCACGGTGCGCCGGTCGCCCTCGACGACCGCGAGGTCGGCTTCGTCACCAGCAGCGCCCGCCACCACGACCTGGGGCCGGTGGCGCTGGCCCTGGTCCGCCGCAACGTCCCGGTCGGGGCCGGGCTGCTGGCCGACGGCGTGGCCGCGGCGCAGGAGGTCGTGGTCGACCCCGAGGCCGGGCTGCACGTACGCGCACGCCGCTGACCAGGGCTGACCACGACGCACCCCGGAGACCTCCACCGCCGCGACCCGGCCTGGGGATAGGCTCGCCGCCGATCCAGTGGGCTGTCCGTGGGCTGCCCAGCCTGTCGAACCGGGGGCCGTGGCGTGACGCGAGCAGTGGGGAAGGTGGCCGTCGTCGGCCTCGGCTACATCGGTCTGCCGACCGCGGCCGCGCTGGCCACCCAGGGTGTGGAGGTCCGCGGCGTCGACGTCAACACCGACACCGTCCGGGCGGTCAACCGCGGTGAGGTGCCGTTCGCCGAGCCGGACCTCGCGGTGGCGGTCAGTGGCGCGGTGTCGATGGACCGGCTGCGCGCGTCGACCCGGATGCCGGAGGCCGCGGCGTACATCATCGCGGTGCCCACGCCGTTCAAGCAGGACCGGCAGCCGGACCTGTCCCACGTCCGCGCGGCGGCCGAGGAGATCGCTCCGCGGCTGCGCCCCGGAGCGCTGGTCATCCTGGAGTCGACCTCCCCGCCGGGCACCACCCTGCGGGTGAGCGAGTGGCTCGCGGAGCTGCGCCCGGACCTGGTGCTGGCGCACCAGGGAGCCGCCGGGCCGGTCGACGTGCACGTGGCGTACTGCCCCGAGCGGGTGCTCCCGGGGCGGATCATGATCGAGATCGTCACCAACGACCGGGTGATCGGCGGCATCACCCCGGCCTGCGCGCAGCGGGCCGCGGAGATCTACCGCACCTTCGCCCAGGGCGAGCTGCACCTCACCGACGCCGGGACCGCCGAGCTCACCAAGCTCGCCGAGAACGCCTACCGCGACGTCAACATCGCCTTCGCCAACGAGCTGGCGCTGGTGGCCGAGCGGCTGGGCGTGGAGGTCTGGGACGTCATCGAGCTGGCCAACCGGCATCCCCGGGTGCAGATCCTGCGGCCCGGTCCGGGGGTGGGTGGGCACTGCGTGGCGGTCGACCCGTGGTTCCTGGTGTCGGCCGCACCCGGCGACACCCGGTTGATGCGGACCGCGCGGGAGGTCAACGACGCCCGGCCCGGCCAGGTGGTACGCTGGATCGTCGAGGCGGCGCGGGCCCGGCCGGGTGAGCCGGTGGCCTGCTTCGGGCTGGCGTTCAAGGCCGACGTCGACGACCTGCGGGAGAGCCCGGCCGTGGAGGTGGTGACCGGGCTGGCCGCCGCCCTGCCGGACGTGCCGGTGCTGGTGGTGGAGCCACACGTACGCAAGCTGCCCGCCGGGCTGGCGGCGTACGACCAGGTACGGCTGGTCGGCGCGGCGGCCGCGCTCGAGCGGGCCGGGGTGATCGCCCTGCTGGTCGACCACGACGAGTTCGCCGGGATCGGGCCCGACCACCTCGCCGGTGCCGAGGTGGTGGACACCCGTGGTGTCTGGCGGGGCCCCGGCCGGTGACGCTCAGCCGGTGAAGTCGGGCAGCCGTACGCCCAGCCCGAGCAGCTCCTCGATCGCCGCGACACTGCGGACGGCCGCCTTGCCGTCGCCGTACGGGTTGACCGCGCCCGCCATCGCGGCGTACGCCTTGTCGTCGTCGAGGAGTTCGGTGAGCGCGTCGCGAACGGTCGCCCGGTCGGTGCCGACCAGCCGCACGGTGCCCGCGGTCACGGCCTCGGGGCGTTCGGTGGTGTCCCGCAGGACCAGCACCGGCTTGCCCAGGCTGGGTGCCTCCTCCTGGACGCCACCGGAGTCGGTGACCACCAGGTGGGCGCTGCCGAGCAGGTGCGCGAACTCCGCGTACGACAGTGGTTCGGTGCGCAGCACGTTGGGCTCGGCGGACAGCTCGGCCGCCGCCACCTCCCGGACCACCGGGTTGCGATGCACCGGGAACACGAAGTCGGTGTCCGGGTGCGCCCGGGCCACCTCGGCGACGGCGCGGAAGGATCCCCGCATCGGCTCGCCCCACGACTCCCGGCGGTGGGCGGTGACCACGACCAGCCGCCGGCCGCCGGCCGCCGCCGCGTCAACCGTACGGGCGAGGTCGGGGTCGGTGTAGGCGGGCCGGCGCCCGGCGACCTCGAACAACGCGTCGATGACGGTGTTGCCGGTGACGGTGATCGCCTCCGGTGCCACCCCGCCCGCCTCCAGGTGGGCACGGTTGACCGGCGTGGGCGCCAGATGGAGGGTCGCGAGCTCGGTGGTGAGCCGGCGGTTGATCTCCTCCGGGAACGGCGAGTAGCGGTTGTCGGTGCGCAGGCCCGCCTCGAGGTGGACCACGGGGACCTGCGCGTAGAACGCGGCGAGCGCGCCCGCGAAGGTCGTCGTGGTGTCGCCCTGGACCACCACCGCGTCCGGTGCGACCTCGGCGACGAGGGGTTCGAGCCCGGTCAGGGCACGGGTGGTCACCTGCCCCAGGGTCTGCCGCGCGGCGAGGATCGCCAGGTCGTGGTCGGGACGGATGCCGAAGAGCTCGTGCACCTGGTCCAGCATCTCGCGGTGCTGGCCGGTCACGGCGACGACCGGTTCGATGTCGGCGGACTCACCGAGTGCCCGGACGACGGGAGCCATCTTGATGGCCTCCGGCCGGGTGCCGTAGACGAGCATGACGCGGGCCACGGTCGCGGAACTCCCCTTCGTCGAGGTGGGGTCGCGGACACCCGGTCGTACGGGATGGACGGCGTACGCCGACGCGGACGAGGGTGACCGCCGGACGGCGGTCAGGGTAGCGGGTGAGCCGGTCGTTCCGGCCCAGGTGTCGGGTTTTCGTAATGCGGGCATGCACCAGCACATGGGATTGAAGGGTGTGGTGGCGGTGGCCGGGTTGGCCGGCCTCGTGGTGGCGGACGCGCTGCTCGTCGTGATGGCGGTCCGGCACTCGGCCGGTGAGACGGCCTTCGGGACGGCAACGGGCAACCTCTCGTCGTCCAGGGGAGGTTCCTCGCCGAGAACCTCACCGACCCGCGAGCCCGACGGATCCCGCTCGCTGGTCGACATCGGCGCGGGCGGCGCCGTCGCCCGCGCGACCACCGGTATCTGCGGGCGGGGTGGCGCGACCCTGCAGCTGTCCACCGACCGGGGCCGGACCTTCGACGTCGCCGAGGTGCGTTCGGCCGAGGTCATCGTCCGGGTGATCACGAAGGACGACCGGACCACGTCCCTGATCGGGGCGGACGCCGACTGCCGCAAGCTCGCGACGTACGTCAGCGAGGACGCCGGCGGGACCTGGACCAGGCTGGCCGGCACCCGCGGCAACTGGTACCTCGACCCCAGGCCCGCGCCCCGGCTGCACGTACCCACCGGCAAAGTCGTCGTTCCCTGTGGGAAGGGCGTCGACGTGGCCGGGTTCAGCACACTGTCGGCGCGGCGCGCGTTCGTCCTCTGCGGCGGCGGCGAGGTGCGGACGACCGTCGACGGCGGCGCGCACTGGAGCTCGCGAGGAAACGTGAAGGCGGCCGCCGACCTGGACTTCGTGAACGAACGAACCGGCCTGGCCGCCCGAACCGGCGTCCCCGGCTGCGACGGAATCGAGGTCGTCCGCACCACCGACAGCGGGTGGCACTGGAAGCGGACCGCCTGCGTGTCCGGTGACGCGGCGCGAAGCGGGGCCCGACCGGACCTCTCCGCCGACGGCGACCGCGCCTACCTCGCCCGGGGAGAGGCCGTCTGGGTCACCGCCGACGCCGGCCGGCACTGGACCCGGACATCCTGGGGCCGGCAGTCGCCACAGGGCCAGTCGCAGGACGCGCCCTAACCGGTGGTCCGCGAACGTACGCCCACCACGCCGTCCTCGACGACCCCCTCGACCACCGCGTCGCGTCCGCCATCGCGGCCGTAGTCGTAGCCGTAGCCGTACGTGCGCGCGTCCGGCCCCCTGGCGGGCGCCATGTTGAGCACGGTGCCGAGCAGCCGTGCGTCGACCTTGGCGAGGTTGCCGACCGCCGCGTCCACCTGGTCGGCGGTGGTGCTGCCGTGCCGGACGACCAGGACGGTACCGTCGGCCATCCGGGCCAGGATCGAGGCGTCGGTCACCGGAAGCAGCGGCGGCGCGTCGACGAGGACCACGTCCGCGCGGCGGTCGAGGTCGCCGAGCAACAGCTCCATGGCCCGGGACTGCAGCAGCTCGCTCGGGTTCGGCGGCAGCGGGCCGCTGGCCAGCACCTCCAGCGGGATGTCGCCCCAGGGCTGCAGCGCGTCCTCGGCCGCGATCCGCCCGATCAGCACGCTGGTCAGCCCGACCGCACCCTCGATGCCGAGGTACTCCGCCAGCCGGGGGCGGCGGATGTCACCCTCGACCAGCACCACCCGCCGGCCGGCCTGGGCGAGGGTGATGGCGAGGTTGCAGGTCGTCGTGGTCTTGCCCTCCGCGGGCACCGAACTCGTGACGACGATGCGTTTGGGCCGCCGGTCGACGTCGACGAACTGCAGGTTGGTACGCAGTTGCCGGAACGACTCCGACCGGGGAGAACGCGGCTCCAGATGGACCACCAGCGGCTTCGCCTGGGCCTGCGGGTCGTGGGCGATGACACCGAGGTTCGGCGCACCGGTCCAGGCGTTGAGCGCCTCGGTGTTCTTGATGGTGCGGTCCAGCAGTTCCCGCAGGAGGGCGAGGCCGGTGCCGAGCACCAGACCCGCGATCAGGCCGAGCGCGAGAGTGCGCACCGGCCGCGGCGCCACCGGCGAGTCGGGCCGGCTGGGTGAGTCGACGACGGTCGCCCGCAGCGGAGACGGCGAGCGGGCGTCCGGGCGTTCGAGGTCCTTGGCGAACGCCACGAACTGGCGGGACACGGCCTGGTTGATCCGCTGGGCGCGGGCGGGAGCGGTGTCGGTGGTGGTGATCTCGAGCAGGGTGGTGTCCGGGAGGATCCGGGCGGAGACGCGGGCGCTCAGTTCGGCGGGCGTCATGGGCAGCCGCAGCTGCTTCACCACCGCGGTGGTGACCGCCTCGCCGCGGACGAGATCGGCGTAGGAACGCGCCCGCTGCTGCGACAACAGGCTGCCCTGGTAGGCGCTGGTCGTGGAGTCGTCCGCCGGCGTGACACCGACGAACAGGGTCGCGGTGGACTGGTACGTCGGCGTCGTCCGCAGCACCACGACCGCGGCGACGGCCACCGCGACCACCACGCACAACAGCAACAGCTTCCACTGCGTGCGGATCAGTCGGAAGTACTCCCGCAGCTCCACCGGCGCAACCTTCCTGAGCTGTCCTCGTCGGTATCCGGCGGTGAAGCCGGAGCGAGATGGGACCGACCTCGGGCGAGGAGCATGAGACTCCTGTCCCGTGGCCTGGGGTCCGAAACGGGCCGGGCCGCCGGAAGTTTCTCCGCACACCGGAAGCTCGTGCCGCCCGTGGTGGCGGGCTCGCCCGAAGCGGCCGGTGTATGACGCGGCGTACCGGAGTAGACACGTACTGTACGCGGAGTGGGTGTCGTTTACGCGTACGCCCGGCCGGGGGAGAAGTGCAGGGGGTGCGGACCTCCCCGGGGCCGACCCGGGACCAGCGGACGGAGCGGACCGTTGACCACCACCACCTGGACGAGGCGATGACCGCGAACTCCGCGTCCGAGGCGCGTGCCGCCGGCGCGCACACCCCCGCGGTCCGGCGGCCCCGAGCCGTGCACGTGTCCACGGTCCATGCCGCCACCGACATCCGGATCTTCCACAAGCAGTGCCGTACGCTCGCCGCGGCCGGCTACGACGTCGTGCTGCACGCGCGCACCGACCATCTCCAGGGCCCCGGCAGGCCCTACGAGCAGGACGGCGTCCGTGTGGTGCCGGTGCCGCCGTCGCCCGGCCGGGCCGCCCGGATGACGGTCGGGGTGTGGAGGCTCTTCCGCCCGCTGCTGGCCCACGACGCGGACGTCTACCACTTCCACGACCCCGAACTCCTCCCGCTGGCGGTGGCGCTGCGGCTGTGTGGGCGCACCGTCGTCTTCGACGCGCACGAGCCGCTGCCCGCGCAGATCCTGGCGAAGCCCTGGATCCCGCCGCGGTTACGGCCCGCGGTGGCGATGGCCACCAGGCTGCTGGTTCGCCTCGCCGGCCGGGGGGTGACCGCGGTGGTGGCCGCGTCGCCGCTGGTCGAGAGCGTCTACGCCGGCGCGCGCCGGATGGTGGTGGTGAACAACTTCCCGATCCTGCCCGGCGACGACCCGACCGCCCGGCCGGAGGTCGGCCGGGTCGGCCAGGCCGGCCGGGAGGAGGACGCCGAACGCCCGCCGGAGATCCCGTACGACCGGCGGCCGCGCGGGATCGTCTACGTCGGCGGGCTGTCGGACCTGCGGGGGCTGTCGGCGATGCTCGACGTGGCCCGGATCGCCGGCACCCGGCACGGCGAGCGGCTGACGCTGATCGGGACGTTCATGCCGGCGGAGCTGGAGGCGCGGCTGGCCGAGCCGGAACTCGCCGGGCTGATCGAGTACGTCGGCGCGCAGCCGCCGAAGCGGGTCCGCGAGCTGCTGGGTGAGTCCCGCGTCGGCCTGATCCTGCAGGTCGGGCCGGAGGCGTACAAGCGGAACCTCCCGACCAAGATGTTCGAGTACATGGCCGAGGGGATGCCGGTGGTGGCGTCCCACTTCCCGCTGTGGAAGCAGATCCTCGACGAGGCCGAGGCCGGTGTCACCGTCGACCCCGAGGACGGCCGGGCGGCCGCGGAGGCGGTGTCGCGGCTGCTGTCGGACCCGGTGGAGGCGGCGGCGATGGGCCGGCGCGGACGCAAGGCGGTGTACGAGAGGTACTCGTTCGGGCCGGAGGCGGCGAAGCTGCTCGCGTTGTACGACAGCCTGCTGCCCGGCGACCTGCGCGCCGCCAGAGCCCGATGAGCGGCGCCGACCCCGCGACGACGACCGACGTGCTTCCGGCCGCGCCGCGCACGGCACCCCGGCGGCCCGGCGCCCGGCGCGGGGTGGCGGAGATCGTGCTGGGCACGGTCCTCGGCCAGGGGCTGCTGATCGCGGCCGCTCCCGTCCTCGCCCGCCTCTACAGCCCCGCCGACTTCGCCCTGCTGCAGATCTTCACCGGTGTCGTCTCCGTCGGCGCCGTGCTGGCCGGCCTGCGGATGGACCTCGCCGTTCCGTTGGCGCGCGACGTCACCGAGGCCCGCGCGGTGGTGCGGGCCGGGCTGGCCGGCACGGTCGTGGTGGCGGTCGCGATCTGGCTGCTGGGCCTGGCCGGCGCCGGGCTGTGGGCGGTCAACGCCACCCTGGCCGACCTTCGGGCGGCGTGGTGGCTGGTGCCGCCGACGGTGGCGGTGATCGCGGTGTTCCAGCTGCTGAGCGCGGTGCTCGTCCGCGCCGAGCGGTACCGCGACCTCGCCGGGCGCAACGCCCTGCAGGGTGTGGGCACGGCCGGCGCTCAGCTCGGCCTCGGGTTCGCCGGACTGGCCCCGCTGGGGTTGCTGCTCGGCATGGGCGTCGGCCGCGCCGCCGGACTCGCGTCGATCGCCCGCGGCGGGTTGTTCCCGCCGCCGGCCGCCGGCCGGCGGGAGCCGGTGACGGCCGGGCAGGTGTACGCCGCGGTCCGCCGATTCCGCAGGTTCCCCCTGGTGACCACGTGGACGGCGCTGCTGAACAACACCGGACAGTACGCGCCGTACCTCCTGTTCTCGTTGACGTACGGCCAGAACCCCACCGGCTGGCTGGCGTTCACCAGCCGGCTGCTCGCGCTGCCGGCCACGGTGGTCGGCCAGGCGGTGGCCCAGGTGTTCCTCGGCCGGGGCGCGAGCGCGCGGCGGGACGCGACCGGCGACCTCCCGCGGCTGACCTGGCTGGCCGTGCGCCGGCTCGCGCTGGTCGGCGCCGGACCGGCGATCGCCTTGTCGCTGGCCGGTCCGTGGGTGTTCGGCTGGGTGTTCGGCGCACAGTGGGAACGCGCCGGGTCGTACGCCCAACTGCTGGCGGTGGCGTTCCTCGCGCAGTTCGTGGCCAGCCCGGTCTCCAACGTCCTGAACCTGGTGGAACGCCAGGGACTCGCTCTGGGCTGGGAGGCCGTCCGGTTGGTGCTGGTGGTCGGGGTGCCCTGGCTGGTGTGGGCGCTCGGGGGTTCGGACCTGGCCGGCGTCGCCGCCTACGCGGGGGTCCTGGTGCTCTCCTACGGCGGGGTTCTCGTGCTGGTCCGGTGGGTGCTGCGCCATGGCTAGCCGAGCGGTGACCGGGCCGCGGACGCCGGAGCGGAACACCCCCGGCCCGCGCACGTCCGGCCGGCACGTGCCCGGCCGGGACGCGGGCGGCCGGAACTTCCCCGGCCCGCGTACCAGGCGGGCGCGCGTCCCCCGGCGCCGCGGGCCGGCCGACCGGCCCCTCCCGCGGCGCGGCGTGGCCCGGGTCGGCGGCCGTACGGTGGCCTGGCTCGCGGTCTACGCGCTCGGCCTCGCGGCGTGTCACTACCTGGTGATCGCGCCGGCCTTCGCCTACCTCGGGTTCGAGAAGGTGCCACCCAACCCGCTGGTCGCGATCGTGGTGGCGCCGACCTACCTGCTGTGCGCCCGGCGGCTTCCGCTGTCCTGGGAACGCCCCTCCGCGATCGTGTACTGGATGCTGTTCCTGGTGGTGGTGGCGCCGGTGCACGTCCTGCCGATGTTCATCACCGACCGGTCCACGGCGGTGTGGCTGATGGTCGGCGGGGTGGCCGCGGCGTTCTGGCTGCTGGGCGGGATCTACTCCGTCCCGCTGTGGACGTTCCGCCCGCCGGCGATCCCGGCGCGGGTCTACTGGCCGGCGTACGCCCTGCTCTGGCTGGTGATGACCGGTGTCGTCGTCGGCTACTACGGCCTGCACCTGCGGCTGGTGAGCCTGTCGGAGATCTACGCGGTCCGCGACACCTACCGGAACTCCTTCGGCGAGGTGCCCAAGGTCGCGACGTACGTCGTCCCGTGGCTCGGCAACGTGATCGCGCCGGTCGCCATCGCCCGCGGCCTGATGACCAGGCGCTGGAGCTGGGCCGCGCTGGGCGTGCTCACCGAGCTGTACCTCGTGTCGATCACCGGGTTCAAGCAGTTGCTGTTCTCCTCGCTGCTGGCCGCCGGAGTGGTGGTGCTGGCGCGGACGACCGACCTGGCCCGGATCGGCCGGCGGGTCGGTGTCCTCGCCGCCTGCGGGGTGTTCGCCGTCACTGTGATCGACTTCGCCCGCGGCGGCTGGGGCCTGTCGTCGATCCTGGTCCGCCGGCTGGTGCTCACCAGCGCGGTCAACACGGAGTACCACTTCGAGTTCTTCCTGCAGAACCCCAAGGGACATCTGGGCTACGGGGTGCTGTCGCACTGGGTGGCCTATCCGTACGACCTGAAGCCGCCGTTCCTGATCGGCCAGGTGTTCTACGGCAATCCGGAGATGAGCGCCAACGCCAACCTCTGGGCGGACGCCTACGCCAACTTCGGGCTGGTCGGGGTCTTCGTGTTCACCGGCATCCTCGCCGTGGTGCTGCACTTCGCCGACAGCGCCGCGCGTGGCCTGCCGGGCGGCCTGGCGCTGGCCGCGCTCGCCCAGTCGGCGTTCAGCGTGTCCAACACCGCGATGTTGACGGTCTTCCTCACGCACGGCATGTTGCTGGCGGTGGCGGTCGTCTACCTCATGCCGGCAGGCGACGACGCCACCCGGCGAAAGCCCCGCCGGCCGGGCCTGCGGCGGATCCGCCGTGGGCCACCGCGGACGGGCCGCACCCGCCGCCGGCCGCCCGGGGTGGGCCGGCCGCGACCACGCCTCTCGGGAAGCCGAGCACCCTCATGAACCCGGACATGCGTTCGCCGAGTCCGCGGCCTTCGCGGCCGCCGCAGTCCCCGCAGGCCGCACGGAACGCCGGCCGGCCGCGGCGGGTGCTGGTCCTCAACCAGTCCGCCCTGCCCCGGTCGCAGGGCGGGGGCACCCGCCACGTGGAGCTGTTCGGGCGGCTCAGGCGATGGACGCACCGCATCGTGGCCGGCAACCGCAACTACACCACCCGGGAGCGCTTCTCCAGCAGGTCGCCGGCGTTCGTGACCGTTCCCGTCCCGAACTACGAGTCCAACGGCTCCGGCCGGGTGCTGAACTGGCTGGCGTACGCCGTGGGAGCGGTGGCCGCCGGTGTCCGGTGGGGACGGTACGACGTGGTGTACGCCTCGTCGCCACCCCTGCTGACCCCGCTGGCCGGCTGGCTGCTGGCGCGGCTTCGGCGGGTCCCGCTCGTCGTGGAGATCCGGGACCTGTGGCCGCGGTCGATGGTGGAGCTCGGCTACCTCGCCGACGGCTCCCGCACGCACCGGGCGCTGGTCGCCCTGGAGCGGTTCGTCTACCGGTCCGCGGACGCGATCGTGGCCGTCGCCGACGGCTGGCAGGACCACTTCGCGGCGTTCGGCGTACCACCGGAGAAGGTCGTGCTCGTGAGCAACGGCGCCGAGCCCGCCGACTTCGTACCCACCGTGCCGCGGGACAAGGCGCGCGCCGAACTCGGCGCGGACGGATTCGTCGCGGTCTACGCCGGAGCCCACGGCCCGGCCAACGGCCTGGACCTGATCCTGGACGTGGCCGGCGTACTGCCCGGCTGCACGTTCGTCCTCGTCGGTGACGGCCTGAACAAGGCGCGGCTGGTCACCCGGGCGGCTGAGGAGGCGATCGCCAACGTGCGGTTCCTGCCCGCGGTGCCGAAGGACCAGCTGGCGAACGTGTTCGTCGCCGCCGACGTGGGGCTGCACACGCTCGCCCAGGCGGAGTTGTTCAAGGAGGCGCTGAGCCCGAACAAGCTGTACGACTACCTCGCGGCGGGCCTCCCGGTCGTCACCAACGTCGGCGGCGACCTGGAACGCCGGCTGGTCGAGGCCGGCTGCGCGGTGCGCGGCTCGGCGGCGCCGGGCGAGTCCTCGTCGGCCGCGCTGGTCGCCGCGCTTCGCGAGCTGGGGGAGCGGGGTGCGGCCGAGCGGGCGCGGATGGGTGCGCGCGGCCGCGACTACGTGGAACGCAACGCCTCGCGTACGGCGATGGCGGCGCGCCTGGAAGCACTGCTGGACGAGGTGACCAGCCGCTGAGCGGCGACGTGACCAGCCGCCGAGCGGCGACGTGACCAGCCGCTGAGCGACGACGCGGCCGTGCGCCGGTTTTCGTCGCCAGAAAGCGGAAACAGGATCCTTCACCCGGACGCGGGGGAAGGGAAAACTACTTGACCCTGGGGGCGGTGCGTACCAACGCCCGGATACGGGGACCAGAGGAGTGGACGTTCACGACCGGCCCGAACGGCCCCGGCTCGTCCACGGGAGGCGTCGCCGTCCGCAACCGCTCGGCCGGCTCGGCGATCCTGTCCGACCCGATCCCACCCCGGGAGGCTGAACGCGCATGTTCGCCACGTCTGGCACGTCCGCCACGTCCGGGGATGCTCTCGCGGTCGCGGGTGGGACCCCCGTCCGCACGGCGGCCTTCCCTCCGTGGCCGGTGTTCTCCGAGGACGAGATCGAGGCCGTGGTGCGGGTGCTGCGGTCGGGCCGGGTCAACTACTGGACGGGCGTGGAGGGACGGGCGTTCGAGCACGAGTTCGCGACCGCGGTCGGCGCGCCGTACGCCGTGGCGCTGTCCAACGGAACCGTCGCGCTCGAACTCGCCCTGCACGCGGTCGGGATCGGCCCGGGCGACGAGGTGGTCGTACCCGCGCGGACGTTCGTGGCCACCGCGAGCGCGGTGGTGGCGGTCGGCGCCCGGCCGGTGGTCGCCGACATCGACCCGGTGAGCCAGGCGCTCACCGCGGCCACCGTGGAGGCGGTCCGCACGCCACGGACCCGGGCGGTGATCCCGGTGCACCTGGGCGGCTGGCCGGCGCCGATGGCGGAGCTGATGTCCCTGGCCGCCCGGCACGACCTGGTGGTGATCGAGGACTGTGCCCAGGCGCACGGCGCGCGGCTGGCGGGCCGGTCGGTCGGAACGCTGGGGCACGTGGCCGCGTGGTCGTTCTGCCAGGACAAGATCCTCACCACCGCGGGCGAGGGCGGCGCGGTGACCACCGGCGACGAGGAGATCTGGCGCTCGGTGTGGGAACGCAAGGACCATGGCAAGAGCTTCGCCGCGGTGTACGAGCGGTCGCACGCGCCGGGGTTCCGGTGGCTGCACGAGTCGTTCGGCACCAACGCGCGGATGACCGAGGTGCAGGCCGCGCAGGGCCGGCGCGCCCTGGCCCGGCTGCCGAAGTGGTCCGAACGCCGGCGCGCGCACGCGGCCGTGCTGGACGAGGGCCTGGCCGACGTGCCGGGACTGCGGGTGCCGGTCCCGCCGCCGGACGTACGGCACGCGTACTACAAGTACTACGCGTTCGTCCGGCCCGAACGCCTCGCGCCGGGATGGGACCGGGACGCGGTGATGACCGCGATCGAGGCGGAGGGTGTGCCGTGCCTGCAGGGTGCCTGCGCGGAGATCTACCGCGAGAAGGCGTTCGACGGCGTGGGCAGGCCCGAGCATCCGCTGCCGGTGGCGCACGAACTCGGCGGGACGTCGCTGATGTGGATGGTGCATCCCACCCTGACCAAGCGGGAGATCGACGACACCGTCGAGGCGATCCGGAAGGTGATGCGCGTCGCCGCCCCGGAATGACGCGGGATGGTTACGCTTCGGGTTCATGGCAACACTTTCAGTCGCCGATACCGCCGACGTGCACGAGACGGCGCGGGTCGGCGACGGGACCGCGGTGTGGCACCTGGCACAGATCCGGGAGAACGCCGTGCTGGGCACCGACTGCATCATCGGCCGCGGCGCCTACGTCGGCGCCGGCGTCCGGATCGGTGACCGGGTCAAGGTGCAGAACCACGCGCTGGTGTACGAGCCGGCCGTGCTGGAGGACGGGGTCTTCGTCGGGCCCGCGGTGGTGCTGACCAACGACCAGTACCCCCGCTCGGTCGACCCGGACGGCACGCTCAAACGCGCCGCCGACTGGGAGGCCGTCGAGGTGACGGTCCGCGAGGGCGCCTCGCTCGGTGCTCGCTCGGTGTGCGTCGCGCCGGTGACGGTCGGCCGGTGGGCGATGGTGGCCGCGGGCGCGGTCGTCGTCCGCGACGTACCCGACTTCGCGCTGGTGGCCGGAGTGCCCGCGCGCAGGGTCGGATGGGTCGGTCGTGCGGGGGTACGACTGGAGGACAAGGGCTCCGGACGCTGGCTGTGCCCGCGTACGGGCGCCACCTACACCGAGCGCGGGGGTCTCCTGCGCGAGGACGGCACCCACGACAGCCACGAGAGAGACCACGACCACGGGGGTCGATGACGTGAGCAACAACGAAGCGGTCCGCGAAGGGGCGCCGGGCGACGTGCTCCCCGACCCGATCCCGGCCGCGATGCCGATGATCGGTGCGGACGAACGCGCCGCGGTCGACCGGGTGCTCGCCAGCGGCATGCTGGTGCAGGGCCGGGAGGTCGCGGCGTTCGAGCAGGAGTTCGCGGCCCTGGTCGACGACCGGCCGTGCGTGGCGGTCAACGCGGGCACGAGCGCCCTGCACCTCGGCCTGCTGGCGGCCGGTGTCGGCCCGGGGGACGAGGTGATCGTGCCGTCGTTCACGTTCGCCGCCACCGCCAACTCCGTGGCGCTGACCGGGGCTACGCCGGTGTTCGCCGACATCGAGCCCGACCACTTCTGCCTGGATCCCGCGGCGGTCGAGGCCGCGGTGACCGCGCGCACGGTCGGGATCATGCCGGTGCACCTCTACGGCCACCCGGCGAACCTGACCGCGTTGACGCAGGTCGCCGACCGCTACGGGCTGGGAATCTTCGAGGACGCCTGTCAAGCCCACCTTGCGCGCTGGGGCGGGCGTCCGGTCGGCGCCTTCGGCACCTTCGGCGCGTTCAGCTTCTACCCCACCAAGAACATGACCACCGGTGAGGGCGGCATGGTGGTGTGCGCGGACGAGAACCTCGCCCGCACGGTCCGCCTGCTGCGCAACCAGGGCATGGAACGCAGGTACGAGAACGAGCTCGTCGGCTTCAACGCCCGGATGACCGACGTGGCGGCCGCGATCGGGCGGGTCCAGCTGGCCCGGGTCGAGGGCTGGACCAAGCAGCGCCGGTCCAACGCCGGCTACCTCGACGCCCACCTGGCCGGGGTCGCCGGGCTCGTCACTCCGCCGGTCGCGGGGGACGCCGAGCACGTCTACCACCAGTACACCGTGCGGGTGCCCGACCGGGACGGCGTGCAGGCGCGCCTCGCCCAGGCGGGGGTGGGCACCGGTGTCTACTACCCGATCCCGAACCACCGGCTTCCGTCGTACGCCGAAGGCTCCGGACGTGGCGTCGACCTGCCGGAGACCGAGCGGGCCTGCCGGGAGGCGATCTCGCTGCCGGTGCACCCGGGCCTGTCCGACCGTGAGCTCGCCCAGGTCGCGGCCGAGGTGACCAGGGCGGTGTCGCGATGAGCGCGCTACGGGCCGGGCTGCTGGGCCTGGGCATGATGGGCCGCCACCACGCCCGGGTGCTGCGGTCGCTGGAGGGCGTGGAGCTGGTCGCGGTCGCCGACCCCGGCGGTGACCCGCACGGTGTGGCCGGCGGCCTGGACGTGCTGCCGGACGCGGAGAAGCTGATCACCGCCGGCATCGACCTGTGTGTGGTCGCCGTACCCACCGCGTTCCACGAGGAGGTGGGCCTGGTGCTCGCCGCCGCCGGTGTGCACGCGCTGGTGGAGAAGCCGCTGGCCAGCACGGTGGAGGGCGCGGAGAAGCTGGCCGCGGCGTTCGAGGCGCAGGGGCTGGTCGGCTGTGTCGGGCACATCGAGCGCTACAACCCGGCGCTGCAGAACCTCCGGGCCCGCCTCGACCACGGCGAGCTCGGCGAGATCTACCAGGTGATCACCCGCCGGCAGGGGCCGTTCCCCAACCGCATCGCCGACGTCGGCGTGATCAAGGACCTCGCCACCCACGACATCGACTCCACCGCGTGGGTCACCCGCGGGCGTTACCGGTCGGTGTCGGCGCGGACCGCGCACAAGAGCGGCCGGAAGTACGAGGACCTGGTGGCGGTCGTCGGCCAGCTCGACGACGGCACGGTGGTCAACCACCTGGTCAACTGGCTGTCCCCGATGAAGGAACGCGTCACGGTGGTCACCGGCGAACGGGGCGCGTTCGTCGCGGACACGATCGCGGCCGACCTGACGTTCCACGCCAACGGCGTCCGCCTCCTGGAGTGGGAGACGATGGCGTCGTTTCGCGGGGTGACCGAGGGCGACATGATCCGGTACGCCATCCCCAAACCGGAACCGTTGCGCACCGAGCTCACCGCCTTCCGGGACGCGATCCTGCGCAACCGGGACGGAACCGGTGCGGCCGTGGGCACGGATCCGGACGCGGGCGGCGGCGACGTGGTGGGGATGCGGGAGGGGCTGGCGATCGTCGAGGTCGCCGAGGCGATCCTGCGTTCGGCCGCGCAGGGCCGTACGGTCGGCCTCGGCTGAACCTCCCTGCAAGGCGGGGTTGACGTGTAGCCTCGTGGTCGTGACTGCCGGGTCGGCTGTATCCAGCCATGAGCGAGTGAGGCACCCGGCCATCTCCTGATCATCGCGCGGGCCCGAGGTCCGCCCCTCCCCTCCGGCGCGAGGCGGAACCTGCGCGGAGAGGAGGTGATTGCATGTCCCGCCCTGAACATTCCAACGACGAGGCCGTCTGGGCTCGGTTCGTGGACCGGTACTCCGTCGGCGACGTGGTCGAGGGTGACGTCGTGAGCGTCGTCGCGTTCGGCGCCTTTGTCCGGATCGACGCGGTCGACGGACTGGCCCCGAAGGCGACGTGGCCGACGCTGCCCGAGGTCGGTGCCCGGGTGCCCGCGCGGATCGAGGCGATCGACGCGGACAACCACCGGTTCGCGCTGAGCCCGGCGTGATGTCTGGTACCGGCTCGTGACGTGAGTCGTGGCCGCGAGCCGGGGTGAGCGTGCCAACGGCCGCCGGGGTTCGCAGAAGACACCGCCATCGGAACCCCGGCGGTCGGGCTCCGGTGTTCTAGGGTCTCGCCCGTGAGCGAACCCTCCGAGCCCGACTACGCGCTGACCGATCCCCAGGACCTGTTGGCCGGCTTCCTCGACTACTACCGCGACGTGGTGCTCCGCAAGCTGGACGGCCTGTCCGAGGAGGAGTTGCGATCCAGCCGGCTCCCGTCGGGCTGGACGCCGCTCCAGCTGCTCAAGCACCTCACGCACGTGGAACGCCGGTGGCTGGTGTGGGGCTTTCTGGCCGAGCAGGTCGAGGACCCGTGGGCAGACGACGGCCCAGACGGGCGCTGGCGGGTCCGTCCGGAGGAGTCCGTGGACGATCTGCTGGCGGCGTTCCACGCGCAGGTGGCGCGTTCCAGGGAGATCGTGGCCGGCGGCGCGCTCTCGGACCTGTCCGCGCTCGGGGGCAGGTTTCCGGCGGACGTGGACGCCCAGCCGTCGTTGGGCTGGATCCTCTTCCACGTGCTACAGGAGTACGCCCGGCACGCCGGTCACCTCGACGTCGCCCGCGAGCTTGCCGACGGCGCCACAGGGGAGTGACGCCGTCGGCGGTGTCGCGTCACCTGTCGAGTACGCGGCTATGCGTCGGCGGTGAAGGCGTCCGCCCTGCGCAGCCAGGTCGCGGCCTCGTCAGGACGGCTCCGACGTTCCAGAACCCTGCCCAGCAACAGATGTGCGTACGGCTCGACCGGGTCCTGGTCGATCACGGCCCGCAGTTGCTCCTCGGCCCGGTTCAGCTGGGCCGAGTGGTAGTACGCCCGGGCGAGCAGCAGCCGGGCCGCGGTGTGGCGCGGGAACTCCTCCACCAGACCGGCCAGCAGTCGCGCGGACGCGATGTACCGGCGTTCGGCGAACATCAGGCCGGCGCGCTCCCACCGGTCCGCGGGCGCCTCCTCGGCCGGGGAGGCCACGCTGCCCCCGCCGGTCCCGGCGTTCTCGTCGGCCTGGTCGAAGAGGTGCAGCGCCCCGGCCCAGCGGTCGGCGGTGGCCTCGCCGTCGGGGCGAACGGTGTTGAACCTGTCGGTCATCGCAATCCTCCGGAGGGCTCGTCGGTGGCTATCAGGTCTGGTGGCTGATCGGGCCTCAGGGCGGCGAGGTACTGCTCGAACGGCACGAACGTCTCCTCGGCGGGTCGGCCATCGACGACACGGGCGTCGCCGTCCACCCGTGCGCCATTCGTCCGTACGCCATCCGCCCGTACGTCGACGGCGGCACGTGCGTCGCCGTGCACTCGGCCGGCCAGCAGGTCGGCCAGCTCGCCGGCAGCGCGTTCGATCCGGGTGGGCAGCCCCTCGGTCATGGAGTCGCCGCGCCCACCCCAGTCCTCGGCGGCGGCGTACACCGCGGTGGGTACGACGACCGCGCGCAGGAACGTGAACAGCGGCCGGAGCGCGTGCTCCAGGGCGAGTGAGTGCCGCGCCGTCCCGCCGGTCGCCGCGGCGAGCACCGGCGTACCTGTCAACGCGTCGTTGTCGACGACATCGAAGAACGACTTGAACAGCCCGCTGTAGGAGGCGGAGAACACCGGGGTGACGGCGATCAGGCCGTCCGCTTCCGACACAGAGGCGAGGGCGTCGGACAGCCGCCGCGACGGGAAGCCGGTCACCAGGTTGTTGGCGACGTCGGTGGCCAGGTCGCGGAGTTCGACCACCGTGACCTCGACCTCCCGGCCCCGGGCGGCCAGCGCCCGCCGGGTCGCGTCGGTGAGCCGGTCGGCCAGCAGCCGGGTGGACGACGGGACGCTCAGCCCGGCCGAGACGACCGTGAGCCGAAGAGGCGTACGTGTGGCCATGGGATTCAGCTCCTCACGATCTCGGCGTTCTCGGTGGAATGACTGGTCTCGTCGGTGGGCTCGGTGGGCTCGGCCGGCGCGGCCGACTCGGTGCGGCGAGCCAGCAGGGCTGCGTGGGAGGGAGCCTCCGGCACGCCGGCCGGACGCCCCTTGGCGAACTCCTCCCGCAGCACCGGCACGACCTGTTCGCCGAGCAGGTCGAGTTGTTCCAGGACGGTCTTCAGCGGAAGGCCGGCGTGGTCCATCAGGAACATCTGCCGCTGGTAGTCGCCGAACGTCTCGCGGAAGGTCAGCGTCTTCTCGATGACCTGCTGCGGGCTGCCGACGGTCAGCGGGGTCTCCCGGGTGAACTCCTCCAGCGAGGGGCCGTTCCCGTAGACGGGCGCGTTGTCGAAGTACGGACGGAACTCCCGTACCGCGTCCTGGGAGTTGGCCCGCATGAACACCTGCCCGCCGAGCCCGACGATCGCCTGCTCCGGCGTGCCGTGCCCGTAGTGGGCGTAGCGCGTGCGGTAGAGGTTGATCAGCCGGCGGAAGTGGTCCTTCGGCCAGAAGATGTTGTTGGCGAAGAAGCCGTCTCCGTAGTAGGCGGCCTGCTCGGCGATCTCCGGGCTGCGGATCGACCCGTGCCAGACGAACGGCGGTACGCCGTCCAGCGGACGCGGCGTGGAGGTGAATCCCTGCAGTGGCGTACGGAACCGCCCCTCCCAGTCGACGACGTCCTCCCGCCACAGCCGGTGCAGCAACGCGTAGTTCTCCACCGCCAGCGGGATGCCCTGCCGGATGTCCTGCCCGAACCACGGGTAGACCGGGCCGGTGTTGCCGCGGCCGAGCATGAGGTCCACCCGCCCGTCGGCCAGGTGCTGCAGCATCGCGAAGTCCTCGGCGATCTTCACCGGGTCGTTCGTGGTGATCAGCGTGGTCGACGTGGACAGGATCAGCTTCCGCGTCCGGGCGGCGATCCAGCCCAGCATCGTGGTGGGGGAGGACGGCACGAACGGCGGGTTGTGGTGCTCGCCGGTGGCGAAGACGTCGAGCCCGACCTCCTCGGCCTTGAGCGCGATCGCGGTCATCGCCTTGATCCGCTCGTGCTCGGTCGGTGCCCGGCCGGTGGTGGGGTCCACGGTCACGTCGCCGACGGTGAAGATGCCGAACTGCACGGCTGCCGCCTCCCTAGATCGTTCAACTTTCAACTGATCTGCTTCAGCGTTCAGCACCGTGGGTCTATTCCCGGTCCGCCGGCAGCCCGGCCGGCCAGAGGATTTGTCAGGTTTCGTACGTCACGGCAGCCTCCGCCAGTCCGCGGACACCGGCCATGCGATCGGCCTCCTCCGCGACGAGCGCTCGGTCGGCCTTGCCGATCCGGCCGAATCCCCGCACCGTCACCGCCAGCCGTTTCCTGGCCGCCGTCTTCGCCCGCCACACCCCGGCGACGTCGCCGCGGACCAGGACCGCACCCGGGTTGCCGAGGATCTTCCAGACCTCCTTCTGCCGCGCCGGGTCGGGGACGAGCAGATCGCGGTCGCGTGACTGCAGGAACGGGTCCAGCGGCGGCAGCAGCCGCACGTGCTCCGGCGCGGTCGCCCCGCGCAGCGCGGCGAGGTCCTCCTCCGGCAGCCAGCACTTCCGGCCATCCGCGCGTACCTCGACCAGCCCGTCCGGCCAGCTGTGCCGGAGCTCGGTCTGCGAGGTGCCGAAGTAGCCCGCCGCGTCGGCTGCCGTCGCCGGGCCGTGCAGGCGGAGGTACGCACGGACGACGTCGGCGGTGCCGGCCGGCCTGGTGGGCACCGCGGGCCGCTTCTCCAGCGGCGCCAGCACCGGCGGGGAGGTGTCGAACTCCTGGCGTACGCCGGCGGGCAGGCCGACCTGCTGCAGCAGCCCGCCGTAGACGTGGCGGGCCTTGCAGCTTCGGCAGTCGTAGGAGTACGCGTCCGGCAGCTTCGCGGTGACCGCCGCGCTCACCTCACCCTTCGGCATCGGCCTGGTCACCACCGACCGCAGCGCCTTCGCCGCCGCGGCGAACGCCTCCAGCGCACCGATGCCGGACTCCTTGAGCGGCTTGCGCTCGGCGGCCAGCCGGGAGTGCGCGTCGGCCTCGCCGCGGGGCCACAGCGCCCGGGCCAGGTGAGCGAGGTCGGCGCGCCGGTGCAGGTGAGGCGCCCCGCGTACGGACCACAACACCGCGAACGCGCCCTCGTCGGCGAACGGGTCGGCGTCGCCGTCTGGCAGCCGGGGCAACCGGGCGGAGAGCGCCAGCCGGGCGGTGTGCGCGGCGCTGTGCTGCACGCCGAGGTCGAGCACGCCCAGCTTGGCCGGGTCGTCGGTGGACCGGTCGAGACCCTGCGCGGCGGCGCGGTACGCCAGCACCTGATCCCGGTCGACGTCGAGCATCATCGGACTCCTCTCGTTCAGCCGTGTCCCCGGAGCGTTCTGCGGTGTCCCGGACCGTCGCTCGGCCGGCCGGGGGCGTGCCTACTCGCCTCGCAACGGAGTGTCGCGGTAGGTCCCGAACAGCGGCAAGGAGTCCAGCGCGGGTTCGGGGTCGCCGTCCCAGCTCAGGGCGCGCACCTGGTCACGGGTGCGCCGGCCGCCGACGGTGCGGAGCAGGTCGTACGCCGCCACCCGCAGTGTGGCCACCGGCTCCCCCGCTCCGATGGTCCGCGGCTCCTCGTCGTCGATCACCAGCCGGACCGCCGGGCCGCCGGACTCCCGCAGCCGCTGGTCGATCTGCTCCAGGGGCCGGGTGAGCCCGACCCGCACCGCGGGGTCGGTGCGCGCACCCGGTTTGTCCAGCGCGGTGCGCAGGTCCTGCTCGTGGGAGACGACCTCGGTCACCAGCACCGTGCCCATCGGCGAGGTCAGCAGCGGCTCGGCGTCGGCGCGGTGGCGCTCCCACTCCACGAGCGAGTCGGCCACCGACTGCCCGTCGCGTTCGCGCACGGTCCGCTCCCCGAAGTCGTCGCCGGAGGCCAGGTCGAACCGCTGGGCCGCGAAGTCGGCCAGCGCGCCCGCCAGGTGCGCGGCCAGCGCCTCGACGGTCCACCCGGGGCAGGCGTCGACGGGCGTGCCCGGGTCGGCGTCGCGCAGGAGGGCGGCGGTCCGGGCCATGGCGGCGTCGTACAACTCGGTGGCGGACTGGTCGGACTGGCCGGCGGACTGGGACTGCGCGGCCGATTCGGGCCGGACGGTGTCGCTCATCGTGGGGCTCCTTTGCTCCAGGCTTGCTGCGGGTTTGCTCCGGGGTGGACCGGTGGCTCGGTGGATCCGAATCCTGGGTCAGCGCTGCTGCTGCTGGTCGTCGAAGGCGTAGCCGAATGTGTACTCCACGGCACCGACACCGTGCTCGGCGACGAAGTTTCCCCGGCCGCGCAGACCGGCGAGCTCCCCGGTGGCCGACCCGGGAACGACGCTCCAGTCCGCGCGGACCGTCGTACCGGAGAAGCCGCCGTCGTGGGCGAGGACGAAGCTGCCGGTACGTCCGCCGACGGTGCCGGTCACCTTCTCGTAGCCGTGGAAGTGGCCGGCGCCCCACTGGCCCTCGCCCGGTCCGTAGAACATCACGTGGTGGGCCTCGCCGGTGCCGTCGATCGCACCGGTGAAGGTGTTGGTGGTGTACGCGTGCGCCACCCGGGGGCACTCCTCGCCCGGCTCCGGCTGGGCCTCCTCCCACGTCGTGTAGGAGAAGGTGCCGTCCGGTCCGGTGGATCCGAGCCGGTCGCCGGCCGGGCTCGCGTCGGCGGTGGCCGCGTCGGCGGTGGTCGCGCCCGGGGTGCTGGGTGTCGAGGCGTTCGGCATGAGGTGGTTCTCCCTGGTTCGTCGCGGATGCTCATGCCCACGGCCGGGCACGCGGCTAACCCTTGCCGGGATACCTGCCACGTACTGTCAGGTACGTACGAGAAGATTCCAACGAACGGCCCGAGGAAGGGAGCGGACATGCGCGCCGGCAGGCTGCTGTCCCTGCTGCTCCTGCTCCAGGCCCGCGGCCGGATGACCGCACCCGAGCTTGCCGCGGAGCTGGAGGTGTCGGTCCGCACCGTCTACCGCGACGTCGAGTCGCTGTCCGCGGCGGGCGTTCCCGTCTACGCCGACCGCGGCCCGGCCGGCGGCTACCAGCTGCTCGGTGGGTTCCGGACCAAGCTCACCGGCCTCACCGGGGACGAGGCGGAGTCGCTGTTCGCCGGCATCCCGGGCGACGCGGCGGCCGAGCTCGGCCTCGGCTCGGTGCTCGCGGCCGCGCAGGTGAAGCTGCTGGCCGCGCTGCCACCGGAGCTGCGCTCGCGCGCCGGCCGGATCCGGGAGCGGTTCCACCTGGACGCGCCGAGCTGGTTCCGCGAGGTGGAGAGCTCCGAGCACCTGGCCGCGCTGGCCGAGGCGGTCTGGAACCAGCAGGTGGTGGAGGTGCGCTACGAGCCGTGGGGCCGGGAGGAGGTCACCCGCGTGCTCGAGCCGTACGGCCTGGTTCTCAAGACCGGGGTCTGGTACGTCGCGGCCCGCGTCGACGGCGACTTCCGCAGCTACCGCGTCGGGCGGATCCGCTCGCTCACCCGGCACCCGGACCACTTCGAACGCGCCGCGGACTTCGACCTCGCCGGCTACTGGGCGTCCTGGGCCGAGAACTACCGTGCCCGGCTGTTCCACTCCGAGGCCGTGGTGCGGCTGTCGCCGCTGGCCCGCGACCTCGTGCCGTACTACCTCGGCCCGCACGCGGCCCGGGCGTTGCGCGAGACGGCCGGGCCGCCGGACGAGCACGGGTGGGTGCGGGCGACGCTGCCGATCGAGACGCCGACGCACGCGCGGATGGAGTTCTTCCGGTTCGGCCCGGATCTGGAGGTGCTGGAGCCCGCGGAGCTGCGCGAGCTGATGGTGCGCAGCGCCGCCGAGGTCACCCGGCTCTACGCCGACGGCCCCGGCGAGTCGTCCGGGTGAGGCGGAAATTCTTCCGCGGAAGAATCTGCACCACTCGAGCGTGAGCTCCGAGGTCGAATACGGCCTAGCGCGGCCCGCCGGCCAGGCCGGTCCGCAGCCGGTCCACCGCCTCCGACAGCACCTCGTCCCGCTTGCAGAACGCCCAGCGCACCAGCGGCCGCCCGGCCTGCTTGTCGTCGTAGAACACCTCGTGCGGGATGGCGACCACGCCGCAGCGCTCGGGCAGCATCCGGCAGAACTCCACGCCGTCGTCGTACCCGAGCGGGCGTACGTCGGTGGTGACGAAGTACGTCCCACCGGGCACGAACACGTCCAGCCCCAGCGAGGACAGGCCCGCGCTGAGCAGGTCACGCTTGCCCTGCAGGGACGACCGCAGACCGGCGTAGTAGTCGTCGCCGAACGCCAGCGCCTTCGCGACCGCCGGCTGGAACGGCCCGCCGGAGACGTAGGTGAGGAACTGCTTGGCGGTGCGCACCGCGGCCACCAGCGGCGGAGTGGCGCAGACCCAGCCGATCTTCCAGCCGGTGACGGCGAACGTCTTCCCGGCGCTGGAGATGGTCACGGTGCGCTCGCGCATCCCGGGGTACGTCGCGAGTGGGATGTGCGGCGCACCGTCGTAGGACAGGTGTTCGTACACCTCGTCGGTCACCACCAGCAGGTCACGCTCGACGGCGAGCTCGGCGATCGCCGCCAGCTCGTCCGCGGTGAGCACGGTGCCGGTCGGGTTGTGCGGTGAGTTGACGAGCAGCAGCTTGGTGCGCGAGGTGACCGCGGCGCGGAGCGCGTCGACGTCCAGCCGGAAGTCCGGCGCCCGCAGGGTGACCGGCACGCGCCGCCCGCCGGCCATCGCGATCCCGGCCGCGTAGGAGTCGTAGTACGGCTCCAGCGCGACCACCTCGTCGCCCGGCTCGACCAGGGCCAGCAGCGCGGCCGCGATCGCCTCGGTCGCGCCCGCGGTGACGAGCACCTCGGTGTCCGGGTCGTACTCCAGGTCGTAGAAGCGGCGCTGGTGCGCGGACACCGCCTCGCGCAGGGCGGCGATGCCGATGCCCGGTGGGTACTGGTTGTGCTCACCGGACCGGATCGCGTCGACCGCGGCGTCCAGCATCGGCGTCGGGCCGTCGGTGTCGGGGAAACCCTGGCCGAGGTTGATCGAGGAGGTTCGCAGTGCGAGCGCCGACATCTCTGCGAAGATCGTCGTCCCGAGACCCTGCAGGCGGGCAGCCATCCGTGGGTGCGTCACGGTCACCGACCTTACTGCCGGAGCCTTTCCGGAGACCGCCGGTGGCGCTTCCCGGCAGTCCGTTCCGGTGGGCATGGGCGGGGAGGCGTCCGGGGTCGGTCGCGCGCCGCGACCGCGGCCGATGGCAAGGTGGCAGTCGGTACGCGAACCCGTGTCGGCGAGGATGGGGACACACGACCAGGAGGTCCGCATGAGCGAGACGAACCCACCCAGGCCCGGGACGTCCGGGACCTCCGGCACGTCCGGGACCTCGGGCATGTCCGGGATGCCGCCGATGCCCCACTGGCCTCGCGGTGAGGAGGACGCGTCCGCGCGGCCGACCGAACGTCCCCGCGTGGTCCAGATCGCGGTCTACCTCATGTACCTCGGTGCGGCGCTGTCGGCGGTCTCGGCGGTCGCGGTGTTCGGTTCGCGCGACCGGCTCGCCAACGACGCCCGCGAGATGCTCCGCGGGCAGAAGCAGCCGCTCACCCCCGACAAGATCGACGCCACTGTCAACACCAGCCTGACGCTGTTCGTCGTGTTCGGCGCGCTGGCGGTGGCGTTGTGGATCCTGATGGCGGTGATGAACGGCAAGGGGAAGCCCTGGGCCCGCACGGTCGCGACGGTCCTCGCGGTCGCGAACGTCTTCAACTTCGTCGCGACCGGGATGTCCATCGTGGGGCTCGCCCTCCTCGCCACCGGCACGGTCGCCGCCGTACTCCTGTGGCTGCCGGCCGCCCGTCCCTGGTTCGCCACCACCCGGCGCCTGCGCGTCTGATTCGGAGATCATGCCTACCGCTCTCGTCACCGGACCCACCGCCGGCCTCGGTCGCGCCTACGCCGAGGCGCTCGCCGCTCGCGGCTTCGACCTCGTGCTCGTCGCCCGCGACCGGGCCAGGCTGAGGTCCCTCGCCACCGAACTCTCCGGCCGGTTCGGGGTGAACTGCGAGGTCCTGCCGGCCGACCTCGCCGACAAGGCGGACCTTCGTACGGTCGAGGAACGCCTGCGGGCCGGCGAGCAACCGGTCGACCTGCTGATCAACAACGCGGGCTACGGCATGGGCGAGGGCTTCCTCGACAGCACTTCCGACGACGAGGAACGCCTCCTCGACGTGCTCGTCGTCGCGGTGCTGCGGCTCACCAAGGCCGCCCTGCCCGGCATGCTGGCCCGTCGTACCGGCGCGGTGGTCAACGTCTCCAGCGTTGCCGGGTTCGCGCCCTATGGCACCTACGGCGCGGCGAAGGCGTGGGTAACGACCTTCACCGAGGGCGTCGCGAACGACCTGGTGGGCACCGGTGTCCGCGCGTTCGCGGTGTGCCCGGGCTACGTGCGCACGGAGTTCCACCAGCGGTCCGGTCTGAGGGTGCGGGGTCTGCCGGACTTCATGTGGCTGACGCCTCCGGACGTGGTGGACGCCACCCTGCGCCACCTGGACTCCGGCCGGGCCGGCCCGGTGGTGGTGCCGACGACCCGCTACCAGGTGGTCGCGGGTGCCGCGAGGTACGCGCCGCGGCCGTTGGTGCGGGCTGCCGCCCGCGGTGTGCGGATGCGCCGCCGCTGAACCCGTCCGTGCTGAGCCTGTCTCCACACGGGCGGGCCCGGGGCGTGTCCTAAGCTTGCCGCCGTGCCCAGTGAGCGTTCGCAACTCCTCGACCAGATCACGTCCAAGGCGATCGTCCGCGAGACCGTCACGTTGTCGTCGGGAAAGACCGCCGACTACTACATCGATCTGCGCCGGATCACCCTCGACGGTGCGGCCGCGCCGCTGGTGGGACGGCAGATGCTGGAGCTCACCGGCGACCTCGACTTCGACGCCGTGGGCGGCCTGACGCTCGGGGCCGACCCGCTGGCGACCGCGATGCTGCATGCCGCGGCGGCGCAGGGGCAGCGGCTGGACGCGTTCGTCGTCCGCAAGGAGGAGAAGCGGCACGGCCTGCAGCGCCGGATCGAGGGGCCCGACGTGGCCGGCCGGCGGGTGCTCGCGGTGGAGGACACCTCGACCACCGGCTCGTCGGTCCTCACCGCGGTGGAGGCGCTGCGCGAGGCGGGCGCCAACGTGGTCGCGGTGGCGGTCCTCGCCGACCGGAGCACCGGTGCGCAGGCGAAGGTCGAGGCGGCCGGGCTGCCCTACCGGTACGTCTACGGACTCACCGACCTCGGCCTGGGGTAGTGGGGTCCGCGTGATCTGGATTGCCGCCGCCGTCGTCCTCGTCGTGCTGGTCGTCGCGGGCGGGGTGGTGTCGTACAACCGGTTCGTCAGCCAGCGCAACCTCGTCCAGGACTCCTGGCGGCAGGTGGACGTCGAACTCCACCGCCGGTACGACCTGGTGCCCGGCCTGCTCGAATCGGTCCGCACCCACGAGCACGGTGAGGGGCCGGTGTTCGCCGAGGTCGCCCGGCGGGCCGAGGTGGCGGCGCGAGGCGGCGGCGACCTGTCCGTCCGGGCCGGCCGGGAGGCGGCGCTCGCGGAGGGGCTGCGGCGGCTGTTCGCGCTGGCCGACCGGCACCCGGCGCTCGCCGGGGACGAGGAGTTCCTGAACCTCCAGCGGCAGGTGGCCGAGACCGAGGACCGGATCGCGGCCGGCCGGCGCTTCTACAACGCGAACGTACGGGCGTACAACACCCGCGTCGAGGCCTTGCCCTCCAGCCTGCTGGCCGCCCGCTGCGGCTTCGAGAAGGCGGAGTACTTCGAGGTCGAGGAGGCGCAGGTGCGCGCGGCGCCGGCGATCGACTTCGGTGCGCTGGGAACGCCGTCCCAGATCCCGCCCGGCGACCAGTAGCGGGAGCAGCGGTCAGCCGTGCACCTCGAGGTGCACGGGTCAGCTGCGCCGGTCGGCCTGGGGCGTCTCGGTCTCCGCCTCCGGCGTCGGCGTGGCCGGCTGCTGGTTGCGATGGGTCGCCCGCATGCGGAGGTACTCCAGGCCGATCGGGACCACCGACACCAGGACGACCGCGACCAGCATCAGCTCGATGTTGGTCCGGACCACCTCGATCCGGCCCAGGAAGAAGCCGAGGACGGTGACCCCGGCGCCCCAGACGACCGCACCAATCGAGGTGTAGGTGGCGTAGCGGCGGAAGTCCATCTTCGCCACGCCCGCGGTCACGGTGATGAACGTCCGCACGATGGGTACGAAGCGGGCCAGCACGATGGCGCGGGCGCCGTACTTGCCGAAGAAGTCCTGCGTCTTGTCGACGTACTCCCGTTTGAAAAGCCGTGAGTCCTCCCGCCCGAACACCCGTGGCCCGGCGCGGAAGCCGATGCCGTAGCCGACCAGGTTTCCCACGGTCGCGGCGACGGCGACGAGAACGCACACCAGCCACAGCGGCGTGCCGATGGAGCCCGTCGCCACCAGCAGACCGGCGGTGAACAGCAGTGAGTCGCCCGGGAGGAAGAAGCCGACGAGCAGCCCGCACTCGGCGAAGATGATGAGCAACACCCCGACCAGCGCGTAGGGGCCGAGCGTGTCCAGGATCTTCTGGGCGTCGAGCCAGGAGGGAAGCAGCGCGAGTGTGGTGGCGAGTGTCGTCGTGGGTGGCACTCAGAGAGCGTAGCTGGCCAACCCCGGAACTTCTCCGGCCGTACGACCTCGTGCCGGCGGTGGTTCGGCCGGCCCGCGCCGGAATGGGATCGAATGCCCGTCCCGCCCGGGTACGCGAGGTCGGCCCGGATGTGGGTGGGACGGCATGGCGCGGGCGGTGCCCGACACGGTGCCCGGGACGGGGGCCGCGGGCCGGAGTCGCGACGTCCCGTCGAAGATGGTGCGGTGCGACTTCGTGACGACTCCGGGCTGCCCGGCCACCGCGACGAGCCCGACGGGGCCGACAGGCCGGACGGGACAGACGAGCCCGGCCTGTCCGACGCGCCGGTCGGCGTGGGCCCGTGGGAGGGGCCCTGGCCCGACGACCCGCGCTACGACCCCGAGCTGCTGGAGCAGGGCGACCGGCGAAACGTCGTCGACCGCTACCGCTACTGGCGCCGGGAGGCGGTGGTCGCCGACCTGGACACGCACCGGCACGACTTCCACGTCGCGGTGGAGAACTGGCAGCACGACCTGAACATCGGCTCGGTCGTGCGTACCGCGAACGCGTTCCTCGCCCGGGAGGTCCACGTGGTAGGCCGGCGGCGCTGGAACCGCCGCGGCGCGATGGTGACCGACCGGTACCAGCACGTACGCCATCATCCCGACGTCGACGCGCTGGCGGCGTGGGCCGCGGAGCGCGACCTGCCGTTGCTCGGCGTGGACAACCTGCCCGGTGCCGTCGAACTGGAGACGTACGAACTGCCTCGGGCGTGCGTGCTGCTGTTCGGGCAGGAGGGCCCGGGCCTGTCCGAGCCGGCGCGGCGGGCGTGCACCGACGTACTTTCCATCGCGCAGTACGGCTCGACCCGCTCGGTCAACGCGGGCGCGGCCGCGGCGGTGGCGATGCACGCGTGGGTACGCCGGCACCGGTACGGCCAGCAGACCTCGCCTCAGACCTCGTCCACCAGGTCGGCGACGGAGTCGACCACCAGCGACGGGCGGTAGGGGTAGCGCCCGATGTCCTCGCGCCGGGTGACCCCGGACAGCACCAGCACGGTACGCAGCCCGGCCTCGATGCCGGAGATGACGTCGGTGTCCATCCGGTCGCCCACCATCGCGGTGGTCTCCGAGTGCGCCTCGATGCGGTTGAGCGCGCTGCGCATCATCAGCGGGTTGGGCTTGCCGACGAAGTAGGGCTCGACGCCGGTCGCCTTGGTGATCAGCGCGGCCACCGCGCCGGTCGCCGGCAGCGGGCCCTCCGGCGAGGGGCCGACCGTGTCGGGGTTGGTGGCCAGGAACCGCGCGCCGCGCTCGACCAGCCGGATGGCGGTGGTGATGGTGGAGAAGCTGTACGTGCGGGTCTCGCCGAGTACGACGTAGTCGGGGTTGCGGTCGGTGAGGACGTACCCCATGCCGTGCAGGGCGGTGATCAGCCCCGCCTCGCCGATCACGAACGCGCTGCCCCCGGGCGCCTGGTCGGCGAGGAACGCGGCGGTCGCCAGCGCGGACGTCCAGATCAGGTCCTCGCTGACGTCCAGCCCCACCGCCTGCAGCCGGGCGCTCAGGTCGCGCGCGGTGTAGATCGAGTTGTTGGTGAGGACGAGGAACCGTTTGCCCGACTCGCGCAGCCGGGAGATGAACTCCGGTGCGCCGGGGACGGGATGGCCCTCGTGGACGAGCACGCCGTCCATGTCGGCGAGCCAGCACTCGACCGGCCTGCGTTCGGACACCTCGCCACCTCCGGATCGGGGACCCCGCGCGCCTACCGTAGCCGGAGCGGACCGGCCCGGGGCGCGCCGAGGTCCTCCGATCACGACCGGCCCCGTACGGCTCAGCTCCCGATCAGCTCTGCCCGCAGGTCCGGCAGGTGCCGCGCCGGCGCAGGTGGTACGCCAGCGTGGCGGCGGCGAGCCCGGCGCCCCACAGCGGCCACAGCAGTTCGGGGCCCAGGGTGGCCCACCACTGCTGGGAAAACTCCGGACGCCAGATCAGCCGCCAGTACGCCAGCCCGGCCGCGGTGACGATCACCGACACCAGCGTCGCGGGGACGATCGCGACCTTCGGCGGCACGGTCCGTCCGGCCCGGAACCACAGCCAGCGCGGGTAGATCTCGCCCCAGCGCTGGACGAGCCCCAGGGTGAGGGCCGCGCCGAGGATGCCGAGCGAGCCGAGCGCAGCGCCCGCCATCCACAGGCCGTCCTCCTTGCCCTGGCGGTAGAACTCCTGGTCGATGCCGAGCGGCAGGCCGAGCGCCCACGCCCACCGGGTGCCGGCGTAGACGAGGGGAACGACCACGGCCAGCCCGACCGCCCAGCGCCCCCACCTCGCGGCGGTCGCGGGCGTGGTCCAGCGGGAGACCCGCCCGGCCGTACGCCCACAGGCCAGGCAGGCGGCGCGGTACCGGCGGGCGGTGGCCAACGCCAGCCCGGCCCAGGCCAGGCCGCCGAGCACGAACACCGCCTGCTGGGTGACGGTCCACAGCCCCGGGTCGCCCAGGTGCGGCATCGAGGAGCCGGTGACCAGGACGTAGAGGCCGACCCCGGTGAGGATCGGCGCGTACGCCACCAGCATCAGCACCCGCCGGTCGGGGACGACCACCAGCAGGGCCAGCGCGGTGACCGCGGCGTACGCGACGAACGCCGGCGCGGCCCGGCCGAGGGTGCGATCGGCCGCCAGGAACCGGGTGGCCACCAGGCCGAGCACCGCGCCGAGGATCCCGAAGGCGGCCAGGGCGGGCGCGGCGACGCCGGCCGGCACCGAACCGAGGGCCGACTCGTACGGCACGGGGTCGTGGCCGGGCCCGAACGGGAAGCCGGGTCCGCCGGCGGTCCAGAACAGACCGAGTACGGCGTAGAGGGCGGACCAGGCGGTGGCGGCGTACCCCAGCCGGACCGGCCAGGCCACGGGCATGCCGCCCGAGGCCGACGTCGAGCCAGGTGCTGCTGCAGGGGCGGGTGCGCCCGAAGCCGGGCCGGGTGCGGGTGTGAACGCCGGTGCGGGCGGTCGTCTGCTCATGCCGTCCAGCCTCGTCGCGCGGACGGCCCGGCACCTCTGCCGAACGGCCGACCGAGTGGGCCCGCAGGTGGCCCGGCATCAGCCGAAGGTCGTAGCGGCGGGCGCGATCTCCCCGGACCGGCCGGCGTGGTGGACCGATGGCCGGTCCCGGGGAGATCGGTATGCGCCGGAGCGGATCCGCCTCCGAAATCCGCTCCGGCGCCGGGCCGGCGGAGGTCCCCCGCACCACCGGCCGGCAGCACCAGCACGACACTCCGGGGCCTGCGGTCGCCCCCTCCAGCGATCGCGTGGCTCGTCGGGCGTACGGCATGGTGCTCGGCGAAATGTCAGTTCGGCGCGGGCCGTCGTTTCGAACCGGCAGTGGCCGCTGCCAGGGGCCCGGGCGGCTGCCGCGATGGCCACCTTCGGCCATCGCGAGATGACCATAGCGGTCCGGTAGCGGTGCCGGAACCCGGGGTTACCGGATTGTCGGACAAAAAGTGACCTTCTCGTTTCGGAACGTCACCTTTCGCCTCCCGGCAGTCCTCCCTCGCCGCGTGGCCGGTCCGGTGGCGACAGGCCGGACGATCAGGTCTAACGTGTGCGCAATGCGGACAGTGACCGAGCGGGAACTCATAGCGGCGTTCGTGGCGCTCGCGGGGTCGCCGGACGACCAGGGCGCCGCCGACCGGGGGACCGACGACCGGGACGCCGACGGCCACCTCGGGTCGCTCGTCCGCGGTGCCACGTCGCTGCTGGACGTCGGCGCGGCCGGGGTCCTGCTCGCCGACGACGACGGGACGCTGGGCGTCGCCGCCTCCTCCGACGACGTGGTCGCCCAGGTCGAGGCCGCCGCGCTGGCCGGGCCGGACGGTCCGGGCGTGGACTGCTACCGCACGTTCGCCGCGGTCGGCACCCCCGACCTGGGCTCGGCTCTGGACCGGTGGCCGCGGTTCGCGGCGCTGGCGCTCGGCGCCGGATACACCGGTACGTACGCCGTGCCGTTGCGGGTGCCGGGCGCGGTGATCGGCGCCGTCACCCTCCACCGCACCGCATCCGCGACCGAGCTCGCGACCGGTTCTGCGACCGCGACCTGGCCCGGCGACGACGCGCTGACGCTCGCCCAGGGGCTGGCCGACGTCGCCGCCGCCACTGTCGTACGCGAGCGGGCACTGCGGCACTCCGGCGTGCTGGCCCAGCAGCTGCGGTCGGCGCTGGACAGCAGGGTGGTGATCGAGCAGGCCAAGGGCATCCTCGCCGAGCGCGGCGGGTTCGGGGTGGACGCGGCGTTCACCCAGCTGCGTGGGTACGCCCGGCGCAACCGCATCCGGCTGGCAGACCTCGCCGACGGGATCGTCGACGGCACGGTCGACACCCGCCCGGTGCTGGGACGCCCGGCGACGGCGGTGCGCGGGCGGAAGTAGGCGACCGCTCACCGCCACCGCTTCACCGCCGGGACAGGCCGAGCGCCGAACGCGCGACGCCGGCCCAGCGGTCGGCCGGGACCGCACCCGCGCGAACTCCCCGGTCCAGGCCCGACTCACCGAGGATCCGGCCGGCCGCCGACCTGCCCGCCACCTCGGCGACCACGGTGCGCGCCGGTTGGTCCGGGCACCGGAACGCCTCGGCCAGCATGGCGTACAGCAGCCGCCGAACGCGCCGCCCTGTGAGCCCGGGGCGGGGCCGCACCCGCAGATGCGCGGAGTCCACCGACGGCGCGGGCGTGAACGCCGCAGCCCGGACCCGGCGTACGACCCGCAGTTCGTACGCGGCCCCCCACCAGGCGGTCTCCAGGTCGCGGGGCGCCGCACGGCTGACGCGCTGGGCGAAGCCCCACTCGATCACCAGGTCGGCGGCGGCCAGGCTGCTCCCGCCGCCGTTCGCGTCCGTCAGCAGCCGGCGCAACAGCAGGGTGGACAGGTCGTACGGAATGGACGCGACCACCTGGAACGGCCGCCCTGGCAGCGGCACTCTCGTCAGGTCGCCGGCCACCACCCGGACGTTCGGATGGTCGCCGAACCTGCGCTCCAGCCGGGCGAGGAATCCGGGGTCGCGTTCGATGGCGAGGACCCGGGCGCCGGTGCGCGCGAGTGGGGCGGTGAGCGTGCCCGGGCCGGCGCCGAGGTCCAGGACGAGGGAGTCCGGCCCGAGGGCGGCGGACTCGACCAGGCCGCGCACCGCCGTACCGGACCGCAGCAGGTGGATCCCGTGGTGGTTGGCGGTGGACGGACGGCGGTCGGTACGACGGTCGGTACGACGGGCAGGGGTGGACGAGCGGGGCGTGCGGGCAGGCATGACGTCCTCGAGATGTGCGCTGCGGATGGGAGCCTTGGGAAGAGGCCCCACCGAGAGCTCTCGGGAGGTCGGAAAACACCTGGTCGGCCTGAGACCAGAAGGCCAGAAGGCCGGATGGCCAGATGGCAGGGTCGGGCCGAAGACGCCGGCCCGGAAAAACGCCCAGGTCAGCGTGCGGACGCCTGGGTCAGACCGTCACCGAGAGGTCGGCGGGGCGGTGAACCGCAGGCGGACGAACAGCGCGTTGAACGCACACATGGGCGCGACCCTAGTGCGGGTACGCGACGGCCCGCGACCGAATATCCGGTCGAGGGCCAAGGCGATCCGCCGGCGCTCCAGGGGTACCAGGCGTTCAAGGTGTACGAGAGGGACGAGACCTCAGCCCGCGTCGGTCTGGGTGACCTTGGACAGCCCGCGCGGTGCGTCGGGGTCCAGGCCGAGCCGGCGGGCGAGGCTCTCCACCATCAGCTGCCCGGGCACGACCGTGGCCAGCGGCGCCACCATCTCCGGCAGGTCGGGGCCCGGGACCGACAGCGCGCACGCGGCGCCGAACGCCGCGTCGCCGCCGATCCCGATCGTGGTGGCGCCCCGGCGGGCGAGGTCGGTGGCGACCTCGGTGAGGCCGCCCACCACCGGGCCGTCCTTCGCCGCGACCACGATCGCGGCCACGTCGGCGTCGACGACCGCGATCGGGCCGTGCCGCAGATCGGCGTACGACAGACCGCGGACCGGCCGCAGGCAGGTCTCCTCCAGCTTCAGCGCCACCTCCAGCGCGGTGCCGAACAGCAGCCCGCGCCCGGACACCAGCGTCTCCGCCGACTTCGCGAGCTGGGCCGCCGCCGCGTCCACGCCCTCCCGCCGCTCGACCAGCGCGGACATCTGCGCGGGCACCCGGGCCAGGTCGGCGTCCAGGGAGGTCGGGTCCGGCGCCAGGGCGGTGGCCAGGACGGCCATCGCGGTGAGCTGGGTGGTGTAGGTCTTGGTGGCGGGTACGGCGAGCTCGCGGCCGGCGTCGGTGGCCAGGGTCAGGTCGGCACCCCGGGCCAGCGAGCTCTCGCCGTCGTTGGTCACCGCGACCGTCCGGGCGCCGCGCCCGGCCGCCCACTCCTGGGTCTCCACGATCTCGCGGGTCTCACCGGACTGCGAGACGCACACGACCAGCGCGTCGGTGAGGTCGACCTCGGCGTGGTAGTGGGTGGCGATGCTCGGCGCGGCCAGTCCCGCCATCCGGTGGGCGTGGGTCTCCACCAGGTAGCGGCCGTAGACGCAGGCGTTGTCGGAGGACCCGCGGGCGACGAACAGGATGTGGCGGGTGCCCTCAGCGAGGCGGTGCAGCTCGCCGCGCAGCGGACGGAGACCGTCCAGGGTCCGGGCAACCGCCTCCGGCTGCTCAGCGATCTCCCGGGCCATCTGGGTGGTCATGCGGCGGCTCCGAAATCATCAGCGAGGCTCGTGTGTGGGCGTACCCCGTGATGGCGCCGTCGTGGCACGATGCTCGCGACGATGCTGCTCACGGTGTCGGAGCGACCCTAGAACGCCTCGTGGGCGGCCCGGACGGGAGGTGCCGACGGTGGACGAACGTCACCGGGTGGTCACCGACGGTCCGGTGCCCAAACACGCGCAGCTGCGGCGGATCCTGGAGTCGCTGATCGAGGCCGAGCTCGCCCCGGACGCGCCGATCCCGTCCGAACGCGACCTGATGGCCCTGCACCGGGTGTCCCGGATGACGGTGCGGGAGGCGATTGGCCAGCTGGTCACCGAGGGCCGTCTCTACCGAGTCCGGGGCAAGGGCACCTTCGTCGCGGCACCCCGGGTCGACTCGATGCTGGAGCTCACGTCGTTCACCGAGGACATGCGCCGGCGTGGCCACGAGCCGGCGACCGTGGTGCTGCGCTCGATCGAGGCCGTTCCGCCGGCCCCGGTCCGCCGCGCGCTGGGGCTGACCGCGGCCCAGACGGCCTACCGCGTCGAACGCCTGCGGATCGCCGACGGCGTGCCGATGGCGCTGGAGGACGGGTGGTACGCCGCCGACCGGGCGCCCGGCCTGCTCGACCGTGACCTGTCCCAGTCGCTGTACGCCGTACTCTCCCGGTCCTACGGCGTGGTGATCGACGCGGCCAAGCAGACCCTGCGCTCGGAGGTGGCCGACGCGCAGACCGCCCGGATTCTCGGCGTCACCGTCGGCGCCCCGCTGCTGGCGCTGGACCGCACCTCCACCGCCGGCGGCCGTCCGGTCGAACAGATCACCTCGTGGTACCGCGGCGACCGCTACCAGGTGCACATCGACCTCGCCCGGGCCAGTGACGCCGGCCGGGTGCCCTGGCAGCCGGCCCGCTGATCCGCGCCCGGGAGGCGTCCCGGCACGCGCCGCGACGCGCTGAGCCGGAGGGTGGCCTGCCCGGGCACGGTCGGCTCGGCGATACTTGGCGTGAGCAGGACCGACAGACCAGTTCGAGGAGCGCCCATGCCTGTTGCCACGCCTGAGGCCTACGCCGAGATGCTCGACCGCGCCAAGGAGGGCGCGTTCGCATACCCGGCCATCAACGTCACCTCGTCGCAGACGCTGAACGCAGCGCTCCGAGGGTTCGCCGAGGCGGAGAGCGACGGCATCGTCCAGGTCTCCACCGGCGGCGCGGAGTTCCTGTCCGGTTCCACGGTGAAGAACATGGTCACCGGCGCGGCCGCGTTCGCGGCGTACGCCCGTGAGGTCGCCAAGGGCTACCCCGTCAACATCGCCCTGCACACCGACCACTGCCCGAAGGACAAGCTGGACAAGTTCGTCCGGCCGTTGCTCGAGCTGTCGGCGGAGCGGGTGAAGCGCGGCGAGGAGCCGCTGTTCCAGTCGCACATGTGGGACGGCTCGGCCGTGCCGCTGGAGGAGAACCTCCAGATCGCCAAGGACCTGCTGGCCAAGGCCGCCGCGGCCCGGATCATCCTCGAGATCGAGGTCGGAGTGGTCGGTGGTGAGGAGGACGGCATCGTCGGCGCGATCGACGACAAGCTCTACACCACGGTCGGCGACGGCATGCGCACGGCCGAGGAGCTCGGCCTGGGCGAGCACGGCCGCTACATCACCGCGCTGACGTTCGGCAACGTGCACGGCGTCTACAAGCCGGGCAACGTCAAGCTGCGCCCGGAGATCCTGAAGGAGATCCAGGAGGCGGTCGGCGCGAAGTACGGCAAGGACAAGCCGTTCGACCTGGTCTTCCACGGCGGCTCAGGCTCGCTGCTGGAGGAGATCCGCTCCGCGCTCGACTTCGGCGTGGTGAAGATGAACATCGACACCGACACGCAGTACGCCTACACCCGCGGCGTGGTCGACCACATGTTCCGCAACTACGAGGGCGTGCTGAAGATCGACGGCGAGGTCGGCGACAAGAAGGCGTACGACCCGCGTGCGTACGGCAAGGCCGCCGAGGCGACGATGGCCAAGCGGGTCTCCGAGGCCTGCGAGAACCTCCGCTCGACCGGTACGACGCTCGGGAAGTGACGCCGCCGGGCCGGCCCTTCGCCGGGCCGGCCGAGTAGGTGTGTGAAGGAGCCGGGAGGGTGTCCACCGTCCTGGCTCCTTCGCGTTCCGGGCCGGTGTGGCGCGGGCTGGGGCGGTGGCCGGGAGGCCACCTTCGCCGCGCCGTGTCACCTTCTTGTCGCCGTGGGATGCAACGTTTACCGTGCCGTTTGATCAACGTTTACCGGCAGCGTGGTACGACGGCCGCATCCGGCCACGATTACCGGGAACTCTCCCCGCTTGGAGTATTGCGCGCGTTTCGTCAGGTCCGCGAAACTTAATGGACAGCGGCGACGCTTCGGACGACCCGGTAATCCCGGGCCTACGAGGGGCGTCGCCGCGACTATGTCCACGTCGTCTTCGTTGCCGGAGCGTGAAGACCCGCGGTGGTCAGGGCCACCCGGTCCTTTCACGCTTCGCGTGGGAGGGGTGCGCGCGGGGGGAAGTGTGAAGCCCGGCGGTGGTCAGGGCCACCCGGAAGATTCACGCTTTCCGGGACCGGCGCGAATGATCCTGGTGTCGTGCGGCACCGGTCCCTGGCTACCCGGGTAGGGCGCTCGGACCGGGCAGGCGGACCGGGCGGCGCGGGCAGGCACCCACGCAGACGGCAGGATGGGCCCATGAGCATGAACCTGCTGGGCGAGCCGCCCGCCACCGAACTCCCGGAGGACACCGCCGCGCGCGCCGCCCTGGACGAGGGCACGGAAGCCGCCGACGTCGCCCGCGCCCACCCGACGTACTCCCTTGCCTGGGCGATCCTCGCCGAGCGTGCGCTCGCCGAGGGGCGCGACCTGGACGCCTACGCGTACGCCCGGGTCGGCTACCACCGCGGCCTGGACTCGCTGCGGCGCAGCGGGTGGCGCGGCCACGGTCCGGTGCCGTGGGAGCACGTGCCCAACCGCGGCTTCCTCCGCGCGCTCGGCGCGCTGGCCAAGGCGGCGGGTTCGATCGGCGAGAGGGACGAGGCCGAACGCTGCTCGACCTTCCTGGCCGAGTCCAGCGCCACCGCCGCCAAGGAACTCGGCCTGGCCGGCTGACCCGTCAGGTCAGGAAACGCCGACGGCCTCGTCGAGCGCGGCCTGCTCGTCCGCGGTGAGCACCAGATCGGCCGCTGCCGCGGAGTCGCGGGCGGTCTCCGGGCGGCTGGAACCCGGGATCGGGAACACCACCGGCGAGGTGGCCAGCATCCACGCCAGGCAGACGCGCTGCGGGCTGACGTCGTGCGCCCCGGCCACTTCCTCGAACGCCGCGAACTTGTCGCCGAGGTCGGCAGCGCCGCTGATGCCGCCGAGCGGGCTCCACGGCAGGAACGCGATGCCGATCTCGTCGCACAGGTCCAGCTCGGGCCGGCTGCTGACGAACGCGGGGGAGTACTGGTTCTGCACCGAGGCCAGCCGCCCGCCGAGGATCTCCTGGGCCTGCCGGATCTGGTCCGGGTCGGCGTTGGAGATCCCGGCCATCGCGATCTTGCCGGCGTCCAGCAGGTCGCGGAGCGCGCCGACGGACTCCGCGTACGGCACCTTGGGGTCCGGCCGGTGGAACTGGTACAGCCCGATCGCGTCCACGCCCAGCCGGCGCAGCGACGCCTCGCAGGCCTCGCGAAGGTGTTCGGGTGAACCGTCCAGCGTCCAGGAGCCGTCGCCGGGGCGCAGGGCGCCGCCCTTGGTGGCCACCAGGACGTCGGAGGCGTTGCCGCCGTACGACTTCAGGGCCTTCGCGATGAGCGACTCGTTGTGACCCACCTCGTCGGCGTGCTGGTGGTAGGCGTCGGCGGTGTCGATCAGCGTGACGCCCGCGTCCAGGGCCGCGTGGATGGTGGCGATGCCGCGAGCCTCGTCGGGGCGGCCCTCGATGGACATCGGCATTCCGCCGAGCCCGATGGCGCTGACCTGGACGTCGCCGAGTTGACGCAGTTGCATGTGTGACCTTCCGCTGTCTTCGGGTGGGGGTGTGGCCGGTGAGAGGGGCGCGCCGTCAGCTGCTGGCGGGGACGATCACCCGCAGGCGCTGGGGTACGACGTTCCAGGTGCACCGGCGTTCGGAGCCGCTGTCCTGGCCGTCGGAGTTGAGCCGGAAGCGCTGGCCCGCCACGCTCACCCGGCGCGCCCGCACCGTCACCGTGTCGTTGTTGTCGCCGGTGTTGTCGTGGCCGAGCTTCAGTGCCCTGCGGGCCCGGGCGATCGGATCGACCGCGAAGTTGACCACCACGTCGACGTACCCGTCGGCGCGCTCGGCATCCGTAGCCGACCGGTCCGGGTCCGGCCCGCCGCCCGGGCCGGCAGCGCCCTCGGCCGCTCCGTCCGCCGACGTGTAGTTGGTGACGGCGACCTGGAGTACGGGCCGGTCGAAGTCGGTGACCACCCGGTCGTCGGCCTCGATCCGGACGTGGAACGGCCGGGCCCGCGGGTGGTCCGCGTCGTGCAGGGCGTGCAGCGCGGACAGCACGGGAATCCCGGCCAGGCCCGCCCCGTTGGCGCCGCCCGGGCCGTCGGTGGCGGCCTCCCCGCTCGCGGACCGCATCGGCCAGATCCGCGGCCGGTGGGACCGTCCGCTGACGCCGAGGTGGACGGTGCTCACCACGATGTCGCCGCGGCAGTCCTCCAGCAGGTCGAACCGGCGTTCCACACCGTGGAGCACGACGTCGGCGGCTCGTGCCGGGTCGCCGGGAATGCCCGCCGACCGCGCGAAGTCCGATTCCGGACCGTCCGGGAGGATCGCGAGGACCGCGGCGTCGAGTTCGTTGCGCTTGTGCAGGGCGCCGACCACGGTGTGCAGGTCGCTGTCGCCGCCGGCCACCACGATCTTGCGGCCGCCGCGGCGGTGCAGGGCGCCGTCCAGGTCGCCCGGCATGGATACCTTGCAGACATGGACGTCTGCCTGTCTGCGCAGGACGCCGATGGCCTCCATGATCGCGTCCGGGATCCCCTGTCCGCCCGAACCATCACCGTCCGGGTTGGTCACCACGAGCAGGGACTCCACGTCCGGCACCCTACCGTCACTGCCTCGAAGAGGCTGGCCTTGCGGATCATGGCCCGGATCCGCGAGATGCCGCCCGGGCCACCGGTGGCGCCCGGCGGCCCTACTGCCGGGGCCTCGTCCGAGCGTCGACTACCCTTGCCCGCGCAAGGGCCGTGATCTGCGATTGTGCGTGCCCGCACCGCGATGTTCAAGACCTGCGTACAACCCCCGCGGTGCCCGCAGCCCGAGTACCGCCACCGGAAGGACCACCTGATGCCCGCGATCGTGCTAGTCGGCGCCCAGTGGGGTGACGAGGGCAAGGGAAAGGTCACCGATCTGCTCGGCGGATCGGTCGACTACTGCGTGCGCTACCAGGGCGGCAACAACGCCGGCCACACCGTGGTCGTCGACGGCGAGTCCTACGCCGTCCACCTGCTGCCCTCCGGTGTGATCACGCCCGACTGCGTGCCGATGATCGGCAACGGCGTCGTCGTCGACCCGGCCGTGCTGCTGGACGAGATCGCCATGCTGGAGTCGCGCGGCGTGAGCTGTGACCGGCTGCTGATCTCGGCCAACGCCCACCTCATCGCGCCCTACCACGCGACGGTCGACAAGGTGACCGAACGCTTCCTCGGCAAGAACCAGATCGGCACCACCGGCCGGGGCATCGGCCCGACGTACGCCGACAAGGTCAACCGGGTCGGCGTCCGCGTGCAGGACCTCTTCGACCCGCACATCCTCCGCCAGAAGGTCGAGGGTGCGCTGGAGCAGAAGAACCACCTGCTGGTGAAGGTCTACAACCGCCGCGCCATCACGGTGGACGAGATCGTGGAGGGCTTCCTGCGGTACGCCGACGAGCTGCGGCCCAAGGTGACCGACACCTCGGCGGTGCTCAACAGGGCGCTCGACGACGGCAAGGTCGTGCTGCTGGAGGGTGCGCAGGCCACGATGCTGGACGTCGACCACGGCACCTATCCGTTCGTCACCTCGTCCAACCCGACGGCGGGCGGTGCGTGCATCGGCGCCGGTGTCGGCCCGACCCGGATCGACCGGGTGGTCGGCGTGCTCAAGGCCTACACGACGCGGGTGGGTGCGGGGCCGTTCCCGACCGAGCTGCACGACGCCGACGGCGAGCACCTGCGCAAGGTCGGCGGGGAGTACGGCGTCACCACCGGACGCGCTCGCCGCTGTGGCTGGTTCGACGCGGTGATCGCGCGCTACTCCACCCGGATCAACGGCTTCACCGACTACTTCGTCACCAAGCTGGACGTGCTGTCCGGCTTCGAGCGGGTGCCGGTGTGTGTGGGGTACGAGGTCGACGGGGTACGCCACGACGAGATGCCGATGACGCAGACCGACTTCCACCACGCCCGGCCGATCTTCGAGTACCTCGACGGCTGGTGGGAGGACATCTCCGGCTGCCGGACGTTCGACGACCTGCCGAAGGCGGCGCAGGCGTACGTCCACCGGCTGGAGGAGCTGATCGGCGCCCCGGTCGCCGGCATCGGTGTCGGACCGGGCCGGGACGAGGTCATCTCGCTCCGCCCGCTGGTCTGAGCACGCAGGGCCTGTCCTAGCCCAAGGGGGACTCAGCTGATGGGCGGCGACCTGCCCGCGCTGGTGGTGGTGGACGCCGCCAACGTGATGGGCTCGGTGCCGGACGGCTGGTGGCGGGATCGCTCCGGTGCGGCCGGCCGGGTCCGGGACGCGCTGTCCGGCGTCGCCGCGGCCGGGCTGCCGGGTGTGGTCGACCCGCCCGCGGAGGTGGTGCTGGTCACCGAGGGCGCCGCGCGGGACGTGCCGGGTACGCCGGCGGTCCGGGTCGTTGCGGCGCGCGGCTCCGGCGACGACGCGATCGTGGACCTGGTGCGTTCGGCCGAACCCGGCACGAGACGCGTCGTGGTGGTGACCGCCGACCGCGAGTTGCGCGCCCGCGTCCGCGCACTCGGCGCCGAGGTGACCGGGCCGCGCTCGGTCTACCCGCCGCCCGGCCACGACTGACCGGAAGCCCGCCTCGAGCCATGCCCTAGGGTCGTGGCCATGGACGTACTCCTCGTCGGGTCCGGTGGCCGTGAGCACGCGCTCGCTCTCGCTCTGTCGCGCGATCCGGAGGTGTCGGGCCTGCACGTGGCGCCGGGCAACGTCGGCATGGAGCCGTTCGCCGGAATCCATCCGCTGGACCTCGCCGACAACGCCGCGATCGCCGACCTCGCGGCGCGGCTGGGGGTCGACCTGGTGGTGATCGGGCCGGAGGCGCCGCTGGTCGCCGGCGCCGCCGACGCCGTACGCGAGCGCGGGATTCCCTGCTTCGGCCCGTCCGCCGCGGCCGCGAGGATCGAGGGGTCGAAGGCATTCGCCAAGGAGGTGATGGCCGCCGCCGGTGTGCCGACCGCGATGGCGCACGTGTGCGAGAAGCCCGAGGAGGTGGCCGCCGCGCTGGACGCGTTCGGTCCGCCGTACGTCGTGAAGGACGACGGGCTCGCGGCCGGCAAGGGTGTCGTGGTCACCGAGGACCGGGACGCGGCGCTCGCGCACGCGGCCGGGTGCGACCGCGTGGTGGTCGAGGAGTACCTCGCCGGTCCGGAGGTGTCGCTGTTCGGCATCTGTGACGGCACCACGGTCGTACCCCTGGTACCCGCGCAGGACTTCAAGCGCGCCGGCGAGGGCGACGCCGGGCCCAACACCGGCGGGATGGGCGCGTACGCACCGCTGGACTGGACGCCGCCCGGGTTCGTCGACGACGTGGTGGCCCGCGTTTTGCAGCCCACCGTCGACGAGCTGCGGCACCGGGGCACGCCGTTCGTCGGTGTTCTCTACGCCGGGCTCGTGCTCACCGCGCGCGGCATCCGGGTGATCGAGTTCAACTGCCGGTTCGGCGACCCGGAGACCCAGGTCGTGCTGTCGCTGCTCAGGTCACCGCTCGGCCGGCTGCTGTACGCCGCGGCGACCGGCGGGCTCGCCGACGCGGAGCCGCCGCGCTGGCGGGACGGCGCCGCGGTCACCGTGGTGATCTCCTCCGCCGGATACCCCGAGACCGCCCGGCGCGGCGACCCGATCGAGGGCGCGGAGGAGGCCGACCGGTTGGAGGGCGTGGACGTCATCCACGCGGGTACGGCGCGAAACGACCACGGCCGGCTGGTCACCGCCGGCGGGCGGGTGCTCGCGGTGACGGCGTACGGGTCGGACCTGCGACTGGCGCGGGACCGGGTCTACGACGCGGTCGCCCGGATCTCGGTCGAGGGCGGTCACCACCGCAGTGACATCGCCGCCAGGGCGGCGCTGGGCGAGATCGCCGTACCCACGGCGTAACGGCGGCGCCGGACGAGACGTGTCGTGCGGGCGCTACGCGCGCTGGTACGTCATGCACTCCGCGGAGTCGTGCAGACGGCCGACGCTGATGCCCGGCGCCTGGCACTCCAGGTCGACGTTGTGCTGGCAGTCGTCCATCTTGCAGGCGCCGACCTGGCCGGCCGGCATCGGCACCCCGCCCTTGCGGGGAATGCCGAAGAAGGTGTCGCAGGCGGCCATCTGCGAGTCGCCGATGGTGATGGCCAGCGCGTGGCAGGCCTGGTCACGGTTGTAGGCGCAGGAGTCGGCCGCGCAGTTGTGCACGACGGGCATGTCCATGGTGGCCCCCGGTTCCGGTCGTCTTCGGGTTGTCGTCCGGCCGGCGCGGCAGGTCCGCGTCGTTCACCGTTCGCTTCCGGCGTACCCGCCCCACGCTACGGATGCACCACCCACCGGAACCGGGATTGGCGTGTTCGCGGAATTGCCCATCACACAAGAGGCTGGACGCACCGCGGTCCCGGCGCCTGCTGGGCGCCGGGACCGCTGTGGGTTGTGTCTGTCCTCGTCGAACCGTGCCGTGCTCAGCTCGCGGTGAGCTGCTTGTTGTGGTCGTCGCGCCAGGCGATCCAGTCGCGGACCTCGGCGAGGTCGTAGTCCGGGCCGGACACCCCGACCGTGAACTGCGTGATCCCCGCGGCCACCATGCCCTCGGCCACCTCGTCGGGGGAGCCGCTGACGCCGGCGGAGCGCTCGATCGCGGCCGGGTCACGGCCGACCTCGCCGCACCAGCGGTCCAGCACCTCGCGCTTGTGGCTGAGCGTCTCGGCGTCACCGAAGCCGTGCCAGATCGAGGCGTACTCGGCGGTGTAGCGCAGGGTCTTCTTCTCCCCGCCGCCACCGATCAGGATCGGGATGTCGCGGGTCGGCTTCGGGTTGAGCTTCGCCCACCGCGCGGTGATCCGGGGGAGCGCCTCGGACAGCTCGTTCAGCCGGCTGCCGGCGGTGCCGAACTCGTAGCCGTACTCGTTGTAGTCACGCTCGAACCAGCCGGCGCCGATGCCGAGGATCAGCCGGCCGTCGCTGATGTGGTCCACCGTGCGGGCCATGTCGGCGAGCAACTCGGGGTTGCGGTAGCTGTTGCAGGTGACGAGCGCGCCGATCTCGACCCGGGAGGTCGCCTCGGCCCACGCGCCGAGCATGGTCCAGCACTCGAAGTGCAGGCCGTCCGGCTCACCGGACAGCGGGAAGAAGTGGTCCCAGTTGTAAACGACGTCGACCCCGGCCTCCTCGGCGGCCGCGACCGCCCGCCGGATCTGGGCGTAGTCGGCGTGCTGCGGTTGGATCTGAACGGCGACACGTGCGGGTGTGGTCATGGCGGCCAGCGTATGCCGCCCGGCTGGTACTCACCGGACGGCGTCCTCCGGGTGCGGCGGCCGGCCCGTAGGCGCCGGGTTCGGGCCCGGTTCGCACCGGTTCGCGGAGGTTCGCTCGGGTTCGCTGGGGTTCCGCGGCACCGGCAGATCGCCGGCAGCCGACCCGGTAGACAATGGGTGGCGTGCCGCAGCCTGTGATCCCCGACGTCCTCGCCGCCCGCTACGCCTCCGCCCCGCTGGCCCACCTGTGGTCGCCGGCGCACAAGATCGTGCTCGAACGCCGGCTCTGGCTGGCCGTGCTCCGGGCCCAGCAGGAGCTGGGTGTCGAGGTGCCCGACGGAGTCGTCGAGGCGTACGAACGCGTCGTCGACCAGGTGGACCTGGACTCCATCCGGGAGCGGGAGAAGGTGACCCGCCACGACGTGAAGGCCCGGATCGAGGAGTTCTGCGCCCTGGCCGGCCAGGAGCACATCCACAAGGGCATGACCAGCCGCGACCTCACCGAGAACGTCGAGCAGCTGCAGGTGCGCGCGTCGCTGGAGCTGGTCCGCGACCGCGTGGTCGCCACCGTCGTACGCCTCGCCGACCGGGCCGCGGAGTACTCCACGCTGGTGATGGCCGGGCGCAGCCACAACGTCGCGGCGCAGGCCACCACGCTCGGCAAGCGGTTCGCCTCCGCGGCCGACGAGCTGCTGGTCGCGCTGGAACGCCTGGAGGATCTGCTCGGCCGCTACCCGCTGCGGGGCATCAAGGGGCCGGTCGGCACCGCGCAGGACCAGCTGGACCTGCTCGACGGGGACGCCTCGCGGTTGGCCGAACTCGAGCGCCGGGTCAGCGAACACCTCGGCTTCGAGCGCGTGCTCACCAGCGTGGGCCAGGTCTATCCGAGGTCGCTGGACTTCGACGTGCTGTCCGCGCTCGTCCAGGCCTCCGCCGCGCCGTCCAGCTTCGCCACCACCGTCCGGCTGATGGCCGGGAACGAGCTGGTCACCGAGGGCTTCCGGCCCGGCCAGGTGGGCTCGTCGGCGATGCCGCACAAGATGAACACCCGCTCGTGTGAACGCGTGAACGGCCTGGCCGTGGTACTGCGCGGCTACCTGTCGATGGTCGGCGAACTCGCCGGCGACCAGTGGAACGAGGGTGACGTGTCCTGTTCGGTGGTCCGCCGGGTCGCCCTGCCGGACGCGTTCTTCGCCGCGGACGGGTTGTTCCAGACGTTCCTCACCGTGATCGCCGACTTCGGTGCGTTCCCCGCCGTCGTGCAGCGCGAGCTCGACCGCTACCTGCCGTTCCTCGCCACCACCAAGATCCTGATGGCGGCGGTACGCCGAGGTGTCGGCCGGGAGACCGCGCACGAGGTGATCAAGGAGCACGCGGTCGGGGTCGCGCTGGAGATGCGGGAGAAGGGTGTCGACCGCAACGACCTGTTCGACCGGCTCGCCGACGACGGCCGGCTCGGCCTGTCCCGGGGCGAGCTGGACGCCCTGGTCGACGACCCGCTCTCCTTCACCGGCGCGGCGTCGGCGCAGGTGGCCGAGGTCGTCCGCCGGGCGCAGGAGGTGGCCGAGCGCTATCCGGAGGCGGCGGCGTACGCACCCGAGGCGATCCTCTAGGGCGCTTCTCTGGATTCCCGCCGCGCCCGGGCCGATCCTGGAGCGGAACCTCTGCGGGGAGGCGGGAGGGAGGCGCCGGCGATGAGGCGGTGGACCAAGGTCTGCGCGGGCGTGGTCGCGGCCGCGGTGCCGGCCGGTGTCGGCGGCGCGCTCGGCGCCCTGGCGGGCGGACGCTCCGGACTGGTCGCGGGACTGGCGGCCGGTGGCGTGCCCGGCGCCGCGTTCGGGTGGGCGGTCGCGGCGTTCGAGCCGTACGACCTCACCTCCGTCCGTGGGATCACGCGGTACGTCGCCGACCTCACCTGGAGCCTGCCGAACACCTGGCTGGGGGCGGTCCTGCTCACCGGCAACCTGCTCGCCGGAAACCGCGTGGTCGCGGAGCTGAGCCGGCACGGCGGCACCGTGCACCTGGCCGGGAGAACGCTGCCGGCGATGAACGGCGTCAGGTACGTCACCACGGTCGGCACGGTGGTCGCCGGCATCGCCGCCCCCGCCGCGACTCCGGCCGCCCGTGCGCTGCTCGCCCACGAACGCGGCCACGTCCTGCAGGCCCGGCTGTTCGGTCCGGCGTACGTGCCGTCGGTGCTCGTCAACTACGCGGCGGCGACGGTGCTGCCGCTCTGGTGGCTCTGGCACGACCACGCGAGGTACCCGATCCGCTCGGTCGCGGCGTACTTCCAGTACGGCGTGTATCCGCACGTCTGGAACGAGGAGTGGTGCTACCGCGTGTACGGGCCGAGGCGCTAACCCAGTCGGTGATGGTGACCCCGCTCACCCGCTGATCCACGGTCGGCGCGGCCGCCTCCGGGTAGGACCTACCGGAACGGCGACCCCGACAGCTTGGAGCAGCGATGCCCGACACGAACCTCCCGAAGGTGGCCTTCCTCGGACTGGGCCGGATGGGCGCGCCGATGGCCCGGCACCTGCTGGCCTCCGGGCACGACCTGGCGGTGTGGAACCGCACCCGCGACAAGGCCGAGCCGTTCGGGCGCGACGGCGCGCGGGTTGCCGACACCCCGGCGCACGCGGCGGCCGGCCGGCAGGTGGTCGTCCTGATGCTGGCCACCCCCGATGCCGTACGCGAGGTGCTGTTCGACCCCGACGACGGTGTGGTGACCACCGCCGAGCCCGGCACCCTGGTGATCGACTCGAGCACCATCGGACCCACCGCGGCCCGCGAGGTCGCGGCCCGGCTGGCCGAGCACGACCTGCGTTACGTCGACGCGCCGGTCTACGGTTCGGTCGCCCCGGCCACCGAGGGGACGCTGCGGGTCTTCGCCGGCGGGGATCCCGCGGACTTCGAACGGGCCCGTCCGCTGCTCGGCCTGTGGGGCGACCCGGACCGGGTGGAGCTGGTCGGCCCGGTCGGCACCGGCAGCGCCGCGAAGCTGGTCGTCAACCTCACCCTGGGCACCTCGATCGCCGCCATCGGGGAGGCGCTGCGCCTGGGCCGGCAGCTGGACCTCGAACAGTCGCTGGTCGACTCCCTGATCGAGGCCAGCCCGCTCGGTACGGCGTTCCCGCCGATCCGGGCCATCATGCAAAGCGGCGAGGCCCAGCCGGCGAACTTCGAACTCGGTCTGCTGCGCAAGGACCTCGACCTGTGCCTGGCCGAGGCCGACGACCTCGCCCTGACCGGTGCGGCGCGCGAAGCCTGCCAGCGGGCGATGGGCGCGGGGCACTCCGCCGACGACGCCCGGGCACTCGCGGTGGTGATGGCCGGCCTGATGTGAGCCGGGTCGGGGCGTCTCGCGGCGAAGTGTGAAGACTTGCGGGGCGTATGCCCACCCGGGGTCTTCACGCTTTCGGGGGAGCAGCCGGCCCGAGCCGTAAGCGTGAAGGTTCACGGTGGGTATCGCCACCCGGCCTCTTCACACTTCGCCACCCCCCCGGCCGCCCGCATCGGCTCCGGCAGCTCGGCCATGTGCTGGGCGATCTTCCGCGGCGATTCTTCCGCGGAAGAATTCCGGGCCGGGACTGCCGCTGCGCGCGGCGGTCCCGCACTCCTCGGGCGAGTCAGGTGCTCGAACCGTGCTCCCGGGCCAGCTGTGCGCTGGCGGCCACCGTCTCCTCGGTCTGGCGCCGGCGGAGTGCGGTGTACGCGGAGAAGGCGGCCGCGGGGTCGGGGTGCTCGCGCAGCGCCGCGGCCAGCGCGACCGCGTCCTCCAGCGCCATCGACGCCCCCTGGGCAGCTGCCGGTGACGCGGCGTGCGCGGCGTCGCCGACCAGCACCATCCGGTCGTCGTGCCAGTGCGGCGTGGTCCGGATGTCGTACGAGTCACCGCCCACGACCTCCCCGAGGCCGGTCGCCTCGATGATCGCCGCGGCGGGGGTGGCGTCGTCGCGTACCGCCGCGAGGGCGAGGTCGCGCGACTGCTCGGCGGTGGTATCGCCGGGGCCGCGCTCGCCGGTGACGCGGGCGAACCACCACGTACGCCCGTCGCCGGGTGCGGTGAACCCGAAGAACGCGCGGGTGCCGAACACCATGTGGTACGCGTCGGGCGCACTGCCGACCGGGTTGCCGTCGGCGTACCCGTAGACGACGTGCTGGCCGGTGTAGCGCGGAGTCGGTGCCTGCCGATCGATGAGGTGCCGGGTACGGGAATGGATGCCGTCGGCCCCGACCAGGATGTCGCCCTCGGCGTGGTCGCCGTCCGCGAACCACACCTCGACACCGCTACCGCCGTCGGCCGGCCGGGCGTCCGTCATGCGTTTTCCGTGCGCGACCCGGATGCCGCGGGCCGCCGCGAGGTCCTGCAGTACGCGATACAGCGTGGCCCGGCGGAGCGTGCGGGCCGGTCCCTCGATCGCCCGGTGCCGCAGGTGCCGTCCCTCGGCGTCGAAGAGTTCCACCGCGCCGGCGGGGTAGGAGGCGTCGACCACGCGACGGCCGGCGCCGATCGCTTCCAGGGCGGCCATGCCGTTGGCCATCACGGTCAGGAAGGCACCGGCGTCGTCGCCGCCGGACGGGTGCGCCTCGTACACCACCGCCGGGATGCCTGCCTGGTGGAGCGCGAGCGCGGTGGCGCAGCCGGCGACGCCTCCGCCGGCGACGAGAACCTTCGTCATGAGTTCGACTCCCCCTGTCGAGTTCCTGTCGAGTTCCCTGCCGGGCGTGCGGTCGTACGTTCTGTCTGGCGTTCTGGCGAGCGTCGCACACCAGCAGCGGGCCGGTCACCCGGCGGCGACGAGTTCCACCTCGAATCCCTGGCCGTCCTCGAGGTACGCCGCGTAGTGCTCGGGGCCACCCGCATGCGGATGCCGGTCGGCGAACATCAGCGTCCACCCGTGCGCCGGCGCGGCCGCGACCAGCCGGTCGACCTGGCCGCGGTCGGCGACGTGGAACGCCAGGTGGTTCAGGCCCGGGAGCCGCCGGTCGTGCGGACCGGGGCGCAGGGCGGGCGACTGCTCGGCGACGAGGTAGGTCGGGCCGAGCCGCCAGCTGATCCCGGCAGCCCAGTCCTGGAAGACGGTCCAGCCGAGCTCACCCAGCAGCCAGCCCAGGCTCTCCTTGGTGGCGGCCAGGTCGGCGACCCAGAGTTCGACGTGGTGCAGCTGCCCGGGCTGCTCGGTCCGGTCGGGCTGTCCAGGTGCGGTCACCCGGCCGACGTTATCGCCGTTCCCGTTGGGTGATCGCACGACGTCGGCGGGAGGATGGCGGCCATGGCCTCAGCTTCTGGACCCGCGCCGGCTCCGACGTCCCGGCGGCCGAACGTCGTGCTCATCGTGTCCGACGACCACGGGTATGCCGACCGCGGCGCACTCGGCATCGACCCGCGGGTGCGAACTCCCGCCCTGGACCGGCTGGCGGCCACCGGTGTCACCTGCGGCCAGGCGTACGTCACCGCGCCGATCTGCAGCCCGTCCCGCGCCGGGCTGATCGGCGGGCAGTACCAGCAGCGGTGGGGCGCCCGGTGGTTCGACACCAGCGCGTTCCCCGACCACCTGCCCTCGCTGGCCGAACGCTTCGCCGGCATCGGCTACGCCACCGGCTACCTGGGCAAGGTGCACTACGGCAAGGAGGGACGCGGGGACCGTGCCTGCCCGCCGCACCACGGTTTCGCCGAGAGCTGGTACGGCCTGGCCGGTCAGCAGATGGGCCGGCTGAACTACCTCCACCACTCCCGGGAGGCGGTGGAGCGGTACGGGCCGGAGGCGTCGTGGCGGATGGCCGTGCAGCCGATGCTCGACGGCGACGAGGAGTCGGAGCTGGACGGCTTCCTGACCGACGAGATCGGCGCCCGGGCGCGTGACTTCGTGGCCCGGCACGAGGATGAGCCGTTCTTCTTGATGATGGCCTTCAACGCGGTGCACAACTTCTGCTTCCAGCTGCCGGAGGAGGAGCTTGTCAAGCGCGGGTTGACGAAGGTCGACGACTGGGATCCCAGGGTGTCGGAGTACGTCGACTGGTACGACGGCGCGATCTGGCCCGGTCTGCCCGACGGTCGGGCGTACTACCTCGCCCAGCTCGAGCTCATGGACGCCCAGATCGGCCGGCTGCTGGACGAGCTGGAAAGCCGCGGCCTGGCCGAGGACACGATCGTCGTCTACACCACCGACAACGGCGGATCCACCTGCAACTTCGGTGTCAACGCACCCTTGCGCGGAACGAAGTACACGTTGTGGGAGGGCGGGATCCGGGTGCCGTTCCTGGTCCGCTGGCCGGCCGGAGAGGTCGGGGGTACGCCGGGCGAGCGACGGAACGACCGGCTGGTGAGCACGCTGGACCTGTATCCCACCTTGTTGTCCGCCGCGGGTGCCGACCCGTCCGCGTGGGAGCACGGCGACGGCGTCGACCAGCTGCCCGCGCTGCGGGGTGAGCCGGCCGCGCCCGGGCACGACGCGCTGCACTGGGACTGCGGTTTCCAGTGGGCGGTCCGCCACGGCGACTGGAAGCTCCGGCACGCCGACGACGGACCGCACGCGCAGGCGCTGCTGCGGACCGAGCACGCCGAGGTCGGGGTCGGTGACCGGCTCACCCACCTCGGCGAGGACGTGGGCGAGGAACGCGACCTCGCCGCCGAGCACCCCGAAGTCGTCGCCGAGCTCACCGCGCGGCACCGGGCCTGGCAGGTCGAGATGGGTATCGGGTAGCGCATGTCGCCGCGAACCGTCGCCGTCCTGTCCGACATCCACGGTGTGCTGCCCGCGCTGGAGGCGGTGCTGGCCGAGCCGGACGTCGGCGCGGCCGACCGGATCGTGCTCACCGGTGACCTCGCCGCCGGCCCGCAGCCGGTGGAGACCCTCGACGCGCTGGCAGCCCTCGGCGACCGTGCGCTGTGGGTACGCGGCAACGCCGACCGCGAGCTGGTGGAGTACGCCGCCACCGGCACGATGGCCACCGACGACCCGGTGGCCCGGTGGGCCGCCGGGCAGTTGCGCAAGGACCAGTTGACACGGCTCGCGGAGCTGCCCACGTCGGTGCTGCTGGAGATCGACGGTCTCGGGCCGGTGGTGTTCTGCCACGCCACCCCGCGCGACGACGAGGAGGTCGTCGTGGTCGACTCCCGGCTGGACCGGTGGACCGAGGTGCTGGCCGGCCTCGACCCCGGCGTACGCACGGTGGTCTGCGGCCACACCCACATGCCGTACGCCCGGCTCGCGCACCGCCGGCTGGTCGTCAACCCCGGCAGCGTCGGGATGCCCTACGGCGGGGCGGGTGCGCACTGGGCGCTGCTCGGTCCGGGGGTGAGCCTGCGGAGGACGGAGTTCGACGTGGACGCCGCGAGCGAGCGGGTGGCCCGCGAGTCCGGCTACCCCGACGCGGCCGAGTGGGCCGACTACTACCTGCGTTCCCGGGCCTCCGACGCGGACGCGCTCGAGGTGATGGCACCGCGCGACGGCCGCCGCCCCTGATCTCGTGACGTACGCCCAGGCGGGCTCTGGAAGGATCGGGTCATGAGCGAGCCCGTACCGCCGCCCGGCCTCACCCACGTCTACTCGGGCAAGGTCCGTGACATCTACACCGACGGCGACGACCTGATCCTGGTCGCCTCGGACCGGATCTCGGTCTACGACGTCGTGCTGCCCACGCCGATCCCGGACAAGGGACGGATCCTCACCGCCCTGTCGCTGTGGTGGTTCGAACGGCTGGCCGACCTCGCCCCCAACCACGTGCTGTCCAGCACCGACGTCCCGGCGGAGTTCGCCGGCCGGGCGATCCGGTGCCGGCGGCTGTCGATGGTGCCGGTGGAGTGCATCGCCCGCGGCTACCTCGCGGGTTCCGGCCTGGTGGAGTACGCCGACCGGGGCACCGTGTGCGGCGTACCGCTCCCGCCCGGACTCGTCGACGGGTCCAGGCTGCCCGAGCCGATCTTCACCCCCACCACCAAGGAGGCGGTGGGCGCGCACGACCAGCCGATGACGTACGCCGAGGTGGAGGGCAAGGTCGGTGCGGACACCGCGAGCGACCTGCGCGACCTCACCGTCGACATCTACCGTCGGGGCGCGCGGATCGCCGCCGAGCAGGGCATCGTCATCGCCGACACGAAGGTCGAGTTCGGCTTCGCGCCGGACGGCACGCTGACGATCGGGGACGAACTGCTGACGCCGGACTCGTCGAGGTTCTGGCCGGCCGACTCCTGGGAGCCGGGCCACCCGCAGTTCGCCTACGACAAGCAGTTCGTCCGCGACTGGTCGACCTCCACCGGCTGGAACAAGCAGCCCCCGGCTCCCGAGGTGCCCGCGGACGTCGTGGCCGTGACCCGGCAGCGCTACGTCGAGGCGTACGAACGCCTGACCGGCAACACCTGGTCCTGAGCCCGGCCGCGCATCAGGCCGGCGCGTCCGGCGGCGGTGTCGCCGGGGTCGTCGGGACCGGCTCGCTGGTCGGCGGCGGGGACGGATCGCTGGTCGGCGGGGGTGACGGCTCCGAAGTCGAGGTCGGCGTCGGCTCCGGCGCCGGGTGGCTGGGCGGCGGAGGTGGGGGCGTGCTCGTCCGGCTCCGGCCGGTGTCCGGGCCGGGCACCGGAGCCGACGTCGCCGTACGGCTCGGCGTGGGCGCGGGGGCCGTGGCCAACGGGCCGTCCGTCACGGTCGGTTTCGTGCGCGGGGTCGGCCGGCGGTCGACGGTGACGTCGGACCGCGCCGCCGGCCGGGCGGCCTCGACCACCTCGGGGGTCACCGCGGCCGTCGGCGGAGTCGTCGGACGTACGGGACCCGTCCCCGGCGCGGCCGGTGAGTCCTGTACGAAGCCCATCCAGTCGTCCCGCGGTGGCCCGTCGGCTTCGGCCGCGTTGCCGGCCGCGTTGCCGGGCACCCGGACCCGGTCGGCGTCGGAGACGGGAGTGGTGCCGCCGAGCATCGCCACCGTCCCCCAGGCCAGCGCGGCCACCGACCCGGCGGCCAGTGTGCCGACGGCGGCGAGGCCCGCGCTCCGGCCGCGGAGGGCGGCCGAACCGGCCAAGGAGCCGGCGGAGGTGGCGCCGGTGGCCCACGCACCGGCCCAGAGCTGCCGTCCGGACGAGGCGATGCGTTCGGTCCAGGAGGGGGTCACCGGCTGCGGGCCCAGCGGACGGGCGGCCGGGTCGACGAGCGCGAAGGCGGGCGGGCCCGACCGTCGCAGGGCGGCGAGATAGCCGGGCGCGTACGGCCCGAGGACGAGTCCGGCCAGCCGCTCCCGCAGGGCGGCCCCGGCCGCGACCAGCCGCTGATGCAGGTCGGCGCAGGTCTCGCAGGTCCGCAGGTGGTCGGTGACCACCTCGGCCTCGTTGTCGTACAGGCCGTCGAAGGTGTGCCGGCCCAGCGCCTCGAGGATCTCCCGGCACCGCGCCGGGGTGTCCGCGCGCTCGTCGAGCAGGTGGCGTACGTAGACCCGCCGGTACGCCGCCTCCGCCCGGTAGCCCGCGACGGCCGCGTCCGCGGCTTCGGTGCCCAGCACGACGGCGAGACGGTCGGGGGAGTCGCGCTCGACGGCGATGTGCCACAGGGCGGTGAGCACCGACTCCGGCAGGTGCGCGAGCGCGGTGTCAGCAGGGTCGGCAGGCTCAGCCGGGTCCTGCTCGGAGCGGCGCAGGCCGTTGCCGGCATCCAGCGGCGTGGACGTGGAGACGCGCAGGACCGCCCGCAGGAAGAACGGCCGGAACGCCACCCGCGGCCCGGTGCCGGCGTGGACGGTGCCGAGCACCTGGTCGCCGGCCGCCCGCAGCCGGTCCTCGGCTGTCGGCGCGGCGGCGTCGCGGACCCGGGAGTCGCGGCCCGGGGAGCCGTCGGGGAGTGAGGCGAGAAGGAGCCGGCCGGCGGGTTCGTGCCTCCGGAGGAGTTCGGCGTAGGCGTCGGCGTCCCCGGAACGCGTGGCCGTGAGCAGGACGGCGTCCGGGCGCGGGCTGCCCGGATTCGACGGGAGCTGCGCCAGCAGGGTGCGCAGCCGGTCGTGGCCGACGTGCCGCCCGGCCGGGTGTGGCTGTGCCTCCCAGCGGCCGGGAAGCAACGGATGGCTCTGCGCGGTCAGAGGGTGCTGTGGGACCGGCTCGGCTGATCTCGGATCGTGCTGATCGTGCGGATCATTCGGGCCTGCCCCCATGTACGCGTCCCCTCGTACTGATCATCTGTCGCGCCGACCCTAGTGCGTGATCGGCACACTCGCCACGAGGCGGAAGCGGCCCGGGCGCCGCCCCTCGCTAGGCTTGGCCGCAGTTGTCGCTCGAGCAGAGGGAGCACCGTGGCCAGGGTCGTCGTCGATGTGATGCCGAAACGGGCGATTCTGGACCCGCAGGGCCGAGCGGTCGCGGGGGCGCTGGAGCGGCTGGGGTTCGGTGGCGTCGCGGACGTCCGCCAGGGCAAGCGGTTCGAGCTCGAGATCGACGGTGAGCTGACCGAGGAGCGCCTCGCGGAGCTGCGCCGGGCCGCGGAGACGCTGCTCGCCAACACCGTGATCGAGGACTTCACCGTCCGGGTCGAGCACGTCACCACGCAGGCCTGACATGCGCATCGGAGTGGTGACCTTCCCCGGCTCGCTGGACGACCGGGACGCCGCCCGCGCGGTGCGGATCGCAGGCGGCGAGGCCGTCGCTCTGTGGCACGGCGACGCCGACCTGGCCGGCGTTGACGCGGTGGTGCTGCCCGGCGGTTTCTCCTACGGCGACTATCTGCGGTGTGGAGCGATCGCGCGGTTCGCGCCGATCATGGGACCGATCATCGAGGCGGCCGAGAAGGGCCTGCCGGTGCTCGGCATCTGCAACGGCTTCCAGATCCTGTGCGAGTCGCACCTCCTGCCGGGCGCGCTGGTCCGCAACGACCGGCGCAAGTTCGTCTGCCGCGACCAGCGGCTGCGGGTGGAAAGCGACAGCACCGCCTGGACCTCCGCCTACTCCGCCGGACAGGAGATCGTCGTTCCGCTGAAGAACGGCGAGGGCGGGTACGTCGCCGACGAGGACACCCTCGACCGGCTGGAGGGCGAGGGCCGGGTCGTCGTCCGCTACCTCGGCGGCAACCCGAACGGCTCCTACCGCGACATCGCCGGCATCACCAACGCGGCCGGCAACGTCGTCGGCCTGATGCCGCACCCCGAGCACGCGGTGGAGACGCTGTGCGGGCCGACCAGCGACGGGCTCGGCTTCTTCGCCTCGGTCCTGGGCCGGTTGGCCGCCGCCCGCTGACGCCGGGTCCGGCCGGCAACTCGGCGCCTGGCACCGGGCTCCGGAGGGTTCAGCGGCGCAGGTACGCCAGCACGGCCTGCACCCTGCGATGCCCTGCCTCGTCCGGGTGCAGGTCGAGCTTGACGAAGATGTTCCCGACGTGCTTGTGCACCGCGCGTTCGGTCACCACGAGGCGTCGCGCGATGGCCGCGTTGCCGTGCCCCTCCGCCATCAGGGCGAGCACCTCGCGTTCGCGCGGGGTGAGCGCCTCGAGCGGGTCGTGCCGGCGGGTCAGCAACTGGCGTACGACCTCGGGGTCCATCGCGGTGCCGCCGGCGGCCACCCGGCGCAGGCTGTCGAGGAACTCCTCCACCCGGGCCACCCGGTCCTTCAGCAGGTAGCCGACGCCGCCACGCCCGTCGGAGAGGAGCTCGCCGGCGTAGGTCTCCTCGACGTACTGCGAGAACACCAGCACGGGAAGGCCGGGACGATCCTTGCGGGCGCGCAGGGCGGCGTGGATGCCCTCGTCCCGGTACGCCGGCGGCAGGCGTACGTCGACGACACACACGTCCGGTGCGTGCTCGGCGACCGCGGCGAGGAACCCCGGCGCGTCGCCGGCCCGGGCCGTGACCTCGAACCCCGCGCTGGCGAGCACCAGCGTGAGGCCCTCGGCCAGCAGCACGTTGTCCTCGGCGATCACGACCCGCACGGCAACTCCACCAGCACGCTGGACGGCCCGCCGACGGGACTGTCCACCCGCACCTCACCGTCCAGGGCGTCCACCCGGCGACGGATCCCGGCGACCCCGGTGCCCAGCGTCTCGTCGATGCCGCCGAGCCCGTCGTCGGTCACCTCCACGACCAGCCGGTCGGCGTCCCGGGCGACCCGGACGTCCGCCAGGGTGGCCGCGCTGTGCTTCGCGACGTTGGTGAGCGCCTCGGCGACCACGAAGTACGCCGCCGCCTCCACCGGCGCGGGCACCCGGCCGAGGTCGCCGACGTCCATCGTGGTGGGAACCGGGCAGCGGGCGCCGAGCGCGGCCAGCGCGCCGTCCAGGCCCCGGTCGGCCAGGATCGGCGGGTACATCGTGCGGATCACGTCCCGAAGCTCCTGCATCGCGTCCTCGGCGCCGCCGCGCGCCTCGCGGATCAGCTTCGCGGTCAGCTCCGGCTGGTCGGCGCCGAGCTGTTCGGCCACCCCGAGTCGCATGGCGATCGACACCAGCCGGGCCTGGGTGCCGTCGTGCAGGTCGCGCTCGATCCGGCGGAGCTCGGCGTCGTGGGCGTCCAGGGCGCCGGCCCGGGTCTGGGTGAGGACGTCGACGCGCTTCGCCAGCCGAGCCGCCTCGAGGTCGGCAGGTGAGAGACCGAGCCCGCGCAGCGTGAGCCGCGCGTCCCAGCGGGCGAGCGCGGGCACGGCCCACCAGAACATGGCGACGGTCAGGGCGACCTGGACGGTGGCGCCCGGGACGGCTACCCACAAGCGCGGCACGGAGCTCACAAAGAGTGCCCCGGGGAGCGGGATCGCCCACCCGCCGACCATCTGCACCAGGAGGCCGGGGACGGTAAGTATGGCGACCAGTCCGGCGAGGCCGTACGCCGTGCCGGCGAGCGCGTGCACGCACAGCCCCTGCAGAGCCCGCCGGGTGGCGGGGTCGGCGACGGATCGCCGGAAGCGGACGAGCGTTCCGGTGGCGGGCTCGCCGACGCCGGAGCCGTCCGGATCGAGTCCGTGCAGCGTCGGCAGTTCCACACCGAGCAACGCCGCCGCGCGCCGGCTCTCCCAGTCCGCCCACCGGCGTACGGCGTTCAGCGCCGACGGGAACAGCACCAGGCCGAGCCCGCCGACCGCGACCGTCACCGCGCTCACCGCCACCAGCCCGAGGCCGACCATCGCCGCCATGCCGGTCACCAGGGAGACGAGGAGGTACGTCCCGGCGCGAGCCCCCCGCGTCGTCCGGTCCCTGATCCCACTCATCGGTCGCTCCTTCGTCGTGAACACCGTCGCGCCCGGCCCCGGTGGGCCGGCTGTCCCCAAGTCTTCTTTCTCGGCCGGCCCGGCACAGTGGTGCGAGCTACACCTTAGGGACGGGTGGGGAGGCCACCCACCGGGCGACAGGCCGGGGCTGCCAGGGGCTGCCGGACCGTCCGGGTGGCCGCGCTCGGTACGGTTGGGCCTGTCGTGCCCACCTCGCCGCCGGTGCCCAGCCGCCGGGCGCGCGTGAGGATCCGGGCCGAGGACGAAAGCGGACAGGAGAGCGCCCCGGTGAGCGTCGACACCGTGAAGCAGGCCGGGGACAACCCGGACGCCCCCCAGCCCTACGCCGAACTCGGCCTGAAGGACGACGAGTACGCCCGGATCCGGGACATCCTCGGCCGCCGGCCCACCAGCTGCGAGCTGGCGATGTACTCCGTGATGTGGAGCGAGCACTGCTCCTACAAGTCCTCCAAGGTGCACCTGCGCAAGTTCGGTGACCTGCCGGCGGAGACACACCGGGGCAAACTGCTCGCCGGCATCGGCGAGCAGGCCGGGGTGGTCGACGTCGGCGAGGGGTACGCCGTCACGTTCAAGATCGAGTCCCACAACCACCCGAGCTACGTCGAGCCGTACCAGGGCGCGGCGACCGGTGTCGGCGGGATCGTCCGGGACATCCTGGCGATGGGCGCCCGCCCGGTCGCGGTGATGGACTCGCTGCGGTTCGGCCCGGCCGACGCGCCGGACACCCACCGGGTGCTGCCCGGCGTGGTGGCCGGTGTGGGCGGCTACGGCAACTGCCTGGGCCTGCCCAACGTCGGCGGCGAGGTCGTCTTCGATCCGTCGTACGCCGGAAACCCGCTGGTCAACGCGCTGTGCGTGGGTGTCCTCCGGCACGAGGACCTGCACCTGGCCAAGGCCGCGGGCGTCGGCAACCAGGTGATCCTGTACGGCGCCAAGACCGGCGGCGATGGCATCGGCGGGGTGTCCGTACTCGCCAGTGAGACCTTCGACGCGTCCACCGGCGAAGGTGGCGGCGGACCCGCGAAGCGGCCCGCGGTCCAGGTCGGCGACCCGTTCATGGAGAAGCTGCTGATCGAGTGCACGCTGGAGCTGTTCGCGGCGGGCATCGTGGTCGGCATCCAGGACCTCGGCGGCGCGGGCCTGTCCTGCGCGACGTCGGAGCTGGCCTCGGCCGGCGAGGGCGGCATGCACGTCTGGCTGGACCGGGTGCCGCTGCGCGACTCCTCCCTGGCGCCGGAGGAGATCCTGATGAGCGAGTCGCAGGAACGCATGATGGCGGTGGTGGCGCCCGCCGACGTCGAGCGGTTCCTGGAGATCTGCGCGAAGTGGGACGTCCCGGCGACGGTGGTCGGTGAGGTCGACGACTCCGGTCGGCTCACCGTGGACTGGCACGGCCAGACGGTGGTCGACGTTCCCCCTCGTACGGTCGCCCACGAGGGCCCCGTCTACGAGCGCCCGTACGCCCGGCCGGAACGGCAGGACGCGCTGCAGGCCGACCTCCCCGACCACCTGCCCCGGCCCTCGTCCGGCGTGCAGCTGCGGGAGACGCTGCTCGCCCTGGCCGGCTCGGCCAACCTCGCCGACCGGTCCTGGGTCACCGACCAGTACGACCGCTACGTGCTCGGCAACACCGTGCAGTCCCAGCCCGACGACGCCGGCATGATCCGGGTGGCCGACGACTCCACCCTCGGCGTGGCCGCCGCGACCGACTGCAACGGACGGTTCGTCCAGCTCGACCCGTACGCAGGGACCCAGCTCGCGCTGGCCGAGGCCTACCGCAACGTCGCCGTGTCCGGCGCCCGCCCGCTCGCGGTGACCAACTGCCTCAACTTCGGCTCGCCGGAGGACCCGGGGGTGATGTGGCAGTTCGAGCAGGCCACCCACGGCCTGGCCGACGGCTGCCGCGAGCTCGGCCTGCCCGTGACCGGCGGCAACGTGAGCTTCTACAACCAGACCGGCACGCAGCCGATCCTGCCCACCCCGGTGGTCGGCGTGCTCGGCGTCACCGACGACGTGACCCGCGCGATCCCGCAGGGCTGGCGTACTCCGGGTGCGGCGCTCTACCTCCTCGGCACCTCCGCCGCGGAGTTCGGCGGCTCCGAGTGGGCGCACGTGGTGCACGGGCACCTCGGCGGACTGCCACCGCGGGTCGACCTGGCCGCCGAGCGCCGGCTGGCGCAGGTGCTCGCCGAGGCCGGCGACGCGGGCCTGGTGCTGGCCGCGCACGACCTGTCCGACGGTGGGCTCGCCCAGGCGCTGGTCGAGGGCAGCCTGCGGGCCGGGTTCGGTACGCGGGTGAGCCTGCCGGGCGACGTCGAGCCGTTCGTCGCGCTGTTCGGCGAGTCCGGTGCGCGGGCCGTGGTGAGCGTGGAGGCGGACGACGAGGCGGAGTTCGGGCGGCTGTGCGAGCGGGCCGGCGTACCCGCCTCCCGGATCGGCACGGTCGGCACCGGCGGTGCGGACGCGGCGCTGGTGGTCGAGGGGGAGTTCGAGGTGCCGCTGGCGGAGCTGCGGGCCACCTGGACGGCGACCCTGCCCGGGTTGTACGAGGAGTCCTGAGCCGAGCGGAGCGAGGGGACGCCGCCCGCCGGGGGTCACTCCGGCGGGGTCACTCCGGCGGCGGCGCGAACAGCCAGCTGGACAGCAGGTAGAGCAGGAACAGGATCAGCAGCACCGCGGGCAGGGCCTGCACCAGCCCGGGCCACCTGCGCGCACCCAGCCGGCGGATCCCCCACACCACGGCCCAGCTGAGCAGGAGCACGACCACGGCGGCCGGGATCACGATCAGCAGCGAGATGGCGAAGGTCCACCCGCCCGCGCGCACCAGGTCGACGCCCGGCACGGAGAAGAAGCCGAAGGCGATCAGTCCCATCGCCGCCAGCAGCACGATCCCGACCAGCACGGCGGCCCAGTGGTAGCCCTTCTTGCTCGCGGGCAGCGGCGGCCCGAGCGGGCGCAGCGTCGAGTGCCCGCTGCTCAGCCTGGAATCGTGGTGCGTCATCGGTTCTTCCCCCTCGAAGGTCTGTGTCGATGGTAGCCGCGGCCACTCCCCGACGTGCATCCCGTCGACGGACGGCGTTGTACCGAGGTTGCACGCCGCGGACCGAGCGGGTCGCGCGGACGGCCGGAGATTCAGACCAGGGGGTACGCGCGGTAGAGCGCGACCAGGGCGACGAGGAACAACACCAGCGCGGCGCCCAGCGCACCCTGCGCGGAGCCGGACCAGCTCCTGGTCGGCCCCCGGCGCAGCAGCAGGACCACCAGCCAGGCGACGCCGGTGGCCAGCGCGGCGAACGGCGCGGAGATGAAGGTGAGCAGGACCGCACCCTCCCGGCGGGTGAGGGTGCAGCCGAACCCGATCCCCTCGCACTGCCCGGTGGGCAGGGAGTTGTGTGGCCAGCTCCAGGCCAGCAGGGCCAGGATCGCCACGAGGTAGGGGCCGAGCACGAACGCCGTGCACCACTGCAGGCCGCGGCTGGCGGCGGGTCGGCGTTCGGTCTTCACGTGGTCAGCTTCCGCGCCGAGCGCGTCCGGAGCATCCGCGCGGATACTCATCCGCCGTGAGTATCCGGCGGATTCCGCGACCGTCCGGAACCACTTGGGCCGACGGGAGTCTGCGAGTGAGGCGGGGAGATCCCCCGCGGCGGGAGGGGCCGGGACGGGGCCCCTCCCGCGGGGTTTGCTGTGCGGCCGATCGGGTGGGGGCCCTGGCCGCCGCAGCGGGTTTGCGCGGGCCGTCGGGGGGACGGGAGGGATACGGCCTCCGCGCTCCGGTCACCCAGGTGATTCACCCGGTAACCGATATGTACGACGTTAGTCGCTCGGCTGCCTGCCCGGACCCGGTCCGGGCAAGTCTGTGGACAAGTTTTCCCCGTACATCCGGAATTCCCGCCCGGAATGCAAATCTGGAATGCCCAACCGGAATCCGGAACTGCTGGAATGCCGGCCCTGCCGGGTGGCGTTGCGGCCGGCGAGGGCGAGCTTCACCCGAAGAATCTTCCGCAGCTGGGAATGCCTGTAAGCGTGTAATCAGTTGAGTGGGCATGACCACGTTCACGCTTCCGTTGCTGTTCCTCGACGACACGGTCCTGCTGCCCGGCATGGTCGTGCCGGTCGAGCTCGACGGTGAACGCCGCAGCGCCGTCGACGCGGCCCGGCTGGCCGCCCAGAACGGCACATCCGGTGCCCAAGACGACACCGGCATCCAGAGCGACCCGGCCCCGCGGGTTCTCGTCGTACCCCGCATCGAAGGCAGGTACGGCGCCGTCGGCGCGGTCGCCGAGATCGCCCAGATCGGCCGGCTCCCCAGCGGTGAGCCGGCTGTCGTACTCCGTGCCGTGTCGCGCGCCCAGGTCGGCGTCGGCGTCAACGGCCCCGGCGCGGCCCTGTGGGTCGAGGCCGAGCCGATGCTCGTGCCCCCGGCCGACGAGCGCACCCGCGAGCTGGCCCGGGAGTACAAGTCCGTCCTCGTCTCCATCCTCACCGAGCGCGGCAGCTGGCAGGTCGTCGACACCGTGCAGCGGATGAACGACCCGAGCGAGCTGGCCGACGCGGCCGGCTACGCGTCCTGGCTGGAGGGTGACCGCAAGGTCGCGCTGCTGGAGACCGCGGACACCGCCCGGCGGCTGACTCTGCTGCTGGAGTGGGCCCGGGCGCACCTGGCCGAGCTGGAGGTCGCGGAGAAGATCCGCGAGGACGTCCGCGACACGATGGACAAGACCCAGCGCGAGTACCTCCTGCGCCAGCAGCTCGCCGCCATCCACAAGGAGCTCGGCGACGACGCCGAGGGAGCCGACGACTACCGCTCCCGGGTCGAACGCGCCGACCTGCCGGAGAAGGTGCGCGAGGCCGCGCTGCGCGAGGTCGACAAGCTCGAACGCACCTCCGACCAGTCGCCGGAGATCGGCTGGATCCGCACCTGGCTGGACACGGTCCTCGACCTGCCCTGGAACGTCCGTACGACCGACGCCACCGACATCGACGCCGCCCGCGCGGTGCTCGACGCCGACCACGCCGGCCTCGAGGACGTGAAGGACCGGATCGTGGAGTACCTCGCGGTCCGTGGCCGGCGCGCCGGCCGGGGCCTGCAGGCCGTCGGCGGCCGGGGTTCGGGCGCGGTGCTCGCGCTCGTCGGGCCGCCCGGCGTCGGCAAGACGTCCCTGGGCGAGTCCGTGGCCCGGGCGCTGGACCGGAAGTTCGTCCGGGTCGCGCTCGGCGGTGTCCGCGACGAGGCCGAGATCCGCGGCCACCGGCGTACGTACGTCGGCGCGATGGCCGGCCGGATCGTCCGGGCCGTCAAGGAGGCCGGCTCGATGAACCCCGTGGTCCTCCTCGACGAGGTGGACAAGGTGGGTTCGGACTTCCGCGGTGACCCTGCGGCGGCTCTGCTCGAGGTGCTCGACCCGGCCCAGAACCACACGTTCCGCGACCACTACCTCGAGGTGGAGCTCGACCTGTCCGACGTGCTCTTCCTGGCCACCGCCAACGTCGCCGACACCATCCCGCCGGCGCTGCTGGACCGGATGGAGCTGGTGGCGCTCGACGGTTACACCGAGGACGAGAAGGTCGCCATCGCCCGCGACCACCTGCTGCCGCAGGCACTGGACCGGGCGGCGCTGTCGGCCGGCGACGTGCGGGTGAGCGAGGACGCGATCCGGACGATCGCGGCCGACTACACGCGCGAGGCGGGCGTTCGTACCCTCGACCGCGCGCTGGCGAAGGTGCTGCGCAAGGTCGCCACCGCACTCGCCACCGGGAAGGCCACCGCGCCGGTGGACGTGGACGCCTCCGACGTGCGCACCTACCTCGGCCGGGCGAGGTTCCAGCCGGAGTCCGCGCGCGACGGCTCGACGCCGGGCGTGGCGACCGGGCTGGCGGTCACCGGTGCGGGCGGAGACGTGCTGTACGTCGAGGCCGCGACCATGGCCGGCGAGCCCGGGCTCAACCTCACCGGGCAGCTCGGCGAGGTGATGAAGGAGTCCGCGCAGATCGCGGTGTCGTACCTCCGGGCACACGGCAGCGAGCTCGGCGTCCCTGTCGAGGCGCTGACCAGTGGCCGGGTGCACGTGCACGTGCCTGCGGGTGCGGTGCCCAAGGACGGGCCTTCGGCCGGGGTCACCATGACCACCGCGCTGGCGTCGCTGCTGTCCGGGCGGCCGGTCCGGCCCGAGGTGGGGATGACCGGCGAGGTCTCCCTGACCGGCCGGGTGCTGCCGATCGGTGGCGTCAAGCAGAAGCTGCTGGCCGCGCACCGGGCCGGGCTGACCGAGGTGATCCTGCCGCGGCGCAACGAGCCCGACCTCGACGACGTGCCGGAGGCGGTGCTCGCGGACCTGCGGATCCGGCTTGCCGACGACGTGTCGGAGGTGGTGCGGTGGGCGCTGGCGGACAGTGACGCCGCCGGGCGTGAGGCCGACGGCGCGTCGGTCCGCGCTGCCTGATCTTCGGCGCGAAGGGACCGCGTAGGTGAAGGCGTAGGGGAAGCGGAGAGCCGTTGTCCGGGGCGGGCCACGAGGTGGTCGAAGGATCGGGCTCGCCCCGGACCGGCCACCGGTGAGCCCGCGCGCCGGGGGGCGACCAAGCAACGGCGTCGGCGGGGACCGGCGGTTCGGGACGGTCCCAGGGGTGTCCTGGTGGTGCCGCGGGTGCGTCTGCTGCGTTCGCGGCGCTGGTTCGAGAATGATCGCCCCGCCGGGCGAAGTGGATCAGTGTGCGTACTCAAGCTTCGCCGCTCCGGCACTCAGTGCCTGCCTGAGTGTCGGGTCCGCAGGTGCCGGCACCGCCCTTCCCTCGGCCGATGGGGTACGTACCCTTGCGGTTACGTACCCGATCGGTTACGTTCTCGGTCATGGACGCGGTGCTGCAGGCGTTGGCCGACCAGAGCCGACGTACGGTCCTCGAAATCCTCAGGGATCACCCGGCGACGGCCGGCGAACTCGCCGAGGCGTTGCCCATCGCACGTCCGGGCGTGTCCCGGCACCTGCGGGTTCTGCGCGAGGCCGGGCTGGTCGACGTCCGCCAGGAGGCGCAGCGGCGCATCTACAGCCTGCGGCCGGAGGCCCTCGTCGAGGTGGACGACTGGCTGGAGGGATACCGCGCGCTGTGGCGGAATCGGCTCGACGCGCTGCACACGGAGATCGCACGAGGAAAGAGGGCGCGGAAGTGAAGACCACCGGGACGATGCGGGCACTCGACGAGACCCGTGGAGCGGTGCGCGTCGAGGACGTGTACGACACCGACATCGACGATCTGTGGAAGGCGTGCACCACGCCCGAACGGCTGGCCCGGTGGATCGCCGAGGTCTCCGGTGATCTGCGCGAGGGCGGGACCGTGCAGGCCGTCATGACCAGCACGTGGAGCGGCCCGATGCGGATCGAGGTCTGCGACGCTCCGTACCACCTGCTGCTGACCTCGCTGCCCGGGACCGACGAGGAGGCTCAGCTCGAGGCCTGGCTCACCGCCGAGGGGCCCGCCACCCGGTTGGTGGTCGAGGAGCGCGGACTGCCGGTCGGCTCGCTGCACTTCTACGGAGCCGGCTGGCAGGTCCACCTGGAGGACCTCGGCCGCTCGCTCGCCGGTGACGCCACCGCACACCCCGGCGGATGGTCGGAGCAGGCGCCGGCCCCGGCCTGGCGCGCGCGCTGGACCGAACTCACTCCCGCCTACGAACACCTCGCGGTGGGCTGATGCCGGACCGCATCAGGCTGGGCGGGACCACGGTGAACGCGCCGGACGCGCTCGCCCTCGCGCGGTTCTACGCCGAGATCACCGACGGCGTCGCCAGAGGCGACTCGCACTGGGCGGCGGTCACCGGCCCGAACGGATTCGTCGCCTTCCAGCAGGTCGAGGACTTCCGGCCGCCGGTGTGGCCGGGGAACGACGTACCGATGCAGATGCATCTCGACTTCCTCGTCGACGACCTCGAGGCGACCGGAGCGCGGGTTCTCGCCGCCGGGGCCACGCTGCTGGAGTTCCAGCCCAACTCCGATCACTGCTTCGTGTACGCCGATCCGGCCGGGCACCCGTTCTGCCTGTCCACCTGGGACGGCCGGGAGCTGGCCGAGAGGTTCGGGTAGTCCGATCGGTGGGTGCTCGGGCGCGACGTCCCACCCCGAGGTAGGGGCCGGGCGAGACCCACGGACGACGCCCGGTCCGGTGTCGGCGGCCTACGGTCGGAACCGGCGCGGGCGTACCCCCGCGACTCTCGTTCGAGGGTGCCGCGTCGACCCGTCGTGAGTGACGGGCATCTGGTCCGGTTGCTCCCATCCCGGCCGGTCCGCCCCTTATTCCGGGCGGATCCCGGCCGGCGGTGCCGGGTACGTGACGGGTGTGCCTGAGCAGCGTCGCCGAGGGGGAGCGGGCATGCCTTCGGACGACCCCGGACGACCCCGGACCAACCCGGGACGAACCCGCGGAGGAGTGGGGAACACATGAGCCTCGTGGGTGCGCAGGTGGCGGTGGTCGCGGACAGCCCGGTAATGACGCCGGGGGTGGACGCCGGGTGGTACCGCCAGGTGACGGAGTTCGCCGCGACCGCGCCGGGCTGGCTGTCCCGGGTCGCCGAGGCCGCCACCGACGCCGGGCTGGCGGCGTTCGTGCTGCTGTTCGTGTTCGCGTGGTGGCGGTCCCGGCGCGGTGACCCCCGCGGTGTCGCCCTCGCCGTGCTGGCGCCGGTCGTCACGGTCGTGGCGTACGCCGTCAGCGAGGTCGTCAAGTCCTTCCTGCGTGAGGAACGCCCCTGCCGCGCGGTCGCCGGAGTCGTCACGCTGGCGCCCTGCCCGGCGACCGGCGACTGGTCGTTCCCGAGCAACCACGCGACGATCGCGGCCGCGGCCGCCGTCGCGCTCGTGCTGGCCTGGCGCCGGCTGGCGTGGCTGGTCGTTCCGCTCGCGCTCCAGCTCGGGGCCACCCGGGTCTACCTCGGCGTGCACTACCCGCACGACGTGGCCGCGGGCCTGGTGCTCGGCGGCGGCGTGGCACTGCTTCTCGGTCTGGTGCTCGCCGGCCCGCTGGTGCCGGTGGTACGGCGCATGCGGGTTCTTCCCCTGGTCGGCGTGTTGCTGGTCGCGGGCGGCGCGGCGGTCGGGGGTACGCCGAAAGCCGTCGGGCCGCGGGCGCAGGTCGTGCGGGGTCCGGCCCGGCCGGTGTCCCGGACGTCCACCGGCTCCGACCGTACGGACGGCAGCCGCTCGCGTGGCCGCGGCTGACCGGGTTGGCGCGAGGTGACGCGGGTGGACCTCGCGAGGCGGCGCGCCACACCCTAAGCTCACCCGGTGCCCGCACGACTGCGTCCCGCCGACCCGACCGACGTGGCCGCCGCGCTCGCCCGCGTCCTGCGGGCCCACGAGGCGGGGGAACCCCCACCGGCCGAAGACCTGCGACTGCTGGTGCGGCACTCCCTCGCGCTGCTGCTGGCGCGGGCGCCGGGGCGTTCGGTGGAGGTACGCGTTCCGCCGTACGCCGCGATCCAGTGCGTCCCCGGCCCCCGCCACACTCGCGGCACGCCCCCCGGTGTCGTGGAGACCGACCCACTGACCTGGGTACTCCTCGCCGCCGACCGGATGACCTGGACGACGGCTCGGGAGTCGGGAACGCTGGCCGCGAGCGGGGAGCGCACCGACCTGTCCGCCTACCTCCCGCTCCTCCCACTCCTCCCGCCGGGTGATGGAGCCCGCTGACCTGCGGTTGTACGGCACGTGCCAGCTGGGGAGAAAAAGTCGTGGAAATTTGCGACCGGATGGAACCGAACCGGGATCCATCCCGTCTGATCGCCGGTGGTCCGAAGCCATCTGAAGAAGCCCTCGCGATACCCCCCGACGCGGGGGCTTCTTCATGCCCGGATTCGGGCGGGGTTCAGCGCCTCACCTTTGGCCTTGGCGCATGCCTTGGCGCATGCCCGAACTCGTGTCTCCGGTCCCCGGCCGAGCGCGCGGTGCCGGCTGTCGGCGCGGTCCACTAGCGTCGGCCAGGTGACAGCCCACCAGCCCAACGACCCGTCGGCCGCGCGGAGTGACCCGCCGCCGGACTGGGCCCTGCGCGAGCCTCCGCCCGACGACTGGGACCCGGGCGATTCGGCTCCTCCCGACGACTGGGACCAGGCCGCGGCCCAGGCCCGCCCGCCGGGCACTCGACCGGCCGCCCGGCCCGACCCGGCCGAGCGGGCCGAGCGGGCCGTCTCCCCGCCGGCCGACCTGCGGGCGGAGGCCGACGCCCACCTGCGACGGCTGGTCGGGCGGGACGACGCCGCGTTCCGCGAGGGCCAGTGGGAGGCGATCGAGGCGCTGGTCGCCCGGCGCCGGCGGGCACTCGTCGTCCAGCGCACCGGCTGGGGCAAGTCGGCCGTCTACTTCGTGGCCACCGCGCTGCGGCGTGCCCAGGGCGCGGGTCCCACGCTCATCGTGTCGCCGCTGCTCGCCCTGATGCGCGACCAGGTGGCCGCGGCCGAGCGGGCGGGGATCCGGGCGGTGACGATCAACTCCGCCAACGCCGACGAGTGGTCCGACGTGGTGAAGGCGCTGGGCGAGGACGAGGTCGACGTCCTGCTGGTCAGCCCGGAGCGGCTCAACAACCCCCGGTTCCGCGTCGAGCAGCTGCCCGAGCTCGCCGAGCGCACCGGTCTGCTGGTCGTCGACGAGGCCCACTGCGTCTCCGACTGGGGCCACGACTTCCGCCCCGACTACCGCCGCATCCGAGACCTGCTGGCTCAGCTGCCCGCCGACACCCCGGTCCTCGGCACCACCGCGACCGCCAACGCCAGGGTGGTCGCCGACGTGGCCGAACAACTCGGCGGGGGCGACGTGCTCACCCTGCGGGGCCCGCTCGCGCGCGACAGTCTGCGGCTCGGCGTACTCCGCCTGCCCACCGCGCAGCAGCGTCTCGCCTGGCTGCTCGCCCACCTCGAGGAGCTGCCGGGCAGCGGCATCATCTACACCCTCACCGTCGCGGCGGCCGACGACATCGCCGCGTTGCTGCGGGACGCGGGCCATGCCGTGCTCGCCTACACCGGCCGCACCGACGACGCCGAACGCCGGTCGGCCGAGGAGGCGCTGCGCGGCAACGAGGTCAAGGCGCTGGTCGCGACCTCTGCGCTGGGGATGGGGTTCGACAAGCCCGACCTCGGTTTCATCGTGCACGTCGGCGCCCCGTCGTCCCCGATCGCCTACTACCAGCAGATCGGCCGTGCCGGCCGGGCCACCGAACGTGCCGACGTCCTGCTGCTCCCGGGGGTCGAGGACGTCGACATCTGGCGTTACTTCGCCACCGCGTCGATGCCGCGCCAGGACCAGGCCGACGCCGTGCTCGCCGCACTCGCCGAGGCCGGCAAGGCGCTGTCCACCGCCGCGCTGGAGGTCGTCGTCGACGTCCGCCGCACCCGGCTGGAGCTGCTGTTGAAGGTGCTCGACGTCGAGGGCGCGGTCCGTCGCGTGTCCGGTGGGTGGGAGGCGACCGGCCGGCCGTGGGTCTACGACGCCGAGCGATACTCCCGGGTGGCCGGTGTCCGGGACGCCGAGGCCAGGGCGATGCTCGAGTTCGAGAAGCACGACGGCTGCCGGATGGCCTACCTCCAGCGCGCGCTGGACGACCCCAGTGCCACCGACTGCGGTCGCTGCGACCGGTGCGCCGGTGAGTGGTACTCCTCGGACGTGCCGGCTCCCGCCCAGGAGGCGGCCGCGGGCCGGCTGGCCCAGGTGGGCGTCCCGATCGAGCCGCGTGCGATGTGGCCGAGCGGGATGGTCCGGCTCGGCGTTCCGGTGCGCGGACGGATCGCCGCGGCCGAGCGCGCGGAGACCGGCCGCGCGGTGGCCAGGCTCACCGACCTCGGCTGGGGGCAGCGGCTACGAACGCTGCTGGCACCCGGCGCGGAGGACGCGCCGGCACCGGAGGCCGTGCTGAACGCCTGCGTCGACGTGCTCCGCACCTGGGGCTGGGAGCGGAGGCCGGTGGCGGTGGTGGCGCTGACCTCGCGTGCGCGGCCGCGCCTGGTCGGTTCGGTCGCGGAGGGGCTCGCCCGGATCGGCCGGCTGCCGCTGCTGGGTGCGATGGAGCCGGTCCACGGCGGGCCGATCGGCGAGCCGGGTGGCAACAGCGCGTTCCGGCTGGCCGGGGTGTGGGACCGCCTCGACGCCGGTACGGAAGTACGCGAGCGACTGGCGGCGATGACCCGGGACATCGGCGAGCCGCCGCCGGTGCTGCTCGTGGACGACCTGGTGGACTCGCGGTGGACGATGACGGTGGCGGCCCGGGCGCTGCGGCGCGCCGGAGCGGGGGAGGTGCTGCCGTTCGCGCTCGCCGTCGCCGGCTGACCGGCGTCGGGACTCGGCGCCGACGAGACCGCCCGCGCCAAGAGTGAAGCCCCGGTCCAGGAAGGACCGGGGCTCACCCACAGGTACGTGCTCAGCCGCCGACGAGCGCGGGCTCCTCGGCGCTCAGGCCGCGACCGGCGCCGACTCCTCGGCCTCCGCGTCGAGCTCGGCCTTCTCGGCTCGGTGGGCCCGGAGCGACCACGCGACGGCACCCGCCCACAGCACCGCGATGATCACGTAGGCCACGGTGCGCGTGCCGGCGGCCGCGTCCACCAGGTCCGACTTCAGGATGGTGCGGACGTTGGTCAGCACGATGACGCCGCCGACCAGCGAGCCGAGGATACGGCCGGGCAGGTGCCGGACCAGCCAGGCGGCGATCGGTGCCGCGACCAGGCCGCCGACCAGCAGCGCGGCGACCGCGCCGAACGGGATGCCCGCGGAGCCGAGTGCGAGGAGGAAGCCCAGGCTCGCCGCCACGGAGACCACGAACTCGCTGGTGTCGACCGAGCCGACCACCCGGCGCGGCTCCATCCGGCCACTGGCGAGGAGGGCGGGGGTGGCGACCGGTCCCCATCCACCGCCACCGGTGGAGTCGACGAAGCCGGCGAAGATGCCGAGCGGCGCCAGGAACCTCTTTCGCACCGGCTTGCCGAGCTGCCCGCGCGGGGTGCCCCAGGCGGTGAACCGGATCAGGATGTAGATGCCGAGCGCCAGCAGGATGCCGGACATGACCGGCGCGGCGGAGTCGGTGGACAGCGAGCTGAGGAAGGTCGCGCCCGCGAAGGAGCCGATCGCTCCGGGGATCGCGATCCGGCCGACGACCTTCCAGTCGACGTTGCCGAACCTCCAGTGCGAGGCGCCCGAGGCCAGCGTGGTGCCGATCTCGGCGAGGTGCACGGTCGCCGACGCTGCGGCCGGCGCCACCCCGGTGGCGAGCAGGAGCGTGGTCGACGTGACGCCGTAGGCCATACCCAGGCTGCCGTCGACGAGCTGGGCGGCCAGCCCGACGATCGCGAGAAGAACGAGCTTGCGCACGCGCGCGGCCCACCTTTCACATATTCCCTATCTACCCGGTAGGACTACGGTAGAGGAAACGGGGTAGGCGCGTGCACCTTTCGTCCAGATGGGAAGACGTCGGACGTCGGCGCGGCGGCGTACGCTGGCGCACCGTGACCAACATCGACCCCGCCGAGGCTGTTAGTGCCGTGCTTCCCGCAGTCCGGGACGACCTGGAGCGGCTGATCCGGATTCCGTCCGTGAGCGCCGACCCCGCCGCCCGCTCCGACGTACGCCGCACCGCCGAACTCACCGCCGAGCTGTTCCGCGCCGAGGGCGCCCAGGACGTGGAGATCCTCGAGGTCGAGGGCGGCCAGCCCGCGGTGGTGGCGCGCTTCCCGGCGCCCGCCGGCCAGCCGACCGTGCTGCTGTACGCCCACCACGACGTCCAGCCCACCGGCGAGGTGGCGCAGTGGACCAGCCCGCCGTTCGAGCCGACCGAACGCGAGGGCCGCCTCTACGGCCGCGGCGCGGCGGACGACAAGGCCGGGATCGCCCTGCACCTCGCCGCCGTCCGGGCCTTCGGAGGCCGTCCGCCCGTCGGGGTGACGGTGTTCGTGGAGGGCGAGGAGGAGATCGGCTCCCCGGCGCTCGGAGCGTTCCTCGCGAAGTACCGCGACCGGCTCGCCGCCGACGTCATCGTGCTCGCCGACTCGGCCAACTTCGACGTCGGCGTCCCCGCGCTCACCACCACCCTGCGCGGCCTCGCCGACTGCGTGGTCGAGGTGCGCGCCCTCGACCACGGTGTGCACTCCGGGATCTACGGCGGTGCCGCGCCGGACGCGCTCACCGCCCTGTGCCGGCTGCTCGCCACCCTGCACGACGAGGAGGGGAACGTCGCCATCGAGGGCCTGGGGACGGCTCCGGCCCCGGCGGTGGACTACCCCGAGGAGAGGTTCCGGACCGAGGCCGCGATGCGTCCCGGCGTACGCCTGCTCGGCGAGGGAACCATCGCCGAACGCATCTGGGCCCGGCCGACCGCCTCCGTGCTGGCCATCGACGCGCCCCGCGTCGCCGACGCGTCCAACACCCTGGTGCCGGTCGCCCGGGCCAAGGTCAGCGTCCGACTCGCGCCCGGTGACGACGCGACGCGGGCGATGAAGGCGCTGACCGAGCACCTTCGTACCCACGCTCCGTGGGGTGTGGAGGTCGACGTGACTGCGGGCGACGCGGGCCAGCCCTACGCCGCGCAGGCGTCTGGCCCGGCCTACGACGCGGCCAGGTCGGCGTTCGCGCAGGTGTGGAACCGCGAGCCGGTGGACATCGGGATCGGGGGCTCGATCCCGTTCGTGGCGGAGTTCGCCGAAACCTTCCCCGAGGCCGCCATCCTGGTCACCGGCGCGGCCGACCCGCACTGCCGGGCGCACGGGGTGGACGAGAGCCTGCACCTCGGCGACTTCGCCCGGGCGTGCGCGGCCGAGGCGCTGCTGCTGACGAAGCTCGTACGGGCGTGAACACCGCCGCGGCCGTCCGCATACTGAGCTTTGCTACGGAATCCGGAAGAACCGCGCGGCCGCGGATGCTGCCCTGACAATGTCCTCCGCACCTTCTTCGACCCAGCCACCCGGCCGGCCGGCCGCTCGACCGGCCGGTGAGCCGGTCGCCCGCCCGCCCGAGGCGACCCGGCGCCGGATCGCGCCGACGCTGATCATCCTGCTCGGTGGGCTCACCGCCCTGGGGCCGATGACCATCGACCTCTACCTCCCGGCGCTGCCACACATGACCCGGGAGCTGCACACCAGCCAGACGTTGCTGCAGCTCACGCTGACCGCCGCCCTGGTGGGCCTCGCGGCCGGTCAGGCCGTGGTCGGCCCGCTGTCCGACGCGGTGGGCCGGCGGCGGCCGCTGCTGGTGGGGCTCGGCACCTACGCCGTCGCCTCGGTGGTGTGTGCCGTCGCCCCGACGATCGAGGTGCTGGTCGCCGGCCGGGTGGTGCAGGCGCTCGGCGGAGCCGCGGGGATCGTGATCGCCCGGGCGATCGTGCGTGACCTGGTGTCCGGCCGGGAGATCGCCCGGCTGTTCTCGCTGCTGTTGCTGGTCACCGGCCTGGCGCCCATCCTCGCGCCGGTGGTGGGTGGCCAGCTGCTGCGGCTGGGCTCGTGGCGGATGCTGTTCGGGGTGCTGACGGCGTTCGGGGTGGTGCTGCTCCTCGGTGTGGTGTTCGGGCTGCGGGAGACCCTCCCGGCCGAGCGCCGCCGTCAGGGCGGGGCCCGGGACGCGGCCCACAGCTACCTCCGCCTCGCCCGTGACCGGTCCTTCCTCGGCTACGCGCTGGCCGGCGGGCTCGGGTTCGCCGGGATGTTCGCCTACATCTCCGGGTCGCCGTTCGTCTACCAGGAGGTCTTCGGGATCAGCCCGCAGTTCTACGGCGTCCTGTTCGGCCTGAACGGCCTCGGGCTGATGGCCTTCTCCCAGGCCAACGGCAGGCTGGTCCGCCGGGTCGACCCGCGCCGGCTGCTGGTGATCGGCCAGTTCACGTCGCTGGCCGGCGCGGTCCTGCTGGTCCTCGCCGCCGCGACGTCGTTCGGCGGGGTGGTGGGCGTTCTGCTGCCGCTGTTCGTGGCGGTGGCGAGCCTCGGCATGGTCGGCCCGAACGCGATGGCGCTCGGCCTGTCCCAGCACCCGGAGATGGCGGGTACGGCGTCGGCGCTGATCGGCACGCTGCAGTTCGTGGTGGGCGCGCTGGCCGGTCCGCTGGTCACCGCGGTCCAGGTGCGCTCGGCCCTGCCGATGGCGACGGTGGTCGCCGGGTGTGTGGTGCTCGGGATCCTGGCCCGGGTGATCCTCACCAGGCCCGAGGAGTCCGAGCGGGCGCCGGAGGAGCGGTCCGGACCGGCCCGCCCGGCTACGGCGTCGGCGGAGGAGAGCTGAGCAGGCCGCGTTCGTCGAGGAGGCCGAGGACCTTCGCCGCGGCGTCGTCGATGGTCACGTCACTGGTGTCGATCGCCAGGTCGGCGTCGTCCGGCGGCTCGTAGGGGTCGGAAATGCCGGTGAACTCGGGGATGAGCCCGGCCCGGGCCTTGGCGTAGAGGCCCTTGCGGTCCCGGCGTTCACACTCGGCCAGCGGGGTCGACACGTGGATCAGCACGAACGTGCCGTCGGCGGCCTCCACCATCCGGCGTACCTCCGCACGGGTCGCGGCGTACGGCGCGATCGGTGCGCAGATGGCGAGTCCGCCGTGCCGGGCCACCTCGGCGGCCACGAACCCGATCCGGGCGATGTTCGCCTCGCGGTCGGCGCGGGAGAAGCCGAGCCCCGCGGACAGCATCCGGCGTACGACGTCGCCGTCGAGCTGGGTGACCCTACGGTCGCCGCGTTCCAGCACCAGGTCGTGCAGGCGGCGGGCGAGTGTCGACTTGCCCGAGCCGGACAGGCCGGTGAAGAACACGACCAGCCCGCGCTGGGGCGTACCCCGGGACGAGGACCCCAGCGCCGCGGCGATCGGTGCCGGGTATCCGCCGTCTCCGCCGCCCGAGGTGGGCTCGACGGCGAGCCGGACCGGATCGCCGTACGCCCGGGCCACCAGGTCGCGGAGCGCGACGTCGGCCGCCGCGTCGGTGCGCGCCGCGAGGGGTACGGGAACGACCAGCGGCTGCCCGGGCAGCAGGTCGGCGGCGGCGAGGGTGGCCCGGACCAGCGTGTGCGCCGAGACGCCGCGCGGTGAGCCGGCGCCGACCAGCGGAAGCAGCACGGTCTCGTCGTACCCGGCGACCGCGTCGGCCAGCCGGTCCAGCGCCGCCTGGTCCAGCGGAGCGTCGAGGACGACCGCCGCGGCTCGCCCACCGGACCGGTCCACGGAGCCGAGCAGCTCGCGTACCTGCGCCGGACTGCGGTGCAGGTGACGGAACACGCCGTCCTCGCGCGGGCGCAGCGGCGCGACGGTCCCGGTCAGCGACCAGGCGCCCGGCGCGGTCTCCGCCGCGACGGTGACGTCCAGCCGGGCCACCGGGGTGCCCTCGAGGTCGGTGAGCTCGGCGGCGGTGAGCTCGGCGGTGACGTTCCCGTCCGGGACGACGCCGGCCGGCACGGCCACGGTGACCTCGGCGAGGATGCCGTCCAGGGCCAGCGCCAGGTCGTCGTACTCCCGCGGCGACGGCGCCCATCGCGGCAGGCCGGCACCGGCTCCGGAACCGGCAGCGGCGCGATCAGGCTCGCTCATCGACTGCTCACACCTCCATGACCAGCGTGACCGGCCCGTCGTTGACCAGCGAAACGTCCATGTGCGCGCCGAACCGGCCGGTCTCCACGTGTGCCCCCAGGCCGCGAAGGGCCGTGCAGAAGTGCTCGACCAGGGGTTCGGCGACCTCGCCGGGCGCGGCCTGGGACCACGACGGCCGCCGGCCCTTGCGGGTGTCGGCGTACAGCGTGAACTGGCTGACCACCAGCAACGGGGCGCCGACCTCGGAGCAGGACCGCTCCTCGGGCAGGATCCGCAGCCCCCAGATCTTGCCGGCGAGCTTCTCCGCCAGCGCCGGGGTGTCGGTGTGGGTCGCGCCGAGCAGGACCAGCAGCCCCGGCTTGTCGATCGCGCCCACGGGCTCGCCGTCGACGACCACCCGGGCCTCGCTGACACGCTGGACGACCGCACGCATGGCCCCCATTGTTCCGGCTCTGCCAGGATGCGGTGCATGCCGACCCTCATCACGGTCGCCCCGACCGGGGCGGAGACCACGAAGGAGGCGTGTCCGACCCTGCCGACCACGCTGCCGGAGCTGGTCGAGACCGCCCGGCGCTGCCAGGACGCCGGGGCGGCGATGATCCACCTGCACATCCGCGACGCCGAGCACCGGCCCACGCTCGACGTCGGCCGGCTGCGGGCGGCGGTCGCGGCCGTACGCGCCGAGACCGACCTGGTGGTCCAGCTGTCCACCGGCGGCGCGGTGACCGACCCGTTCGAGGACCGGCTGCGGGTGCTGGACGCCGAACCCGACTCGTGCTCGCTGACGATGGGCACGGTCAACTTCGGTGACGACGTGTTCACCAACCCGTGGCCGTTCGTCACCCGGCTGTACGAGCTCACCCAGGAGCGGGAGGTCGTACCGGAGTTCGAGCTGTTCGACCTCGGCCACGTCGCGGCGCTGCACCGGCTGCTGGACACCTACGGCCTGCCGTACGGCGGCCGGGTGCACGCGGACCTGGTGATGGGCGTCCCCGGCGGGATGCCCGGGGACGCGGCCACCCTGGTGGCGGCGGTCCAGGCGCTGCCGGAGGCGGTGACGTCGTGGTCGGCGACGGGTATCGGCCGGACGACGCTCGCGGTCGCGCTGGCCGCGCTCAGCTGCGGCGGTCACCTTCGGGTCGGCATGGAGGACACGCTGAACTTCGCCCGGGGCCGGCCGGTACGCCACAACGACGAGCTGGTCGCCCGGGCGGCCCGGCTCGCCGGGCTGGCCCAGCGGCCGCCGATGTCGCCGGGCGAGGCGCGCGACCTGCTCAACGTCAAGCCGCGGTAGACGCGACAGCCGTGGTGGCCGCGGCGGGACCCGTCCTCACCGGCCGGGGGTAGGGTGCGGCCTCGTGTCGTCCCTGATGTCGTCTCAGCCCCCGCAGCCTGCCCACCTGCCCGTGGTCGCCGAGGTCGTCCGCTCCGGCTTCGTGGAGTGCCGCCACCACGGCTCGGTGGTGGTGCTGGACGCGGACGGTTCGACCGCGCTCGCCGTCGGTGACGTGGAGTCGCCGATCTACCCCCGCTCGGCCAACAAGCCGATGCAGGCGGCCGGCATGCTGCACAGCGGCCTGGACCTCGAGGGCGAGTTGCTGGCACTGGCCACCGCGAGCCACTCGGGCGAGGAGTTCCACGTCGCCGGCGTACGCCGGATCCTGGCCGGCGCCGGGCTCACCGAGGACGACCTGCGCTGCCCGCCCGACTGGCCGGCCGGCGAGGCCGCCCGGGACGCGCTCGTGCGGGCCGGCGGTGAACCCGCCCGGGTGACCATGAACTGCTCCGGCAAGCACGCCGCGATGCTCGCGACCTGTGTCGCGGCCGGCTGGCCCACACAGACCTACCTCGACCCGGGTCACCCGTTGCAGAAGGCGATCCGGGAGTCGGTGGAACGCCTGGCGGCGGAGAAGGTCGCGCACACCGGGGTGGACGGCTGCGGCGCCCCGCTGTTCGCGCTCAGCCTCACCGGGCTGGCCCGGGGGTTCCAGGCGATGGCGCTGGCGCCGGAGGACTCGCCCGAGGGGCGGCTGGTGGCCGCGGTCCGTGCCCACCCGGCGTACGTCAGCGGCAGCACCCGGGACGAGGCGGCACTGATCGGTGCGACGCCGGGACTGTTCGCCAAGAGCGGGGCCGAGGCCTGCTACGCGGTCGCCCTGCCGGACGGCCGTACGGTCGCGCTGAAGATCGAGGACGGCGGTCAGCGGGCACGCCCGGTGGTGATGGCCGCGGCGCTGCGCCGGCTGGGCGTCACCAACGCCGTCGTGGAGGAGCAGGCGTACGCCGTGCAGACCGGCGGCGGGGTCCCGGTCGGTGAGGTCCGCGCCGTGGGTTTCTGAGCGGCGCGTTCTGAGCAGCTCGGGCTCTGAGCAGCCGGGTTTCTGACCACTGGATTTCTGACGGGCCGACCGCCCGCGGAGGGCTGCTCGTTCGGTGATTCGCGGAGTCCGCGACCCGGATTTGCTGTGAGTTTGCGCTTGCTAGCTTTTGCAAGCACACTGGGAGCCATGAAGGTCCGGTCCATCGGCCCCCTCGGCGACTACCTGCGGGAGCAGCGACGCAACGCCGAGCTATCCCTGCGGCAGCTCGCCGACCTCGCCGGGGTGTCCAATCCCTACCTCAGCCAGATCGAGCGCGGTGTGCGCAAACCCTCCGCCGAAGTGCTCCAGCAGCTTGCCAAGGCGCTGCGGGTGTCCGCGGAGGTTCTCTACGTCCGGGCCGGACTGCTCGACCCCACAGAGGGTGACGGCGAGCAGGACATTTCGGTCGAGATGGCCATTCACGCCGACCCAATTCTCTCGGTACGCCAGAAGCGGGTCCTGCTCGACATCTACTCGTCGTTTCGCCGTGAGGCCGACGAGGAAGAGACCAGTGAGCCGGAACGCGAGAGCACTACCCAGAACCGGGCTGTACGTCACGCCCGTCAGGAGGACTGACATGCCCCGCACCACTCGCAACAAGAACATGAACGAGACCATCACCCCGCTCTACGTCCTGGCCGGTGCCGGCGACCTGGCGGTGGAGAAGATCCGGGAGATCTCCAAGCTGGCCTCCAGCAGGATCTCCTCCCTGGAGACCACCGACCCGGCCGAGGTGTCCGACCGCATGCAGGTGCGGATCGAAGAGGGCGCCGACACCCTGGGCGTGGTGCTGCGCAGCGCCACCAGCGACATTCGCGAGCAGGCCAAGGGCATCTCCGGCCGCGCGCAGTCGGCCATGCAGGCGATGTGGATGTCGGCCGGCGACGCCTACGACGACCTGATCGAACGCGGTGAGGGCGTCGTGAGCCACCTGCGCGGCCAGAACGGCCGGACGATCCAGCGCACCGCCGCCGGCGCGCGTGGCGGCCGGACCACCGCGGCCAAGAAGGCGAGCCGTTCGGCCACCAAGGCCACCGGCACCTCGGCGACCGCGAAGAAGTCGGCCAAGAAGTCGGCGAAGAAGTCGGCCAGCCGTACGACCACGCAGTCCGCGTCCAAGTCGACGCGCGCCGCGAGTAAGTCGACCACCCGGAAGCGGGCGGCGGCGAGCAAGGGCCGCGCCAACTCCTCGGGCTCGGCCAACAGCCGCAAGTCCACGACCAGCGCGTCGAAGTCCGCGCCTGCCGGTGCGGCCCGCCCGGCGAGCAGCAACACCTCGACGGGGACGACCACGGCCAGCACGTCGTCGACCACTCCCAACAGCACCACCAGCAGCTGAGCACGTAGCGGCTGAACCTCCCGTCCGGCGGGCGGACGCGGGTGGTGTCTCGGGGCGGACACCACCCGCGTGCTCAGTACGCCCACGCCCCTGCCGACCGTGCGCGGTCGAGTCCTGCTCAGAGCGGGATCCGCGGCATCCGGGCCATCTGTGGCATCCGGGGCATCTGAGGTGTCCAGGGCTTCGAGGCCCTTTCGCCCTCCTCGCGTCCCCTCGTCACGCGATCGGGGTGCCGTTCCTTCGGTCGGACGCGCCCGGTCCGGCAGCCGCCACCGGGGGCGTCCGGCGGTTACCCTCGGGGGTGTGTACGCACCCACCACGATCGTCGGCTACCTCACGATCGCGCTCTGGCTCATCCTGTTGGTCATGAAGGCGTTCGCTCTGGGTGACGCCGTGATGCGGCCGGCGCAGGCGTTCCCGGCCGTCGACAAGCAGACCAAGCCGCTCTGGCTGATCCTCACCGGCCTCGCCCTGCTGATCCACCTCATCCCGCAGTTCGGGTCGCCGATCGGCCTGCTGAACATCGCCGGCACGGTCGCAGCGGCCGTCTACCTCGTCGGTGTCCGGCCTGCCGTCCGCGAGGTGGGCGGCGGCAGGGGTGGCCGGGGCGGCGGATCCTCCGGCGGCTGGTGACCGCCCCGGACGACGATGCCCGCCTGCCGTACGTCCTGACCGGCGCGGGCCGTCCCACCACCGTCTTCGCCCCCGGGCTCGGCGGCTCCGTCGAGCAGACCCGGCCGTTCGGCAGCGGGGTGCGGGGCACCCGGGCGTTCCTCGACCACGACGAGGACGACGCTGCGCAGAGCCTCACCTACGCCGACCTGGCCGCCGACGTGCGCGGGGTCGCCGACGGCACCGGGGCGACCCGCGCGGTCGGCGTCTCCCTCGGAGCGGGCGCGATCCTGCAGCTGCTGGCCGCGACACCGGACCGGTTCGAATGCGCCGTCCTGGTGCTGCCGGCCGCCCTGGACCGCCCTCGCCCCGCACTGGTGGCCGCTCGGATGCGGGCCGCGGCCGAGAAGGCCGACCGTGGTGACGTCGAAGCCGTGGCCGCGGCGCTGCGGGACCTCCAGCCCGCTGCAGTCCGTGACCGTCCCGACGTCGTGGCCTGGTCCCGGGACCGCGCACAGGTGCTGGCGGGCCCGGCGTTCGCGCGGGTGCTGCGGGCGTTCGCCGACCAGCGGCCGCTCGCCGACCGCGGCGTACTCGCCCACTGCACGGCACCGGTCCTGGTGGTCGGCCAGGAAGGCGACGACGCCCATCCGGCACCCGTCGCGCGGGAGACGGCGGCGGCACTTCCGAACGCGGAACTCGTGGTGTTCCCGCCCGGCGGCCTGCTCTGGGAGTACCGGGCGCGGACCCGTGCGCGGATCAGCGGGTTCCTCAACGGCACAGCCGAGGTGGATGCCGAGGTGGATGCCGAGGTGGACGTCGACGGGCCCGGCGTTGTCGGTGACCTCCCGTAGCGTGTGCGCATGACCACAGCCGACTTCGACCGCCACGGGCGCACGCACCGGCTCGAGCTCACCGACCAGAGCGTCCGGGAGTGGGACGCCACCGTTCTCGCCGCCGGCGCCGAGGACGGCATCGTGCTCGACCGGTCGGCGTTCTATCCCGGTGGCGGCGGCCAGCCACCCGATGAGGGCGTGCTGCTGTGGGGCGGCGTGCGCACCCGGATCGTCGGTGTGCGCAAGGGCGACGACCTCGCCCTGCTCCCGCACGAGGACGACCCGATCCCGCCGGTCGGCACGTCCGTGCGCGGTGCGCTGGAAGACGTACGCCGCACCTCGTTGATGCGCACCCACTCAGCACTCCACCTGCTCGGCGGCGTGGTGTTCCGCGACTTCGGAGCCCTGATCACCGGGTCCAACATGAACCCCCTCGAGGGGCGGCTGGACTTCAACCTGGACACCTTGCCCGAGGGGTTCCGCGACCGGATCACCGAGGCGGCCAACACCGAGGTGGCCGCCGACCGGGCGATCGAGGTGCGCGTGCTGCCGCGGGCGGAGGCGTTCGCGTTGCCCGACATCATCCGCACCGCCACCAACCTCGTTCCCGCCGACGTGGAGGTGGTCCGGTTGGTCGACATCACCGGTCTGGACGTCCAGGCCGACGCCGGCACCCACGTGGCGTCGACGCGGAGCATCGGCGAGATCGAGATCGCGAAGGTGGAGAACAAGGGCCGCGGCTTCCGCCGGGTGCGGCTGCGGCTGCGCCCCGACCAGGCCTGAGGAGACCGAGGCCTGAGGAGACCGAGGCCTGAGGAGACCGAGGCAGAGGAGATCGAGGCGTGGAGATCGCGGCGTGGTGATGGTGGCTTGGTGATCGCCGAGACCGGCGTCCCCCCACGGCCGGGCAATAATGGGCCACGGGGGAACGCCATGACCGAGCATCCGAGGCCTCCGGTGCCGACGGAGGAGCGCCACCTCCCGGAGGTGGACGCGGGACGGCTGTGGGCCGGTGGCCTGGCCACCGCGCTGGTGGCGGCGCTGATCGTGATCGTCGCCGCGTTCGTCATCCAGGCGTTCGTCACCATTCCGGTCGTACCACCCCTGGGTGCCACGCACCTGGGCGACATGGTGACTCTCGCGTACGCCCTGCTGGCGGCCCTGGCCGCGATCGCCGCCACCGGGCTGCTGCACGTGCTCCTGGTGGCCACTCCGCGCCCGCTGCTGTTCTTCTCCTGGATCGTGGCGCTCACCACCGTCGTCGCGGTGGTCACGCCGTTCCTGGCCGCCGCGACCCGCAACAGTCAACTCGTCACAGCCGCCATCAACCTGGTGGTCGGTATCGCCATCCTGTCGCTGCTGAACGGCGTCGGGCTTAGTGCTGTGAGGCGCCCGTGAGTCCCCGTGTCGTACTCCTCGAAGGTGACATCACCGCCCAGTCGGTCGATGTGGTGGTGAACGCCGCCAACTCCGCGATGCGCGGTGGCGGAGGCGTCGACGGGGCGATCCACCGGGCCGGCGGGCCGGACATCCTGGCCGACTGCGTGCGGCTGTTCCCCGACGGTCTCGCCGTGGGCGGCGCCGGTGCGACGACGGCCGGCAACCTGCCCGCCCGCTGGGTGGTGCACGTCGTCGGCCCCAACTGGAACGCCGGCCAGCGCGACCGCGGCCTGCTGGCCTCCTGCTACCGCAACGCGCTCGGTGTGGCGGACGACCTCGGCGCGGAGACGGTCGCGTTCCCGGCGATCTCGGCGGGCATCTTCGGCTGGCCGCTCGACGACGCGGCGCGGACCGCGCTCCAGGTGGTCCGCGAGACCCCCACGCGGGTCGTGGAGGCGAGGTTCGTGTTGTTCACGACGGCGGTGTTCGGTGCGTTCTCCCAGGCGCTGGGCGCGGCCTCGGCGGGCGGGCACCCGACCGGTTCGGACACCGGGGAATGACCCGGCGGCGGCCGGGGGTTGCAATGGATCAGGCCGGCCGTGCCGCCGGCCGTGATCGGGAGCCGGGTCGCCGGCGGAGGAGGTGCGTCGGGGTGCGCCACGGATCCGTGCCCAGGCGGGTGGCGATGCTGAGCGTGCACACCTCGCCGCTGGACCAGCCGGGCACCGGCGACGCGGGCGGTATGAACGTCTATGTCGTCGAGCTCGCCCGCCGGATGGCGGCGCTGGACATCGAGGTGGAGATCTTCACCCGGGCGACCAGCAGTGACCAGCCGCCGATCGTGGAGGCCGAGCCGGGCGTACGGGTCCGGCACGTGGTCGCGGGTCCGTTCGCGGGCCTGGCCAAGGACGAGCTGCCCGCGCAGCTGTGCGCGTTCGCCCGCGGTGTGCTGCGTACCGAGGCGGCCCACGACCTGGGGTGGTACGACCTGATCCACTCCCACTACTGGCTGTCCGGGCAGGTCGGTGCGCTGGCGAAGGAACGCTGGGGCGTCCCGCTGGTGCACTCCATGCACACCATGGCCAAGGTCAAGAACGCCCAGCTCGCCAAGGGTGACCGGCCCGAGCCCCGGGCCCGGGTGATCGGCGAGGAGCAGGTGGTGGAGGCGGCGGACTGGCTGGTCGCCAACACCGACGAGGAGGCCCGCCAGCTGATCGAGCTGTACGACGCGGACCCGGCGGGTGTGGTCACCGTCAACCCCGGCGTCGACCTGGACGTCTTCGCCCCCGGCGACACCCGGGCCGCCCGGCGTGAGCTCGGCCTGCCCGAGGACGCCGCGGTGCTGATGTTCGCCGGTCGGATCCAGCCGCTGAAGGCGCCGGACGTGCTGGTGCGCGCGACCGCCGAGCTGCTGCGCGCCCGGCCCGAGCTGCGGCGGCGCCTCGTGGTCGCGGTCGTGGGCGGCCCGAGCGGATCGGGTACGTCCGCGCCGGGCAAGCTCGCCCGGCTGGCCCGCGACCTCGGCCTGGCCGACGTGGTGCGGTTCGTGCCGCCGGTCCGGCAGGCGGAGCTGGCCCGGTGGTACCACGCGGCGACCCTGGTGGCCGTTCCGTCGTACAACGAGTCCTTCGGGCTGGTCGCACTCGAGGCGCAGGCCTGCGGCACCCCGGTGGTGGCGGCCGCCACCGGGGGCCTGCTGACCGCGGTGGCCGACGACGTCTCCGGGGCGCTGGTCGACGGCCACGACCCGCGCCGGTGGGCCCGGGTGCTGGAGGGTCTGCTCGACGACTCCGACCGGCTCGCCCGGCTGGGTGCGGGCGGCGTACGCCACGCGCAGGGGTTCGGCTGGGCGGTGACGGCGGCGCGGATGCTCGACGTCTACTCCGCGGCACTCGCCCGACCCGAACGCAGGGTCAGCATGCTCCGCTGATCGCCGGCCCGCCCCACCGCGCGGATACGGTGGGCGGGTGAGTGACGATCCCGCCGCCGTGATCCGGGCGACCCTCGCCGACCTGGGCGTCGAGGCCGAGGAGCCGCGCCCCGGCTCGTTCGTGGTGCAGTTGCCCGGCGAACGCAAGCTGCGCACCACGTGTGTGCTGGACGTGGGCGAGCAGGCGGTGACCGTGCACGCGTTCGTCGCCCGCCGCCCGGACGAGAACCACGAGGGCGTCTACCGCTACCTGCTCGAACGCAACCTGCGGTTGTACGGCGTGGCGTTCGCGATCGACCATCTGGGCGACATCCACCTCACCGGCAAGCTGGCGTTGACAGCCGTCACGCCCGAGGAGATCGACCGGATCCTCGGCACGGTGCTGGACGCCGCCGACTCCTCGTTCAACCAGTTGCTCGAACTCGGCTTCGCCGGCGCGATCCGCCGCGAGTGGGAATGGCGTACGTCGCGGGGTGAGTCGACGGCCAACCTGGCGGCGTTCCGCCATCTGCTCCCCGACCGGCTTCCGGACGGGGAGTAGACCCTGGCTTCCGCAGGCCCTCAGGTTCCGGGCCGATCCACCGTGGCAATCGTTCCCTGGGCGACCGCGCACAGGGTCGGCGTACCGGCGTCGTCGCGGGCCGACACGTCGCAGCGCACCACCGCGAGCCGGCGTCCGCCGTTGACCACGGTCGCCACCGCCGCCAGCCGCGCACCCTCCGCGGGCCGGAGGTAGTTGATCGAGAACCCGACGGTGGTCACCGCCGGGCCGAGCACCGAACCACCGGCGAAGGTCATCGCGTTGTCGGCGAGATAGCTGACCACGCCGCCGTGGGCGTGGCCGTACTGCTGCAGCAGGCGGGGGCCGAGCGGGAGGGAGAGCTCGGCCAGACCCGGCCGGAAGGTGTCCAGCCGGGCCTCGAGCAGCAGGCTGAACGACTGGGCGGCGAGCAGTTCGCGGCCGAGCCGGAGGAGCGCCTCGGGGTCTTCGGGGAGGTCGTCGGGGAGTGAGGGAGCGGTCACACCGACCCAGTCAACCGTTCCGGGGTGCGGCCCGCCCAGGAAGCGTCGGTAAAGTCGGGCCCATGAGCGCAGCGCCGTACCGACTTGTCCTCCTCCGCCACGGCGAGAGCGAGTGGAACGCCAAGAACCTCTTCACCGGCTGGGTGGACGTCAACCTGTCCGCGACCGGCGAGGCGGAGGCACGCCGCGGCGGGGAACTGCTGCGCGAGCGTGCCCTGCTGCCCGACGTCGTGCACACCTCGGTGCTGCGCCGGGCGATCCGCACCGCCGAGATCGCGCTGGACACCTGCGACCGGCACTGGCTGCCGGTCCGCCGCAGCTGGCGGCTCAACGAGCGGCACTACGGCGCGCTGCAGGGCAAGGACAAGAAGCAGACGCTGGAGGAGTTCGGCGAGGAGCAGTTCATGATCTGGCGGCGGTCGTACAACACGCCGCCCCCGCCGATCGAGGACGCCTCGGAGTTCTCCCAGGCAGGCGACGCCCGTTACGCCGACCTTCCGCCGGAGATCCTGCCCCGCACCGAATGCCTGGCCGACGTGGTCGAGCGGATGCTGCCGTACTGGTACGACGCGATCATCCCCGACCTGCGGCGCGGGTCGACGGTCCTGGTGGCCGCGCACGGCAACTCCATCCGCGCCCTGGTCAAGCACCTGGACGGGATGAGCGACGAGGCCGTCGTGGGGCTGAACATCCCCACCGGTGTCCCGCTGCTGTACGAGCTCGACGACCGGATGCGGCCGACCAAGGTGGGCGGGGAGTATCTCGACCCGGCCGCGGCGGCCGCCGCGATCGAGGCGGTCAAGAACCAGGGCCGCCGCTGATCGCCCGCCGGCCCTTCACCAGCCTGCAGATCACCAGCCAGATCACCAGCCCGCCGTCGGACCGGCAGCGAGAATCGTCGGACAAAGCTGCCGGTCCGACGTAACCGTGCATGCCACCGGGGAGTTGACAGTTTCGTACGACCCAAGGGGTGGTGAGCTCGCTCACGTCCATGATGTGGAAAGCGGTCGCGAGTTTCGCACGCCCCGGTTAGCCTTTTGTCATTCGCAGACGACGAAGCCTGCTTCCTTCTCTTCCTGGCCAACCCACAGCAGCAGTTGAGGTGCGTGCGCGCCATGTCAGCGTCACATCGGACGCTTCGCAGGACCCTTCCCCACCGACCCACAGTGCGGCGTTATCACCCGCACGTTCCCGCGTACTTCTTCCCGTCCATTCTCTTGTGACAGGGACCCTCGGCACGGGCGCCTGAGAGCATTCGTGTGGAGAGGGAACGCCGGACCCTGTGGCGAGCTGTAGCCACCTGAGTGGGATCGTTTCCACAACCCGGACCCGCGAGACGACCTGACGCCTGCCGCGTCGCGGCTGGTGGCCGATCGTCGCGCCTGGCCCTGCCGTGTGCACCCGGATGGTGTGCCGTGGCGTGTCCGGGATGTGCCCGAAGGATCCTGTGCGGTCTGTTGCCCTGCCATGGAGTCCGCGACTTCCTCTCCCACACCTGCTCGAGATCGCGATCACCTCGCCGTCGGCGGACGAGGTGCCCGACCATGCCGGCCCTGTTGATGATGTGACTTCCGACGTTCCGCCGTCGGCGGGAAAAGACCAATCGTGTTCTCTCTTGGGTCCCGGGCCGGGGCCCGGACCAGACCTGTCCTGCCCACACCGCGTTCGAACAGTTCGACGCCGATGGCCACACCCACCGCCACCTCGTCGGTGTCGGTGGCCCGTCAACCCGTGGCAGTGCCGAAATCCCTTCCTGCCAAGGAGATTCCGGCCCAACCTGCTCCCGTCAAGGGCTGGTTGCGGTGGCTGGCGCCCTACCTCGGCCGTCATCGCCGCGCGCTGGTGATGGCGCTGGCGGCCGCGACCGCGTGGACCGCCGCGCTGGTCAGCGCACCGCTGCTGCAAAGGCTCGTGGTCGACGACGCGATCGTGGCGCGGACCCGGCCGGTGCTTCCCTGGGTGCTCGCCCTGGTGGGCGTCGTCGCGCTCCGGGCCTGCGCCAGCGGCCTGTGGCGCGAGACCGGCGGGCGGCTGAGCATCCACGTACAGAACGACATCCGCGACGACCTCTACGCACACCTGCAGCATCTGGACGCCGCCGCGCACGAGCGGATGCAGAGCGGGCAGCTGGTCGCCCGGGTCAACTCCGACCTGGTGCTGATCCAACAGGCCGTCGGTCTGCTGCCGCCGGTGCTCGGCACCGTCCTGCAGGTGACCTTGGCCCTGTGCATCATGGCCATGTTGTCGCCCCTGCTGGCATTGGTGTTGTGCGGTGTCCTCGTGGTGCTGGTGACGGTCACCCGCCGGCTGCACATGCGGGTGTACGCCGCGTCCTGGGACGCGCAGCAGCGTGAGGCGGACATGACCACGGTCGCCGAGGAGGCGATCACCGGCGTACGAGTGGTGAAGGGGTTCGGCCAGGAGCGGTCAGAGCTCGCCCGGTTCGTGGAGTCGCTGACCGTCCTGTTCCGTTCCCGGGTGCGTGCGGTGCGCGAACGCTCGCCGCTGCTCGCGACTCTGCAGGCCTCGCCGCTGGCCGGCCAGGTGCTGGTGTTGTTGTTCGGTGGCTGGCTCGCCCTGAACGGTCACCTGACCGTCGGCACGTTCTTCGCCTTCCTCGCCTACCTGGCCGACCTGAACGGTTCGGCCCGGCTGCTGGCGATGGTGCTCACGCTGCTCCCGCGGGCGCGGTCGGGCACCGAGCGGATCGCCGAGGTGTTCGCCGTCGAGCCCGAGGTGCGCGACGAGGCGGCCCGGACCACGACGGACGGGGCCACGATGGACGAGGCCACGACGGACGGGGCCACGACGGACCGGTCCGGCGGCAGCGCCGAGCGCGGTGCGTTCGTGACGTTCGACGACGTGTCGTTCTCCTACCCTGACGGGCCGGAGGCGCTGGACGGGTTCAGCCTGGACGTCCTGCCCGGTGAGACCGTGGCGATCGTCGGGCCCACCGGCTCCGGCAAGTCCTCCGCCCTGCAGCTGGTGTCCCGGCTGCGCGACGCGAGCGCGGGCCGGGTGCTGCTGGACGGCGTGGACGTACGGCAGCTGCCACTGCCGGACCTGCGCCGGCGGGTCAGCATGGTCTTCGACGAGGCGATGCTGCTGTCGGGTTCGATCCGGGACAACATCGCCTACGGCCGCGCGGACGCCACCGACGACGAGGTTGTCTCGATGGCGAAGATCGCCGCCATCCACGACTTCGTGACCAACCTGCCCGAGGGGTACGACACCGAGGTCGGGCAGGAGGGCCTCGGCCTGTCCGGCGGGCAGCGGCAGCGGATCGCGCTGGCCCGGGCGCTGGTGGCCGACGCGGACGTACTCGTTCTGGACGACGCGACGTCGGCGGTGGACGTGCACGTCGAGCGGCGCATCCTGGACGCGATGCGTGAGGTGGTCGACGGCCGCACCGTGATCGTGGTCGCCTACCGCGAGTCCACCGTCGCGCTGGCCGACCGGGTAGTGCTCGTGGACGCCGGCCGGGTGGTCGACCAGGGCACCCACGAGGAGCTGCTGGCCCGCTCCGGGCTGTACCAGGCCCTGATGTCGGAGCTGGCCGACACCAACGACGACAACAACGACCCCAAGGGTGGTGAAGGCGACGGCGCACCGGAGTCAGCGCCGGTGACCACCGAGGCGTGGCAGCCCTCGCAGACGGTGGCGAACCCGTTGCGGGCAAGGGTCGGCGACCCGGTGTCGCCGGAGCTCCTGGCCGCGCTGGCCGCACTGCGGCCGGCCGCCGACGAGGCCGGTGTCGACGTCGAGCAGGAGTCCAACCGGCACGAGCGGTTCAAGCTCACCCGGATGCTGCGGCCGCAGCGCTGGGGGATCCTGCTCGGCCTGGCGTTGCTGCTGGTGGACGCGCTGGCCGTGCTGGCCGGTCCGCTGCTGGTGCAGAAGGGCCTGGACCAGGCCCTGGGCAGCAGGTCGCTCGGCATGCTGCTGGTCACCTGCGCGGTGTTCGGACTGGTGGCGCTGATCGACTGGAGTGACGTCTGGGCCACCACGTTCGTCACCGCACGTACCACCGAGCGCATCCTGTACGCCTTGCGGATAAGGCTGTTCGCCCATCTGCAGCGGCTCGGCATGGACTACTACGACCGCACGCACGCGGGCCGGATCATGACCCGGCTCACCTCCGACGTCAACGCGGTGGCCGAGCTGATCCAGGCCGGGCTCACCAACGCCCTGGTCGCGATCGTCACGTTCACCGGCATGACGGCGGTGCTGCTGGTGCTCAACCCGACGCTCGCGCTGGTGGTGCTGGCGGTCGTTCCGCCGGCGACGGTGGCCACGATCTGGTACCGCCGGGTGGTGGGTCCGGCGTATGAGGAGGCACGCGAACTCAACTCCGCACTCAACACCTACCTGCACGAGACCCTCGCGGTGCTGCCGGTCACCCAGGCGTTCCAGCGCGAGTACGCCAACCAGGCGCACTTCCGTGGCCTCGCCGACCGGCAGTTCGCCGCGCGGCGAACGAGCAACCGGGCGACCGCGATGTACGTCGCGTTCATCGAGCTGCTCGCCGGGCTCACCGTGGCGACCACGCTGCTGGTCGGCTGGCACCTGGTCGAGGCCGGTCAGCTGCGGGTGGCCGAACTCGTGCCGTTCCTGCTCTACCTCGCGCTGGCGTTCGCTCCGATTCAGCAGATGGCGACGGTGTTCGACATCTACCAGCGGGCGCGTACGGGTGTCACCCGTATCGCTGCCCTGCTGGCGGAGGAGGTCAGCGTCCCCACGCCGGCCGAACCCGCCGAGATCGGCAAGCTGCGCGGCGACATCGAGTTGCGCGACGTCACGTTGCAGTACAACGGCACCCGCAAGCCCGCCTTGCGCGGCGCCGACCTGCGCATCGACGCAGGCGAACGGGTGGCGTTCGTCGGGCAGACCGGCGCCGGGAAGTCCACGATCGCCAAGGTGATAACGAGGTTCTACGACGCTACCGACGGGCAGGTCGAGATCGACGGTGCTCCGGTGACCGGCTTCGACCCGGAGAAGTTCCGTCAGTCGATCGGTTACGTCCCGCAGGAGCCGTTCCTGTTCTCGCGCACCATCCGGGACAACATCGCGTACGGCATCCCGGACGTCACCGACGAGATGGTGGAGCAGGCCGCCCGCGCGGTGGGCGCGCACGACTTCATCGCCCGGCTGGACGGCGGCTACCTTCACGAGGTGCAGGAACGCGGCCGGTCGCTGTCGGCGGGACAGCGCCAGTTGCTGTGCCTGGCCAGGGCGCTGGTCCTGGACCCGCGGATCCTGGTGCTCGACGAGGCCACCTCACACCTGGACCTGCAGAGTGAGCGCCGCGTCGAGCAGGCGATGGCGAAGGTCGCCGCCGGGCGGACGACCATCGTGATCGCGCACCGGCCGCAGACGCTGCGGTGGGTGGACCGGATCGTCACCGTGCACGACGGGCAGGTGGTCGCCGACCAGACCGCCGAGCAGTTCCAGGCGGCCCGGGTCGCCGCGGCGCAGTAGCCGAAGGCAGGGGCGAAGCAACGAAGAACCGGGGCCGGTGTCGAGAGTTCGACACCGGCCCCGGTCACGTTCGAGCCCGCCCGAAAGGATCGTTCGGGACCAGGCTGAACCGGTCAGGACGAACGAACCGGCACGTCTCCGGTCACGAGGTAGATCACCCGGCGGGCCATCGAGACCGCGTGGTCGGCGATGCGTTCGTAGTAGCGCCCCAGCAGGGCGATGTCGATCGCGGCCTCGACGCCGTGCGACCAGTCCTTGTCCAGCACGATGTGGAACAGCGACCTCCGCAACCGGTCCATCTGGTCGTCCTCGGCCACCAGGTCGACCGCCTGGGTGACGTCGGAGGAACGCACGGTCTCGGCGACCTTGTGCACCATCCGCTCCGCCACCGAACCCATCTCGGCGATCGTGTCGTGCAGCTCGGCCGGGATCGCACACTCGGGGTAGCGCATCCGGGCGATCTTGGCGACGTGCTCGGCGAGGTCGCCCATCCGCTCCAGGTCGGCCACCATCCGCAGCGCGGCCACCAGGGCACGCAGGTCGCTGGCAACCGGCTGTTGCAGGGCAAGCTGCTCGAACGTGCGTTCCTCGACCAGTGACTGCAGGCGGTCGATCTGGGCGTCGGCGGCGATCACCCGTTCCGCCCGCCGGGCATCGGCCTCCAGCAGGGCGCCGGTCCCTTCCCGGACGGCGACCTCCACCAGATTGGCCATTTCGACCATTCGGTCGGTCAGGTGCTGAAGCTGCTCGTGAAACGCGTCTCGCATAGCGAACACCGTAGGTGATTCAGGTGACGAGGCGGAGTACGCGGCCAAACAACGGGTGAACTCTGGCTGTCGGCTGTGCGGATCACCGCCCCCGACGTGGGCTTTTGCTGGGAAGGTCGGCTTACCATCGGGGCGTGGAAGCGACGCTCGCCGCGACCCTCAGCGGCCTGGTCGGCCTCGCCATCGGCGCGGTCGCGGTCCTGGCTTTCCGGTTGAGCGAAGGCGCCCAGACCAGGACGCCGGAGGAGCCGGAGCCGGCCGTACCCCCCGACGTGGCGAAGGTCCTCGCCGTGCTGCGCTCGGCCGGCGTGGTCGTCGGCCCCCACGACGAGGTACGCCAGGCCAGCGCCCCGGCCCGGTCGTTCGGGCTGGTTCGCGGCAGCCGGATAGTGGTCGAGGACCTCCTCGAACTCGTCCGGCAGGTACGCCGGGACGGTGAGATCCGGCAGTGCGACCTCGAGCTGCCCCGCGGCCGTTTCGGTCAGGACGTGCTGTCCGTTTCCGCCCGGGTCGCCCCGCTCGGCAGTGAGCTGATCCTGGTGCTGGTCGAGGACCGCACCAAGGAACGCCGGATCGACACCATTCGGCGCGATTTCGTCGCCAACGTCAGCCACGAGCTGAAGACCCCGATCGGCGCCCTCGTCCTGCTGGCCGAGGCGGTCCAGCACGCCGCCGACGACCCCGAGGCCGTCCAGCGGTTCGCCGGCCGGATGCAGGTCGAGAGCGACCGGCTGACCCGGCTGGTGCAGCAGATCATCGAGCTCTCCCGCGTACAGGCCGACGACCCGGTGGAGGAGGCCGCGTCGATCGAGCTGGACCAGGTGATCGACGGCGCCCTGGACCGGTCCCGGGTGGACGCGCAGACCAAGCAGGTCGCGCTGGTCCGAGCCGGGGACACCGGCCTCACCGTGACCGGAAGCGCCCAGCAGCTGATCATCGCGCTCGGCAACCTGGTCGAGAACGCCGTGACGTACAGCCCCGAACACACCCGCGTGGTGGTCGACGTACGCCGGCGGCCGGCGGCCACCTTCGAGGGATTCGGCCCGATGGCCGAGATCGCGGTGTCCGACCAGGGCGTCGGCATCCCGGAGAAGGAGCTGGAGCGGGTCTTCGAACGCTTCTACCGGGTGGACCGGGCCCGCAGCCGGCAGACCGGCGGCACCGGCCTCGGCCTGTCCATCGTCAAGCACGTGGCGGCCAGCCACGGCGGAGCGGTCGATGTGTGGAGCGTGGAAGGGGAGGGGTCGACGTTCACCCTCCTGCTGCCGCTGCGACCTGACCCCGCGGCCGAGCCGTCCGCGTCCTCCGCGCCCATCCGCGAGATCGGCTCGGTCCGCCTTCCCGGGCCGGCCGACCTCCCGCACCCCGACCAGACCAGATCCACAACCAGACCCGCAACCAGACCCGCAACGCCGGCGGACGCGAGTGCCGTACGCCGTCCGAAGGAGGCAAGCCGGTGACCCGTGTGCTCGTCGTGGAGGACGAGGAGAGCTACAGCGACGCGCTGTCGTACGTGCTCCGCAAGGAGGGGTTCGAGGTCGCGCTGGCGGCCACCGGCACCGTCGCGCTGGAGGAGTTCGAACGCGGCGGCGCCGACATCGTGTTGCTCGACCTGATGCTGCCCGGCCTGTCCGGGACCGAGGTCTGCCGCGAGCTCCGCCGTACTTCCAACGTCCCGGTCATCATGGTGACCGCGAAGGACACCGAGATCGACAAGGTGGTGGGGCTGGAGCTGGGCGCCGACGACTATGTCACCAAGCCCTACAGCCCGCGTGAGCTCGTCGCCCGGATCCGTGCGGTCCTGCGCCGCGGCATCGAGCCGACCGGCGAGGTCGTCCAGGCCACGCTCGAGGGCGGACCGGTCCGGATGGACGTCGAACGCCACGTGGTGTCGGTCGGCGGTGGCGACGTACGCCTGCCGCTGAAGGAGTTCGAGCTGCTGGAGATGTTCCTGCGCAACACCGGCCGGGTGCTGACCCGCGGTCAGCTGATCGACCGGGTGTGGGGAGCGGACTACGTGGGTGACACCAAGACGCTGGACGTGCACGTCAAGCGGCTGCGGGCGAAGATCGAGCCGGACCCGGGCAACCCACGTCACCTGGTGACGGTGCGCGGGCTGGGCTACAAGTTCGAGAGCTGAGAGCTCAGCCGGGGATCGGCTTCGGCGTGCGCTTCGGCGTGGGGCCACCGGGCGGGGGCACGGTGGCCCAGATGCCCTTGCGGGGGACGACGAGTACGTCGAGGCGCACCGTGCCGGCCCGCTGGAACTTGAACGTCACCGGGATCACCAGCCCGGGCTTGACGCCCGCGCCGGTCAGTGTCGTGGGCACCGCCGCGCCCTGGCTGGTGGTGTCGCCGAGCACCGCCGCGCCACCGGCCGGCAGCGGCACGGTGCCCGAGCCCACTTTGGCCTGGCCGCCGGACACACGTACGCCGGTCAGGACGTCCGCACCGGAGCCGGTGTTGAAGATCGTGCCGACCAGCGTGGCCGCGCCCTCGCGCGGTGCGACCGCGACGACGTTGCGAAGCTGCAGGTTGTCGTGGTTGGTCCACACGCCGTCGCTCGGGGTGTAGGGCGTCTGCGTAGCAGTGGAGCCACAGCCCGCGAGAACGGGCAGAGCGATCGCGACCAGGCCTGCGGCCAGGCCACGGCCGAACCTCGATGACAGCACGGCGTTCCTTCCTCGGTGTCACATCCGGCGCGTGGCACAGCGTATCGGGCCTGCCTGAACACATTGACGCCAAGGGCGAGGGCGCGCCCTACGGAACGAACGCGCGCCGGGCACGCCGCCGGTACGCACGCGGAGAGAGTTCGTGCGCCCGGTGGAAGCACCGAGTGAAGTACGACTGGCTGGCGAAACCGGTGCGGTGGGCGATCGCGGTGACGGTGAGGTCGGTCGTGGCCAGCAGGACCCGGGCGCGTTCGAGCCGCAACTCGGTGACGAAACGCGTCGGCGAGGTGGCGTAGTGCGTGCGCATGGACCGGGCCAGGTGCGCCCCGCTCACGGTCGCCAGCTCGCGCAGCCGGGGTACGCCGGCCCGCAGGTTGTCCTCGGTGCGCATCTCGGCACAGGCGCGGACCAGCCACGCCGGGCGGGGCTCCCCGGCGAGCGCACCGGCGCCGCCGCGTTCGGCCTCGAGGTGCCCGTCGAAGCCGCCGAGGGCGAGGATCTCCGACCAGAACCTGATCAGGTCGAGCATCGTCGGCGTGCGGTGGAACGCCGCCAGGGCGCGGTCGAACGCCGCCCGGCCGGCCTCGCCCCGCTCGCCGCGCAGCGCCAGCAGCGGGGGTTCCGGGCGCTGCTCCCAGGTCCCGTCCGGGTCGGCGCCGGCGAGGTCGACGAACGACCGCCAGGCCGGCGCCGGAAAGGCGACGTTGACGAACGTCACCCCGGCCGGTGACCGCCCCGCGATCGCGTGCTGGTCGCGAGGCCGGACGAGGACCACGTCGCCCGGCTCCAGTGCCTGTACGCCGGAGCCGACGTGATGGTCGGCGTACCCGGCGACCACGGTCATCAGCTCGTAGAAGTCCGCGTGGCCGTGCCGGTCGGACCCGCCCGAGCGGGGGCCGAGCCGGACCAGGGCGGCGTGGTAGGCCCGCCCCACGGCGTGGGACTCGAACCTCAGTGACTGCCGGGACGGCATGTCAGAAAAGTACACATTCCCGCATCGGCAGTGCTATCCCGCGACCGGGACCGGCTCCGACGATGGGTGCAGTGCACGAGCCGGACCATCACCACCATCAGGATCCTCGGGATCCCGCCGACGAAAGGGACGAGTTCGATGAGCGCAGAGGTACTGGACGAACGCGACGCACTCGAACGCTACGACGCCGACGGCTACGTGATCTTCCGCGACGTCATCGACGCCGACCTGATCAAGGAAGTGAACGCCCACGTCGACTGGCTGCAGGCGAAGCACCCCGACCTGCGGCCCGAGAACCTCGGGCACGTTCTGATGCGGGACGACCCGTTCTGGGTCCGCCTGATCAGTGACGACCGGTTGGTGGACATCGCGCAGACGTTCGTCGGGCCGGACGTCGCGTTGTTCGCCTCCCACTACATCTGCAAGCCGCCGTACTCGGGCCAGGCGGTGCTGTGGCACCAGGACGGCGCATTCTGGCCGCTGGAGCCGATGAAGGTGGTCACGCTGTGGCTGGCGGTCGACCCGTCGACTCCGGAGAACGGATGCGTACGCCTGGTGCCGGGATCGCACAAGTGGGACGTCGCGGGGATGCGGGACAACACCGACGTGGACAACGTTCTGGGCAAGGAGATCGCGGTCGACGTGGACGAGGACCAGGCCGTCGACATGGTGCTGCGGCCCGGCGACGTCGAGGTCCACCACCCGCACATCGTGCACGGGAGCAACGCGAACACCTCACCACAACGTCGATGTGGGCTCACGATCCGCTACATTCCGACCACGACCCGTATCGTCACCGACGAGTTGCCGTGGTCGAGCGCGTTCCACCTGCGCGGTGCTCCGGGCGTCAATCCGTACCAGCCGAAGCCCGTGTACGTCGAGGGAGAACACCTGCCGTTCCGGGGTTGTGAGGCCTGGTCGTAGCCGCTCCTTGCAGGCCCTTTCACCTGCCCGAGCATGCCGCGACGTCGCTTGTCAACCCCCCATCCCCGCGCTGACCTGCGGAAACGTCGAGGGTGTCAGGATCGCCCCGTGTTACCCTTGTCACCGAGGAAGGGGTACCTGACATATGACTTTCAAGGTCGGCGAGACAGTGGTGTACCCCCATCATGGGGCTGCCGTCATCGATGACATCGAGACACGCAAGATCAAGGGCGTGGACAAGATCTACCTCGTCCTGCGGATCGTGGCACAAAGCGATCTCGTTGTCCGGGTCCCGGCGGACAACGTCGACCTGGTCGGCGTCCGCGACGTAGTGGGTCAGGAAGGTCTGGAGAAGGTCTTCGAGGTTCTCCGTGCACCACACACGGAGGAGCCGACCAACTGGTCGCGGCGCTACAAGGCCAACCTCGAGAAGCTTGCCTCCGGTGACGTGATCAAGGTGGCGGAGGTCGTCCGCGACCTGTGGCGCCGGGAGCGGGACCGCGGGCTTTCCGCGGGCGAGAAGCGGATGCTGGCGAAGGCCCGGCAGATACTCGTCTCGGAGTTGGCACTGGCGGAGAACACCAACGAGGACAAGGCGGAAGCTCTCCTCGACGAGGTACTCGCTTCCTGACGACGTGCGTGAGCCTCGACCCCGGTTGACGCCGGGGTCGAGGCTTCTCCTGCGCCCGGACTCCTTCCGTACGACCCACACCCCTTCCGTACGACCTCACAGAGCTGATGAGAACCGCAGCGATCATTCCGGCCGCCGGCCGCGGCGAACGTCTGGGCCCGGGCCTGCCGAAGGCGCTCCGTGAGCTGGGCGGCGCACCGCTGCTCGTGCACGCGGTCAGGGCGGTGGACCGCGCCCGTTCGGTCGACCTCGTGGTGGTGGCCGCACCACCCGAGGACCCCGCTGCCGTCGAACGCCTGCTGAACGACTACGAGTGGGTCGGTGAGGTGCTCGTCGTCGCCGGTGGCCTGGACCGGCAACAGTCCGTGGCCCGCGCACTGGCCAGCCTGCCCGAGGACGTGGACGTCGTCCTGGTCCACGACGCGGCCCGGCCCCTGGCGCCGCCGGAGCTGGTCGACGCGGTGGCCGCGACGATCCGCCGCGGAGCCGCCGCCTGCGTCCCCGTCGTCCCACTCGCCGACACCGTGAAGGTGGTCGCCGACGACCAGGTGGTCCGCACCCTGGACCGGTCCTCGCTGCGTGCCGTGCAGACTCCGCAGGGGTTCCGGCGGGCCGTGCTGGCGGCGGCGCACGCCGCGGTCGAGCAGGCTCTGGCCGACGGCGGACTTCCGGAGGGCCCAGCTGCCACCGACGACGCCGGCATGGTCGAACGCCAGGGCGTGCCGGTGGTGGCCGTTCCCGGCTCGGAGGAGGCGTTCAAGGTGACCAGGCCGCTGGACCTGCTGACCGCGGAGGCGCTGCTGACCCGGCGGAGGGCAGCCGGTGCCCGCTGACTCGCCGGTCGATCTGACCGCACTTCCCCGGGTGGGCGTCGGGGTCGACGTGCATCCGTTCGCGCCCGGCCGGCCGATGTGGGTCGCCGGCCTGCACTGGCCGCAGGAGACCGTCGGGCTGTCCGGGCACTCCGACGGAGACGTGGCCGCACACGCCTGCTGTGACGCGATCCTTACCGCCGCGGGGCTGGGCGACCTCGGTGCGCAGATCGGTACGTCGGACCCGGTGTGGGCCGGCGCCTCCGGTGTCGCGTTGCTGACCGAGATGGCCGGACGGGTCCGGGCGGCCGGGTGGCGGATCGGGAACGTCTCGGTGCAGGTGGTCGGAGTCCGGCCCCGGATGGCCGCCCGCCGCGTGGAGGCCGAGGGCGTGCTGAGCGAGGCGTGTGGCGCGCCGGTGGGCGTGGCCGCGAAGACGACCGACGGGCTCGGATTCACCGGGCGCGGCGAGGGGCTGGCGGCGTTCGCCACCGCCCTGGTCGTACCCGCCTGAGTCGTACCCGCCTGAGTCGTACCCACCTGACCGACAACATGTCGTATCCACCTGGCCGACGGACAGATCCACTGATCGGTGGATGTGGGGATCGCCGGTGCGTCGTTACGTTCGTGGGGCCGGTGGCACGAACAGCGTGACCGCCTTGCCAGGAACGGATCTCGCGATGACGAACGTGACCAGACGGGGCTTCCTCGGGACCGCCGCACTCGCCGGGGTGGCGGGCGCCGGGGTGGTGGGAACACAGGCGGCCGGCGCCGGTGTGGCACTGGCGGACACCGGGACCTCGGCTGCGGGCCGCGGCGGTGGGCCCGGCGCCGGCGGTGTCGGTCCGGACGACCCGCGCTACGCCGACCTGATGCTGCGCGGCCAGAACCGCCGGTTCGCCGGGCAGCCCGAACGCATCGAGGTGGTGCGTTCCACCGAGGACGTCGCACGTGCGGTCGAGAAGGCGGCCCGGTCCGGCCGGCGGGTCGCGGTGCGCGGCGGCGGGCACTGCTTCGAGAACTTCGTCGACAACTCCGACGTGCAGGTCGTCGTGGACATGTCGGCGCTGTCGGAGGTGACCTGGGACCACCGCCGCGGAGCGTTCACCGTCGGGGCGGGCGCGACGTTGGAGCAGGTCTACAAGGCGCTGCTGTTCGGCTGGGGTGTCACCGTGCCGGGCGGCGGCTGCCTGTCGGTCGGTGTCGGCGGTCACTTCAGCGGCGGCGGGTACGGCCCGCTGTCCCGGCTGCACGGCTCGGTGGTCGACCACCTGTACGGCGTCGAGGTGGTGGTCGTGGACAGGTCCGGGCACGCCCGGCCGGTGGTGGCGACCCGGGAGCCGGGCGACCCGCACCGTGACCTGTGGTGGGCGCACACCGGCGGAGGTGGCGGGAACTTCGGCGTCGTCACCCGCTACTTCCTGCGCAGTCACGGAGCTGCTGGCAACGATCCCACCCGGGCCCTGCCCAGGCCACCGGCCACGCTGCTGAGCGCGTTCGTCGCCTGGGACTGGAAGGCCGTCACCGCGGAGTCGTTCGCGCACACGATGGCGAACTACTTCTCGTGGTACGAGAAGCACGCCGGTGCGGACTCGCCGTACGCCAGTCTCTACGCCCCGTTCCTCATTCCGACCAGCGCTGCCGACGGGTTCCTGCTGTCCACGCAGTTCGACGGGACGCTGCCCGATGCCAAGGCGAGGTTGACAGCGTTCCACGAGGCGATCGTGGACGGTGTTTCGCCACGGCCCTACGTGGGTGAGCCGACGGAGGGCCCGTTCCTGAACATGACCCTCACCCGGTCCATCGCGGAGACCCCGCAGCCGGGCCGGGGGAAGTACAAGGCGGCCTACCTGCGCAGGGGCTACACGCCTGCGCAGGTGGCCACGATCCACCGGCACCTCACCGACCCGGGCTACCGCAACCCCGAGTCGCTGGCGTTGTTCGTTCCGTACGGCGGCAAGGTCAACACCGTCGACCCGGCGGCCACCGCCACCGCGCAGCGGAGCTCGATCATGAAGGTGGTCTACGCGTCGTCGTGGACCGACCCGGCGCGCGACGAGCAGGAGGTCGACTGGGCCCGGCGCATCTACCGGGACGTGTACGCGGAGACCGGCGGCGTTCCGGCGCCGAACGCCGCCAACGACGGGTCGTACATCAACTATCCCGACCGCGATCTCGCCGACCCGGGGTGGAACACCTCCGGCGTGCCCTGGCACACGCTGTACTACAAGGGGAACTACCCGCGGCTGCAGCGGATCAAGGCCCACTACGACCCGCGCGGCGTGTTCGGGCACGAGCTCGGCATCCAGCCGGCCCGCTGAGCCGGCGGAACCGTCGGGTGAATGCCGGGGAATTCGGATGATTTGACGGCCCCGATCGCCGGGAGGCGACCGGGGCCTGGGTCATCGGTACGCTGAGTCAATGAACTTGCGCCTGTACGACACGCGCGCGCGTGCGATCCGTGACTTCGAGCCGCTGCAGCCCGGCAAGGTCACGATGTACGTCTGTGGCGCCACCGTGCAGAGCCCTCCGCACATCGGGCACGTGCGGTTCGCCGTCAACTTCGACCTGCTCCGCCGCTGGCTGCTGCAGCAGGGCAACGAGGTCGTCTACGTCCGCAACGTCACCGACGTCGAGGACAAGGTGATCGCGAAGTCCCAGGCGGAGCAGGTGCCCTGGTGGGACCTGGCCTACCGCAACGAGCGGGCGTTCACCGCGGCGTACGACCTGCTCGGCTGCCTCCCGGCGACGCTGGAGCCGCGGGCGACCGGGCACGTCCCCGAGATCGTCGCGCTGATCGCCCGACTGATCGAGGCCGGCCACGCCTACGCCAGCGGCGGTGACGTGCTGTTCGACGTCGGTTCGTTCGCCGACTACGGCGCCCTGTCCGGCCAGCGGGTCGAGGAGGTCCAGTCGGCGGGCGACACCGAGAACGCCGGGGCCAAGCGCGACCCTCGTGACTTCGCGTTGTGGAAGCGGGCCAAGCCGGGCGAGCCGAGCTGGGACACGCCGTGGGGCCCGGGCCGGCCCGGCTGGCACATCGAGTGCTCGGCGATGTCGACGAAGTACCTCGGGCCCGAGTTCGACATCCACGGCGGCGGCATCGACCTGGTGTTCCCGCACCACGAGAACGAACGCGCCCAGTCGCTCGCGGCCGGTGACCCGTTCGCCCGCTACTGGCTGCACAACGCCTGGGTCACGCTGTCCGGGGAGAAGATGAGCAAGTCGCTCGGCAACTCCCTGCTGGTCCGGGAGGTCGTCCGCCGCGACGTCCGCCCGGTCGAGTTGCGCTACTACCTCGCCTCGCCGCACTACCGCTCGATGATCGAGTACTCCGAGGAGGCGCTGCACGAGGCGGCCGCCGGCTACCAGCGGCTGGAGGGCTTCGTCGAGCGGGCGACGGAGTTCGCCGGGGACGGGGACGGCGAATCCGTCCTGGACGGGGATGGGCGGGCGTCCGCCCTGCCGGACGCGTTCGTCGCGGCGATGGACGACGACCTGGGCGTCCCGCAGGCGCTTGCGGTCGTGCACGCGGCCGTACGCGACGGCAACACCGCCCTGGCCGCCGACGACAAGGCGAGCGTCCGGGCGCGACTGCTCGAGGTCAGGTCGATGCTGTCCGTGCTCGGCCTGGACCCGATGGACCCGCGCTGGCGGCGTTCGGCCGGCCAGGACGACTCCCTCCGCGCGGTGGCCGACACCCTGGTGCGAGCATTGCTGGTTCAGCGTGAGGAAGCGCGGGCCCGGCGGGACTGGGCGGCGGCCGACGCGGTGCGTGACCAGCTCAGGGACGCGGGCGTGGAGGTCACCGACACCCCGCACGGCGCCCGGTGGGACGTCGCCGACCGAGGCTGATCGACGTACGACATCGAGTGGGTGGAGGCTGGCGTGGCCGGCAACAGCAAGCGCCGTGGTGCGATCCGGCAGCGGTCCTCGGGCAACCCGACGGCGGGATCGGGCGGCCGGGTCCGCCGCGGACTGGAGGGCAAGGGCCCGACGCCGCGGGCGGAGGACCGGCCCTACCACAAGGCGCACAAGCGGATGCAGGCGCAGAAGCGGGCCGGTGCCACGTCGGACACCCGGCGCGGCGGTGGCTCCGGCCGGGCGGGTACGGGCGGCCGGGCCGGTGACAAGCCGGAGTGGATCGTCGGCCGCAACCCCGTCGTGGAGACCCTGCGCTCCGGCGTACCGGTGAAGACCGTCCAGATCGCCGAGCGGGTCGACCGCGACGACCGGGTACGCGAGATCCTGCGGCTGGCCGCCGAGACCGGCACCCCGCTGCTGGAGGTCACCCGGCTGGAGCTGGACCGGATCACCAGCGGCGCGGTCCACCAGGGCGTGGCGGTGCAGGTGCCGCCGTACGACTACGCCGACCCCGACGAGCTGCTCCAGGACGCCATCGACAGCGGGCACCCGGCGCTGCTGGTGGCCCTGGACGGCGTCACCGACCCGCGCAACCTGGGCGCGGTGGTCCGCTCGGCGGCGGCGTTCGGCGCGCACGGTGTGGTGGTGCCCGAACGCCGGTCGGCCGGGATGACGGCGGCCGCGTGGAAGACTTCGGCCGGGGCGGCGGTGCGGGTGCCGGTGGCCCGGGCGGTCAACCTCAACCGGACGCTGAAGGCGTACCAGAAGGCCGGGCTGCGCATCGTCGGGCTGGCCGCGGAGGGCGAGGGCGACCTCGCCGAGGTGGCCGACCTGGACGGGCCGGTGGTCCTGGTCGCGGGCTCGGAGGGCAAGGGCCTGTCCCGGCTGGTCCGCGAGACCTGCGACGACCTGGCGCGGATCCCGATGCACTCGGGCACGGAGTCGCTGAACGCCGGGGTCGCGGCGGGTATCGCGTTGTACGAGGTGGCCCAGCAGCGCGCCCGGGCCGCGACCGCGGAGTGACCGCGGAGTGACCGGACCCGAGGCGACCGGCCCGGAGGCGCAGGCGCGGGTGGAGCGGGAGTTCGTGGTCCGCGACGACCCGCGGTTCGCGGCCTGCCACGCGTCCACGGTGCTGCTGCTGCCGGACGGGCCGCTGGTGGCGTGGTTCGGTGGCAGCCGCGAGGGTGCGGACGACGTGGCGATCTGGCTGGCCCGGCGTACGCCCGAGGGGTGGTCACGCCCCGAACGCGTGGCCGGCGAGGACGGCCTGCCGCACTGGAACCCGGTGCTGTTCGCGCCGCCCTGGGGTGGGGCCGGCGAGGTGTGGCTGTTCTACAAGGTGGGGCGGCAGATCCCGGCCTGGCGCACCCGGGTGGTCGTCTCCGGTGACGGCGGGCGTACCTGGTCCGCGCCCCGGGAGCTGGTGCCGGGCGACGAGGGCGGGCGCGGCCCGGTGAAGAACAAGCCGATCGTGCTCGCCGACGGGGGCTGGCTCGCGCCGGCGTCGATCGAACGCAGCGACACCTGGGACGCGTTCGCCGACCTGTCGTACGACCGGGGGCGCAGCTGGCAGCGCGGCGAGTTCGTGCCGGTCGACCACGCGGCGTTCCCCGGCAAGGGGATCATCCAGCCCACGGTCTGGGAGTCCGCGCCCGGCCGGGTGCACATGCTGGTGCGCAGCAGCAGCGGTTGGGTGTGCCGCAGCGACTCCGCCGACGGCGGCCGGACCTGGAGCCCGGTGACGCCGACGTCGCTGCCGAACAACAACAGCGGGATCGACCTCGCGCCTCTCCCGGACGGCCGGCTGGTCTGCGTGCACAACCCGGTCGGCAGGTCGTGGGGAGTGCGAACGCCGCTCACCGCGGCGATCTCCGCCGACAACGGCCACACCTGGCACCACTGGGCGACCCTGGACGACGCGCCGGCCCTGGACGACGCCGGGCCGACGGGGGCGGCGGGGGATCCGGGCGAGCAGAACGTCGAGGAGCGGGAGTTCTCCTACCCGGCCGCGGTGACCGACGGTGAGGGGATCACCGTGACCTGGACCTGGCGGCGCCGCGGGATCAGGTCCGCCCGTCTCACTCCGCAAGACGCGTGACAGAGTACGCCGTGCGGCGGTACCAGTAGGAGACCTGCCGTACGGACGCCTTCCCCACCGTCGAGGAGGACCCGCCATGCCGGTCGAACGCCTGCTCCCCACGCCGGAGGCACACGACCTCCTCGACCTGACCCGGGAGATCGCCGCGGAGCAACTCGCGCCCCGGGCCGCGGAGGCGGAGGAGACGAGCACCTTCCCGCGGGACACGTTTCGGCTGCTCGGCCAGGCGGGTCTGCTGTCGCTGTCCTACCCGGAGGAGTACGGCGGGGGCGGCCAGCCGTTCGAGGTCTACCTGCAGGTGCTGGAGGAGCTCGCGTACGCCTGGCTGAGTGTCGGCGTCGGCGCCTCGGTGCAGTCGCTGACCTGCTACCCACTGGCGACCTTCGGCACCGGCGCGCAGCGCGAGCGGTGGCTCCCGACGCTGCTGTCCGGTGACCTGCTCGGCGCGTACTGCCTGTCGGAGCCGCAGGCGGGTTCGGACGTGGCGGGGATGACCACCCGGGCGGTGCGTGCCGCCGGAGAGGGCTCCGACGCGGATCCCGCCGACCGACACCCGTACGTCGTGAACGGCACCAAGGCCTGGATCACCCACGGCGGCGAGGCGGACTTCTACACGTTGTTCGCCCGGACCTCCCCCGACCGCACCCGCGGGATCAGCTGTTTCCTGGTGGACGCGTCCGCGCCCGGGCTGTCCTTCGCCGCGCCCGAGCACAAGATGGGGATGACGGCGTCCACGACCCGCCAGGTGCATTGGGACGACGTACGTGTCGACGCCGACCGGCTGATCGGCGCGGAGGGCGAGGGCCTGCGGATCGCCTTGTCCGCTTTGGATTCCGGCCGGCTCGGCATCGCGGCGTGCGCGGTCGGGCTGGCGCAAGCGGCACTTGACACCGCGGTGGCGTACGCGAAGGAGCGCTCGCAGTTCGGGCAGCCGGTCATCGGGTTCCAGGGAATGTCGTTCCTGCTCGCCGACATGGCCGCCGGCGTGCAGAGTGCCCGCGCGACCTACCTGGACGCGGCCCGGCGGCGCGACCGAGGCATGGCGTACTCCACCGAGGCGGCCGTCGCCAAGCTCACCGCCACCGACACGGCGATGAAGGTGACCACGGACGCGGTGCAGGTGCTCGGCGGCTACGGCTACACCCGCGACTTCCCCGTGGAGCGGTACATGCGGGAGGCGAAGGTGCTGCAGATCTTCGAGGGCACCAACCAGATCCAGCGGCTCGTCATCGGGCGTTCGTTGTCGGCGTAGCCAGGCTCCGCGTGGGATCTCGGCGGGTGGTGACGACCGCCGGCGGTTGGTAACCGTCGGAATCCCTTCCTACGTTGGGAATCGTCGTCGGCAACCGGAGTGTCGGCAATCACCGGCACCACTGTCCGCGCCGTCAGTTGCCGGCATCGGTAGCCCACACCGATCCGGCGTTGTTTCCGTCCTACCGGACAGGTCCGGTGCGGGACCTCCCTCGGCGTCGGCGAGGCAGGGCGCGGCGGCTTACGGGCCGTCCGGGGGAGGCGTTCGACGGTACGCCGTTCGCACGATGAAGGCATGGATACCGGCTCGGCCAGCAACCATCGTCTGCACTTCTCGCGCAAGGCGCTCGTCGCCATCGGAGTCCTGGTGGCGGTGATCGCCGTTGTCGTGGCACTGGCCATCTCGCGGTCACCGCAGGTGCCCAGGGCGGGGGCACCGGCCGGTGGCGTTTCCGAGGTCCAGCGGCTGATGCCGCCGACACCGCCGTTCACGAAGACCATCGACGCGTACCAGAAGTACCAGGGCGGCACCACCTGCAGCCCCACCGACAAGCCGGGGGCGGTGGACATCAAGAACCTCGTCGTGGCGACGTATCACAACGCCTGGTGGGGAATTCACCGCGCGTGTACGTCGTCGGTGAACGAGCACAAGGAGGGCCGGGCGATCGACGTCGCGTTCAACGCCGCCGACCCGGTCCAGCGCACCCGGGCCAACGACTTCCTGTACTGGCTGCTCAAGCCCGACCAGTACGGCAACCGGAACGCGATGGCCCGCCGGATCGGCGTCATGTACCTGATCTGGAACCACAAGATGTGGCGGTCCTACAACCCCAGCGCGGGCTGGCTGCCGTACAGCGGGTCCAACCCGCACACCGACCACGTGCACATCAGCCTCAGCTGGGACGGGGCGCTGCGGAAGACGACGTGGTGGACCCAGAGGACCGGCGCGGCCACACCGATGCCGTCGCCGCCGGCCGGGGTCAGCCGGGAACGCGCGCCGACCGACATCACCGACAGCCCGCGCTGAGATGCCGAACGAGCCCGGTCCGCCCGGGAGGGGCACTACCCGCGGTTTCCCAGGACGGGAACACCGCGGGTGGTGCACCTTGGTGTGATGAGCCGCGACCGGGACCAGCGGGACCACCGGATCCTGCGCCGGTCACTCGCCGTCGCGGCGATCCTCGGGTTGCTCCTGGTGGCCGGACGGGCAGGGCTGGGGGCGTCGGCGACACCCCGTGCGGCCGTCTCCTGGCCGGCCGGCACGTCGTGGCCCGCGATGGAGTCCGGCCGGTCGGTCGCCTCCGGCGAGCCGATCAGCACCCTCGGCTCGGCCACCTCGCTGGGCGCGATCACCTCGGGTGAGTCGGTCCGGTCCGCGGCGTTCGGACCCTGGATCGACCCGTACGCGCCGTACGTCGGCCAGTGGCTGTGCGACCCCACCCCCAAGCCGGGAGTGGTGGACGTGCTGAACCTCGTCCGGATGGTGTACCGGCCGCGCTGGTGGGGCATCTCGGGCACCTGCGCGGGCCGGATGCAGAGTGAGCACAAGGAGGGGCGGGCGCTGGACATCGCGTTCAACGCCCGGTCCCCGCGCGAACGGGCGGCGGCGGAGGACTTCCTGCGCTGGCTGCTGGCACCGGACCAGTACGGCAACCAGAACGCGATGGCCCGCCGGCTCGGCGTCATGTACATCATCTGGGACCACCAGATCTGGCGTTCCTACCGCGCAAGCTCGGGTTGGCAGCCGTACTCGGGTACACCGAACCCGCACACCGACCACATCCACATCAGCTTCAGCTGGCAGGGCGCGCTGCGGCAGACCAGTTGGTGGCGGCAGGGCGGCCCGGCGGCGCCCGGCGGGGCAGGGACGGAGCTTCCACCGACGGGTGGCCGGATCGCGAACGACAGCAGCAGATAGGGCCCGTCCTGCGGATCGTCGTGCAAGGCTGGGTTGACACCACCTGCCAACCCCGGGTTGACGACGGTCGGGACCAGGGACCAGGGACCAGGGACCAGGGGTCAGGGCCTGGGCCGGTGCCCCGGTCGGGGATCGAGGTCGCGCACCGGTTCCAGGTCGGTGAGGGTGTCGTCGGGTACCGCTTCCATGTCGGTCAGGGTGTCCTCGCCGCGCGGCAGCGCCTCGCGTTCGTCCGGGCGCATCCGCAGGACGGTGTCGACGTAGGAGCGGGCGGACTCCAGCAGCGGGAGCTCGCGGTGGGCGTTCTCCGAGCGGTACCACCGGTGTTCGAGGACCTCGTGGAACACCTCGGCGGGCTCCAGCTTGCCGCGCAGCTCGGCCGGGACCGCCTGCACGACGGGTTCGAACACCTCGGTGAGCCACTGGTGCGCGACGATCTCCTCGTCCTCGTACTGCTGCTCGGTCGCGGCCCGGAACGCGTCCAGGTCGTTGAGCAGCCGGCGCGCCTGGTTCTCCTCCACGTCCAGCCCGGTGAGCCGCAGCAGCCGGCGGGAGTGGTGCCCGGCGTCGACGACCTTCGGCTGGATCCGGATGTGCCGGCCGTCGAAGTCGGTGTGGATGTCGAGCTCGGCGACGTCGAAGCCGAGGTCGTTCAGCCGCTGGATGCGCTGCTCCAGGCGGTACATCTCGCCGGTGTCGAACTCCTCCGGTTCGGTCAGCTCCGCCCACAGCCGCTGGTAGCGCTCGACCACGGTGTCGGCAAGCTCGAGGAGTTCGAGGTCCTCCGACAGGTAGCCGCCGGCCTGCAGGTCCATCAGCTCACCGAAGATGTTGGTGTGGGCGAGGTCCAGGTCGTAGGACCGCTGGCCGGGGGAGAGCTCGTCGTGCAGGTCGCCGGTCTCGGCGTCGACGAGGTATGCCGCGAACGCGCCCGCGTCCCGCCGGAACAACGTGTTGGACAGCGAGCAGTCGCCCCAGAAGAAGCCGGCCAGGTGGAGCCGGACGAGCAGCGCGGCGAGCGCGTCGACCAGGCGTACGACCGTGTCCGGGCGGAGCGTACGGGAGAAGACCGCACGGTAGGGCAGGGAGAACGACAGGTGCCGGGTGATCAGGATCGGGTCGAGCGGCTCGCCCGCGGCGTCCACCCGGTCCAGGACGATGCCCACGGAGTCCACGGACGGGACGTCGAGGCGCTCGAGGTCGCGGAGCAGACGGTTCTCCCGTACGACGTACCGCTCGGCGGCCTCCTTCAGCGCGTACACCTGACCGCGGTTGCGGATGAACCGCACCACGTGGCGGGAGATGCCGCGGGGGAGGGCGACGAGGTGGTGCTGCGGCCACTCCGCGAGCGGGGTGTTCCACGGAAGGGCGAGCAGACCGGGGTCTGCGGCCATGGAGGCGAACCGAGGCATGGGGACCAGTTAATCCGCATTGCCGCCCGGGAGACAAAACGACGGGGTCCGCCGGACGAAACCGGCGGACCCCGTGGCCGACCATGGTCGACCGATGTCGTTTCTTCTGTGCGGACACCTGGCCCGCACGGGCGGCGGCTGCGTCAGTCGGTGAGACGGTCGCCGGTGGAGGCGGAGAAGACGTGGATCCGCTCGGTGTCGGCCGCGAGCTTCACCTTGGCGCCCTTCTCCGGCGGGCGGCGGGCGTCGATGCGAGCGATGATCTCCTTCTGCTCGTCACCGTTGCCGACCAGGCCGTAGAGGTAGGCGTCCGCGCCGAGCTCCTCGACCACCGCCACCTCGACGGGCAGGCCGTTCTCCTCGTTGGAGACGATGCGGAAGGCCTCCGGGCGGATGCCGACGGTCGCCGCGGCGTCCTGGCCGAGCTTGCTGCGCACGGCCGGCAGGAGCGGGACGGTGTAGCTGCCGACGTCCACGCCGGACTCGGTGACCTTGCCGTCCAGCAGGTTCATCGCAGGGGAGCCGATGAAGCCCGCGACGAAGACGTTGTTCGGCTTGTCGTAGAGGTTCAGCGGGGTGTCGTTCTGCTGCAGAAGGCCGTCCTTGAGGACCGCCACCCGGTCGCCCATCGTCATCGCCTCGGTCTGGTCGTGGGTGACGTAGACCGTGGTGATGCCGAGGCGGCGCTGCAGCGCGGCGATCTGGGTACGGGTCGAGACACGCAGCTTGGCGTCCAGGTTGGACAGCGGCTCGTCCATGAGGAAGACCTTCGGCTCCCGGACGATCGCGCGGCCCATCGCGACGCGCTGACGCTGACCACCGGACAGCGCCTTCGGCTTGCGGTCGAGGAACTCCTCCAGGCCCAGCAGCTGCGCGGCCTCGCGGACCTTCTGCAGCCGCTGCTCCTTGGACACGCCCTGCATCTTCAGCGCGAAGCCCATGTTCTCCGCGACCGACATGTGCGGGTAGAGCGCGTAGTTCTGGAACACCATCGCGATGTCGCGGTCCTTCGGCGGGAGGTGCGTGACGTCCCGGTCGCCGATGCGGACCGCGCCGTCGTTGATCTCCTCAAGCCCCGCGAGCATGCGCAGGGAGGTGGACTTCCCGCATCCGGAGGGGCCGACGAGGACCATGAACTCGCCGTCGGCGATGTCGAGGTCCAGCTTGTCCACCGCGGGCTTGTCGGAGCCGGGGTAGATCCTGGATGCGCTGTCGTACGTGACGGTAGCCATGAAGAAGCTCCATCCCTTCACCGGCAGGAACGTGCCGGACGATCCGAGCAAAGGGTTGCTGGCGTGCTTTTTGCAGTACGCCACGGGCAGGGTCATGGTGACATGACGTTCACCTGGATGTCACCAGGTGGCGGGCGGTCAGCCCGAAACCGGCCGCCGGTCGCGGGCGCCCCTGCGCATGATCGTCAGTACGTTTGGTGAGAGTACGGCTGCGGCGCGTCGGGACCTGCCCTTTCTTTCACAGGTTTTCTGCAAGAACGGTCCGATCCGTGCATGCTGATGCTGGCCGGACGGCCGAGGGGCCGTCCGGAGTGCTGTTCGGCGGGTGATCCCCGCCCCGGCCACACCGCCGGCGGGTGATCCTCGCCGGACCGACAGACGGAGGGACGCATGCACGGAGGGCCTGGCAAGCGGGCGCGCCTGGTCGATCTTGCCGCCCAGGCGGGCGTGAGCGAGGCGACCGTGTCCAGGGTCCTCAACGGCCGGCCCGGGGTGAGCCCGGAGACGACGCGGGCCGTGCTCACCGCGCTGGACGTGCTGGGGTACGAGCGCCCGGCCCGGCTGCGGCAGCGCAGCGCCGGCCTCATCGGTCTCGTCGTACCAGAACTGGACAATCCGATCTTTCCGGCGTTCGCCCAGGTGATCGAGACGACCTGCGGCCACCACGGCTACACCCCGGTGCTGTGCACCCAGACCCCGGGCGGGGTCGGCGAGGACGAGTATGTCGAGATGCTGCTCGACCGGGGCGTGTCCGGGATCATCTTCGTCTCCGGCCTGCACTCCGACCTGTCCAGCGACCCCGGGCGCTACCAGAAACTGACCGGGCGCGGGCTGCCCGTCGTGTTCGTCAACGGGTACGTCGAACAGGTCGACGCGCCGTTCGTGTCCTCCGACGACGCGGTGGCGACCGAACTCGCCGTACAGCACCTCGCCAGCCTCGGGCACCGGCGGATCGGGTTCGCGTGCGGGCCGGACCGCTACGTGCCGGTGCAGCGGAAGCTGGCGGCGTTCAGCGCTTCGGTCGGCTCTCCGTCCTTGAAGGCGTCCGGGGTGGTCGGGATCGTGGAACAGTCGCTGTTCTCCGTCGAGGGCGGGCACGCCGCTGCCACCCGGCTGCTGGCCGAGGGTGTCACCGGGATCGTGTGCGGCTCGGACCTGATGGCGCTCGGGGCGATCCGGGCGGTGCGCCAGCGCGGGCTGGAGGTGCCCCGGGACGTGTCCGTGGTCGGGTACGACGACTCCCCGCTGATCGCGTTCACCGACCCGCCGCTGACCACCGTGCGCCAGCCCGTCCACGCGATGGGGCTGGCCGCCGTACGTGCGTTGATCGACGAGATCCACGGGCACGGCGCGCCACACTCGGAGTACCTCTTCCGTCCCGAACTCGTGGTGCGTGGGTCGACCGGGGCGGCGCGGCCTCGCTGAGGGCTGCGGTTTGTGTTTGCGTCGCCGTCGGCCGGGCCGCGGGTGGGGCGGACGCCCCGCGCGGCTAGGCTTGGCGGGCCTGGCCAGCGTGGCGCAATTGGTAGCGCACCCGACTTGTAATCGGGCGGTTAGGGGTTCAAGTCCCCTCGCTGGCTCCACATGAAAGCCCAGGTCAGAAGCTTTTTCTGGCCTGGGCTTCATCTTTGCTCGGCGTGGCGTCTGTCAATGGCGGCTGTCGATGAACGCGCTCACCGTATGGTTGCGAAGACGCGCGGTAGGCGCCGAGAACGCAGCTACCTGCGCCGGCGGGGCAACTCGTTCCAGGTGCTCGTCTACTCCGGTGTTTACCCGCTGACCGGCAAGGACAGCTACCTCACCGACTCGACGAAGAACGAGCGCCAGGTCGAGAAGATACAGACCCGGTTGCTCGCCCAGGTCGACCAACAGCGCCAGGCAACAACCAAGGCGACACCCGCGTACGTCCTCGACTCCTGGCTGGAGGTGCACGAAGCCGAACCCACAACTCTCGCCGGCTACCGCCGAGCAGCTGAGATCCGCATCAAGCCGGCGCTGAGCCGAGTGCCGATCGCCAAGCTCACACCGCGCGTCCTGGAGCAGTTCTACGCAGAGCTGCGCCGGTGCAGGAACCGGTGCGACGGGTGGCCCTACGTCGAACACCGGACGAGTGAGCCGCACGACTGCGACGAGGACGACCGGACGACGCGCCGGCGGTGTCAGCCACACCAATGCCGGCCCTACGCCGCAGCGACGATCCGGGAGGCGCACGTCATCATTAGTGGTGCGTTGTCGACCGCGGTCCGGTGGGGCAGGCTCCAGAGCAATCCGACCGAGGTGACCAAGAAGCCGAAGCAGCCGAAGCCCCCGACACCGAAGCAAGCCGCGCAGCAGGTCGAGGCCGCGATGGCGCAGGACGAGTCGTGGGGAGCACTGGTCTGGCTCTACATGGTCACCGGCGCCCGCCGGGGCGAGGTTCTCGCTCTTCGGCGGCACGACGTACACCTCGACACCGGAATGCTCGAGATCCGCCGCAACATCGTCGACGGGATCGAGAAGGACACCAAGACCCACCAGATCCGCCGCATAGCGCTGGACGAGGGCACCTGCGACCTGCTGCGAGCCCATCGGAAGCGCTACGAGAAGCAGGTCTGCGGCTTGGACGAGGAACCACGGGACGACGCCTTCGTCTTCTCCTACCAGGCCGACCACCGCCGCCCATGCGACCCGGACGGCGTAAGCCACCGCTACAAGACCATGTGCACGAGCCTGGGTATCGACAGCCACCTGCACGCACTACGGCACTACTCCGCGACGGAGCACATCACCGCCTGCGTCGATGTCCGCACGGTCGCCGGCCCCCTCGGACACGGCGGCGGCGGCACCACAACCCTGCGCGTTTACACGGCGTGGGTAGCCGAGTCCGACAAGCGGGCCGCGGAAGTCCTAGCTAGCAGCGTGGCGTCGGCGGTCCCGTCCGATTTGGTCAGGACGCCGCTTTTCAGCTAGATCGCACACGAAGTGGCAGCTCCGGGTAGCAGAATAGGACTATGCCTCGAGGGTCATCGGATGCCGCGTCCGTCTTCTTCGTCTATCCAGGTAAGCCTGCTCTCGCAGCTGAGGTGATGACGTCTGCTGCCAAGCTCATTGGTCAACGCGGTGGTCCGACCACAAGAACGTGGCAAGACCTAGAAGTGGATGGGCGTTTGGTTATCGACAGGGTGCTGGAAGCAATCTCGTCTGCCAGCGTGATCGTAGCTGACGTCGGTTCGATGAACAGCAATGTTCTCTTCGAGGTCGGATACGCTCTTGCCAGCAACAAGCAGCTCCTCCTGTGCCTAGACACCACTGACCAGAGCTGCATGCGCAACTGGCAGGAACTTGGCATCTTGTCTGGTATTGGCTTCACGGCACACGACGGAAATAGTGAGAATCTAGCCAAGGTCTACTTGGAGCAGCGACCCGAACTTCGTGAGGACCGCCTCTGGGAGGAACTACTAGTTGCAGGCGGGGTTGGACCTAGGGAATCACGATCGCTATTCTATCTTCCGGTAGGCCTTCGCTCTGACGCGGAAAAGACGGTTGATCGACTACTCTCGGCTCGCCGTGATCTTTCAATCTACAATGTGGCAGAAGAAGAGCAGGGACTGGCCCCGCTTTCTTGGTACTCGGCGCGCATATACCGCTCAAGTGCCGCGTTAGTTCACCTTCGTTCTCCTTCACGAGTTAGGGCGACGGTGCATAATGCGAGAGCGAGTCTAATGGCTGGAATGGCGCACGCACTAAACGTGCCCACGTTGCTCATCGCTGACGAGCTGTTCGAGCCGCCGTTCGATTATCAGGATCTTCTAATGCGTTACTCGTCCACGCGAAGGCTGAGCGAAAAGGTAGACAATTGGTTAGATGGACTTCCAATCGTCTCTAGAACTAAGACGCTCGGTCGAATGAGCCTTACGGCAGAGTTGCCCGTCCATCGTTTCGGCGAATACGTTGCCGAAAATGAACAAGATGAGCTTGCTGAATACTTCGTGGAGACCGGCCAGTATCGAGCTGTCCTAGCGAGTCAAACTGCAATTTTCGTAGGGCGTAAAGGTACAGGTAAAACCGCGAACATGCTTCAAGCGTCCGCGCAGCTAAGGAAAGATCGACGCAACCTAGTTACCGTTATTAAGCCGAGTGGATATGAACTCGAGAGCCTGATTGAGGTGCTATCACATTTACCGCGACGTGATGTTGCCGATTATCTCTTAGATGGCCTCTGGCGCTATATGCTCCTGACGGAGATTGCGGTAGCAGCCGTGCGAGAAGCCGAAGGTCGTGCAGCGGGAATTGCCACCGGCAGTCCTATGGAAGCGCTGCGCGCCTATCTGGACGACACTGGCATAGCAACCGATGCGAACTTCGCCATCCGCCTAGAGCACATCGTCAACGAACTCATGGCCGAGCTTGCAAGTTTGCCATCCGGGGTTGCCGACGCCGAGGCATGGCTCGGCAAGCGACTATATGCGAGCATGCTCAATGACCTTCGGCGGGAGATGGGACACGCGCTCAAGGGGCGAAAGCGCGTCGCTGTGCTGATCGATAATCTAGACAAAGCGTGGGAGCGAAACGCAGATAGAGAGCAGCAGTCGCGCGTAATTCTTGGCCTGCTCGGCGCAGTCGGCCGACTGGAACGTGAACTTCGTCGAGACGATGCATGGCGTGATCAGGTAAATGTGACACTTGCTGTATTTCTGCGGGCGGACATCTTCGATGTCGTCCGTCAGCACGCGCGCGAGCCTGATAAGATCTCTACTCTGCAAGTGCGCTGGGACGATCCAGAATTGCTTGCGCGAATAGTCGAGGATCGTTATGTGGCGATGCGCAATGATGAGGCTGAGCCGCACGAACTGTGGTCCGTCTTCTTTACACCTAAGGTCAAAGGACGGGACACTCGCACACACCTGTTGTGGAGATCCCTGCCACGGCCTCGTGATCTAGTCTACTTATGCAACTCGTGCGTCTTGACCGCTATCAACAGGCGACGGTCATACGTTTCCGAGGAGGAGATACTAGCGGCTGAGGTCGACTATTCGCGTTTCGCCTTCGATGCGTTGATGGTAGAAGGTTCCACGTCCGAGGAGCTCGACAATGTCCTGCTCGAGTTTGCTAGCGCGGACCCCGTCATGCCCGTTTCTGAGGCAAAGTCACTAATTTCAAGTGCGGCGCCTGGGTCGGACGTCGACGAAATGTTCAGTCGTCTTCTACGTGCGAACTTCCTGGGCCTTGAAGTGGAGGTCGACCGCTACGATTATCCGGCGGAAGATCAGGCCAAGAAGCGGGCACTGGTGATGGCGAGGAAGCTTGAGAAGACGAAACGTCGTGAGCCTCGAGTGTCGGTACACCCCGCATTCCGTCCGTACCTCGAGATCAAGGACGACTAAAGTTCAGGGCGGTAATTCCGCAAAGGACTAGAAGTCCGCGCATCGTCCACTGACTACATTGTCGTAAAGGATCTTGAGCCATGCCACATGGTGTGTTCGCGGCTAATCGCTTCCTCTGTATCGGAGACTTCCGCTCCCCAACTTGGTTCGTCTTGCACTCGGTTCAGCCGCTCGCGAGCGACTGACAATTCACCGTGAGCGAAGGTGTAGGCCCGTGCGAGCGCCTCATGCTGGCAGACGGCAAGCCACGCGGCAGCTCCAGTCACGACAGACGCGGCGACGCTGGCTAGGTCTAAATGTATCCAGCCAGCGCCCCTTGCTACAGCTAGGATTATTGCTGCCAGCTCAGTGGAAAGCATTACCCCGCGCCAGACAGCGGAGCTGCGGGAATGTCGCCTTGCCTTAATCCTGTACCAAGCGCACTGTCCGTCGACCCGTTCGTTTATGTATATGGTTCGCCGTACATCGAGAGGCTCTTCCCGAAGCCTCAGCATTGCCTCAGTGATAACTGGTCCGCTGGACGGAAGGATGCCGGTAGCCGGAGCATCCTTTAGTAGCCTTTCGAGGCGATCGAGCAGGATGTCCTCTGCCAGCTGGTGGTCCTGTGCGAACGGGAGGCCGCAAACCGAGAAGCGCCAGGCTAAAGTCTTGACTGACTCCGCCACTGCGCGGCCGTCGTACCATCGCCGCTCGGGCCTAACCGCCCAAAGCCATGCCTCAACACCAAATATTAAGAGAAAAATTATCGCTACGACGAACGCGAGCTCACGGCTGCTATCGGCGAACACTACAGATACTGCCGCTGCAGCTATTGCTAGCACTGAACGAAGAGCAGTCGCCGTCAGGTAGCTGCCTTGCGCCGAGTTGGACGTGGTGTCTCCGGCGCTGTACAGGCTGGGCAGGTCTCCAGCGTTTGAGAGTGACCTATTCCTTCGGATAACGCGATCCATCTTCCGGGTCCTCCCCTAAGGCCAACGGCTGATCACAAAGGGTAGCGCTGCGGTCAGTCAGTGCGTAGTTGTTGCTGCTGTTCAGTTGGTGAGGTCGTCGACGCTGAGGACCGTGGTTGGCCTCCGTCGACGTCGACCGAGGGGACTGCCATGCTTACATGTCGTGGAACTGATTCACTCGGGCAAGGTTCCGTAGGCGGCGCCGACGAGACGCAGGCCGATCCCGAGGCGGGACCGGTCGACATCCGGGCGCGGGCCACAGACGAGCAAGCACACCAACAAGACGCCGGCGACGACTGGACCACCGTGCCCACCCCTGACCAGACCGCCGACGCCGTAGCCCGCGCCCAACGCGCCCTAACCGAAATCCGTCAACGCGAGCACTTCGACCAGCAGCGAGCCCACGAGGACGCCCGCGACGCCGAGGACGCCCGCGACGCCGAGCTCGCCCGCTGGCATGTCGACGACCAGGCCGACGTGCGGGCTACCGCAGCTACGCCAGCCCCAGACCTCGACCTGTCCACTCCGCTCGACTGATCCTACGTCTCGGGAGTCACGGGTGCGTCAGCCCTGGACTCGCCTACTCAGGTCGCGAGCAGCTGCTCGAAGGCTCTGAACCGGGCACGAACTGCTCCGGCAGATCCCGAACGCCAAGCCACCACGCGAGCCAGGAGTACACGCCCAGCGTGAAGCTCTCATCCCCGCGCCGACGGCCCTCCAACACCTCCACCGCCAGGAGTAGTTCGTCGGAGACAGCAGACTGATTGGCGGTACGTACCAGTGCGCGGTCCGCCCGGACGGCCAGCCGCGCCACATCCCCCATGGTCAACCCCAGCCGACGCATCGGGCGCACGTCCGTCAGCTCCAACACCCACTCCGCCGCCGCATAAGCACCAACAATCGACGGGTACTCAAACTCCAGCCGAAGCCGCACCACGCCGGCCCACGCACCCTGTACCTGCTGCCGAGTCGGCCGCGCCGTACCCGGGATCCGCACATACAAGTCCGTGACCGCCATCGCCGCACACCTCCACAAGCTGGCTCCAAGAACCACAGTCTCACTCCAGCCACCGACAGCGACGTCGCGGCCGCGAACGGCCTACTACCCCGAGGCGTTCGCCGCCGCCGAGCGGTGGTCGGCCGGGCGGTGTAGTCCAGCCGTTGCCGCACCCGCGAGACGTTCATGCCGACGTCCCTTCCCCGTGCGGCCTGCCGGCACGTCGTAGGTGGCGGTGTGCACGAACGCCTCGACGGCGAGCCGCTGCCGCTGGTCCAGGGTGAAACCGCCGGCGGCGACCGCGGCCAGCACGTCGGCGTACCGCTGCGGGGAGGTGACCACCGCGACACTGGCGTGGTTCTTGGCGGCCGCACGGGTCATCGCCGGGCCACCGATGTCGATCTGCTCGACCACCTCGTCCGGACCGGCGCCGGAGGCGACCGTCTCCGCGAACGGATAGAAGGCGATCGCCCGCTCGGTCGCCGGCACCCCGAAGAAGGTCACCCTCGAGCTGGGCGGCAAGGCCGCCAACGTCGTGTTGGACGACGCGCCGCTGGACCAGGCCGTGGAGGGCATCGTCAACGGCATCTTCTTCAACCAGGGCCACGTCTGCACACGGCCGTCACGGCGTTCGCCGACTTCATCTTCACCATCGCCCATATCCCCGCATGCCATCCGGGGGGCTCCGCCCCCCGCACCCCCGACCCTCTCTCCGAGAGCCACGAGGCACCGGCTCCGTAGGTGGTTGGGAGGGGGTCGTTCTCTCATCGATCGGGCAGCGGAGCCAAGCACCGAACCTGCCCGGCTGCAAGGGCCAAGCCTCGCTCCGCTCGGTCGCTCTACGAGCCCTTGCATCCGACCAGAACCGGCGTTTCCCCTGCGGGTGCCCGATCGACGAGAGAACGACCGGGAAGGCACCGTCCATGCGAGGGTCGGCCGTCGCAACGGGGCAACGGGGCAACGGGGCAACGGGGCAACGGGGCAACGGGGCAACGGGGCAACGGGGCAACGGGGCAACGGGGCAACGGGGGCGGAGAGGAACTCCACCGCTTGAGTTAGTCGCAGCGCGCCTACCTACCTCTGCTCCGAAGTCAAGCCGGGACGGCGGGGGAGTTCGAGTCGTAGTGCAGCTCGGAGCACGGCGCGACTTGTGGATCGAAGTGCTATTCGTGGGATGAGCCTGCCAAGCTGCCCGAACCATGCCAAGATCATCTCATCTTCATGTGCTACCCGGGGGGGTCAGATGGCTATCACTGAAGCGGTAATCGCGAAAATGCTTGGCGAGCTTGCGATGGTTGCGGCACGCCAGGTGGGACGGACACCGAAACCCGATTATTTGAATGTAGAAGACGTTGCCATCGCGGTCCGGGACGCTTCAGGCGAGATAGTTGGCCTCTTAGGCTCCAACCATATGCAGATATTTGTAAAATTTCTGAAGAGTCCGGAAGTTCAAGGGCTAATACGCTCCTATTTCCTATGCCAACTGGCTGAAAAAGACGGCTATCCGGTGACGGAAATCAGAGAGGACCTAAACAGAGCGTTTTGCCAACTTGCAAAACACCACAGCGATGACGCAGATCCGTGGCACTCTATGGCGCCTGACGTATGGGACCGCCTAACCAATTTCGTGGACGAGGTGCTACCCGTAGCTGAGATCGTCGACGACGGTAGCCAGGACGATCTTGACGACCTTAGGAATCTGGTGGACGGGGCGCACGTCTCCGGCGAGCTTCGAACGACCCCTCCCCGATACCTGCGCGAAGTCGCTGACATCTCAGGCGACTTGACTAGACTTCTCACGATCAGTCAACACATCTCAGATATTAGACTTCAGCTGAGGGATCATTACTCGCAAATGAGATTGGAGCACGCGCAAGAAGATCATCGATATGAAATGGCCGATCTCTATATTGAAAGGACGTTGTTATCCGAAAGAACTGGCCGCGACGTGGACAGCTCCCAACTGCTACAGCCGGAGCGGCGGCTGAGGTGGATCGTCACAGGCGACCCAGGTGTCGGGAAGAGCACCTTCACGGAGCATGCAATTCGGACTATTTGTTCGAGACCCGAACTTGACATTGTGGCGCCACTTGTAATTAGGGGGCGTGAGTATGCAAGCAGTGGGTATCTTCCGCTTATTGACGAATTGCGCCGAGTCCTTTCGAAGCGCTTCAACCTCCGACTATCGACGGCTAGCGTCGAAGACATCTTGGTGATGGGGAGGGGAATTTTCGTCGTAGATGGTATCGATGAGGTTCTCGACCTAGGGCTCCGACGAGATCTTATACGCGAAATAGAGAGCTTCTCCCGCCAGTACCCACTGTGCACCGTCCTAGCTACTAGCCGTAACGTCGGATACGGTCAGGCTCGGTTTGATCACAAGTTTTTTGATCGCTACCATCTGAAGGCCTTCACCGACGAGCAAGTTCAAGACTACTCGGAGCGATGGTTCAAGCTTGTTGGACGGCCCAAAAGTGATCTGACAAAGTTCATTAGTGAACTCGAATCAATTCCAGATCTTCGGGCAAATCCATTGATGCTTTCCCTTCTCTGTATTCTTTTCAGAGCGCGAGGGTACATCCCTAGGAACAGGAGGCAGGTGTACGCGGCTTGTGCCGACCTCCTATTTCGTCGCTGGGATTCTATGCGTCATATAGCGCAGCCATATGATCACGAACATTATGGCGAGACGTTAATGCAGGAGATTGCTGGATGGTTTTATAAAAGCAGAAGTGCGCAGAGTGGCGTAGAAGAGAGGCAGATCGAGAAGGTAATCAGTACGTTCTTCGTCGATACTGCGGGAGTTCTGCCGACCGAAGCGCAGAAGCGTGCGCGGGATTTCCTAGAGTTCTGCGCCGGCCGCGCGTGGCTATTGGCTGTTTCCGGTACCAATGACCGGAACCAAAGGTTGTTTGTTTTCACGCACCGTACCTTCATGGAGTTCTTCGCCGCCGAGTCTTTCGTGCGAGAAACTCAGAGCATCGATCAAATAATAGATCGAGTGGCCGAGGTTTATAGGCAAGATGCGAGTTCGGTATTGCCTGACTTGATTGTTCAGTCAGCCGAAGCTCATCGGAGCCACGGGGCGCGCGATATTATTGAGGGCCTTCTCGAACGAAAGTCCACTAAGGTCGCCGACCCCTTCCTGCCTCTATGTCTACGCATAATCAATATCTCACCCGTGAATGCTGTGATCACGGAGAAGCTCTTTCGTCGGACTCTTGACCAGTGGCAACAATTCGGCCCAGATTTATTCTTGCCAACTTTTGTTGCCATTCTGGAACTTTACAGGGATCCTCGGCAGCGCTTCATCAATTTATTGACGTCTGATGTCGAAGAGCTCCAAGAGGAGGGCGTCGAAGGCTCTGAGATATTGAGCCGACCGGCAACGCAGTTTCTGCAACGATGGGCCAGGGTGTATCTAAGTGAAGGCGCCGTGAACTATCAAGAGGAGTGGGGCACTTTCGTAGCCGAGATCGCTGAAGTTGTCGCGGACTATGTCTCAGAAATTGATGACATGGCACTAATCCACTACCTCGTCGAAGCGGGGTTATGTACGTGGATGGATGACCGTCCTCTGACTTTGACTACTAGAGCGTTCGGACACCCGGTAGCAGGCGCCACGCTACGTTCTTTCGAACGACTCCTATTGGGTAATCAACCGACCGAATACGACGCTCGACACTTACTCGGCGTGGCTGAATACCTACATGGAGCAGCTGGAGATGTAGTAACAGAAGAATTTGCTAGTGAACTCAATTCCGTCCTGCGAGATCGGGTTACGTCTTGGCCGCATCGCGGGGGCGCGGGGGTTCTAGAAACAGAGATGGAACCTGCGGTAAGTTCGCTAGGGCTGTGGATGGGATTTGTAACATACGAGTATTCCACTTCGGTCGGGCCATATCATGAGGCTTGCAGCGATTTACTGGGTGTCGAATTGCTATCGCTTTGTGTTACCCGGGGATATCTCCTAGGAGATCACGCTGGCGATCCAGAACAGTTGACAGATGGAAATATCCGAGTACTGAGCCTAACGGAATGTCGAGCGGAGCTCGCTGGGCCGCGCGATTACCCGCATTGGTATGTCCGGTGGGCAAGGGGGGCTGTGCAGCTAGTGGAGTCTGAAGACGACGACGAAGACGATTAGGTAACAAATGGGCAGCTGCGCTGGCTAAGTGCTGCAGACGATCCGGACTTTCAGGATGAGGGCGTCCATGGCGACGAAGGTGAAGGGGCCGGCGTCGAGTGTCCGGGTGCGGAACGCCTCGACCTGCTCGTCCAGCTCCGCAGCCATCACCGACACCTGGGACTTGGACAGGCGGGGTATGCAGATTGTTCGACGAGTTTCTCTATCCGCTAGGTCGACACCCCCAGCAGGTAGCAGGTCGCTACCACGCTCGTTGGGCCTGTTCGGCCCGGCGCCGGCGTTCCACCAGCCAGTCCGGGAAGTAGGAGCCGGACCGCAGCTTGGGAATCGCGACGTCGATCGTGCCGGCACGGGTGTCGAAGTCGCGGTGGTGGTAGCCGTTGCGGGAGTTCGTACCGTTCGGGCTCGGCTGGCCATCGGGGGCGCCGCAGATCGCGTCGCCTTCCGCGCCCATCAACGCGTCGATGAACGTGGACAACAGCTCGTGCAGCAGGTCCGGCGACGCAGCCGACGGACCTGCTGCACGGATAAGTGACATTTGGTCTATGCGGCAGACCCTACGTGAAACCTGGGATCGAAGATCCTATGTGTCGAAGCCGGTGCCGTCACCAAAGAGACTCCACGACCCTGTCGCCTCGGTCGCAATACTCGTCAAGCGCGGCTGCGGCGCGCTCCGCTGATCCATCGAAGAGCCCGGCCTTCAGGGGCGGCCAATTCGAACCTTGCGCCTCGAACTCTGCTTGGATCCGGTGGTGTAGTGGGCGGTCCGAGTGTCGGTACCTCCAGGTGAACCGCCCGTACCACTGGCGGCCGACGTACCGGCTCTCCTTTTGTGCCTGGAGGTATGCATCAACGGCCAGCGCACCCAGAAGAACTTCCGTCTCATCGAACAAGTCACTGTAGTCTTCCTGGTCCGGCACAAGATCTTTTAACAGCGGCGCAAGCAGGTCGTGCAAGTGGTCTGAGATCGGCGTATGCCGCATGCCGCCACGCTGGAACCAGTCGGCAACAGCGCTGTCCTCGACCTTCGCCCCGTTGGTGGTGACCGCAAGGAGGTTCGCTGCGATCTTGAACGACTCGACGTAGTGCGGCGCCATGTAGCTGATGACCGAGTTGCGGTCGCGGTTGTACCGCACTGTCGGATCGACCGTGACCGCCTTGAGGGAGGTGTAGTTCTTCCGTGCCATTGCGCCGAGCGCGGCAGCGTACACGAGCGCCTGGACCGGATACTCCTGTATGGCGAGCAGATAGGTGTTTCCCGACCTTGGCCCGTCCACCGTCGAGGCGACCGCCCGGACCGCCTGTGTCCAGAGGGCGGCATGGTCGCCACTGCCCCACGCACAGCCGGTCACGAGGGCGCTCGCTAGCGGCTCTACGGTCAACCAATACGCGTTGAAGCGATCAACGACCCTGCGCGCGCTGGGCACGTCAGAGGTCAGGGCGATGTTTTCGGGGAAAAGCTCTTGGTTGCGGAGTTCAAAACGTGCCCGGTCAGCCTCGGACTGCACCAAATCGTGAAGCTCGATCTGCCGGCTCGGCTCCATCAGCATCGATTTGATGGCGGACGCGAGAAGTGAGCCGCGGGAGCCTTGATCGGCCTGGGTGAGCGACGCCTTGATGGACGCGCTATCGACTGCTCCCTCACCCAGAATTCTAAGGACGGCGGTGACTAGGGCGTGTCCTGCGGATCTTCGGTGATCGTTCGGTCACGATGTGTGGGTGGTTGGACGGGGTGAGGTTACTGACCGGGCGTGGGCGCGGATTGAGCCGTTGTTGCCGGACGCTGGAACGCCTGGTGGCAGGTGGCGTGACCATCGGCAGGTGGTCAACGCCATCTTGTGGAAGTTGCGTACCGGGGCGCCGTGGCGTGACCTGCCAGAACGCTACGGGCCATGGAAGACAGCCCATGAGCGGTTAAGGAAATGGACCGCGGACGGCACCTGGGACACGCTGATGAGCGAGGTCGTCACCAAGGACGACTCGATCGGTGAGGTCGAGTGGGTGATCAGCGTGGACTCCACCTACATCCGGGCACACCAGCATGCTGCTGGGGCCCGGAAAAAGGGGGCTGCGCGAACTGGATCGAAGACCTCGCCATACCCGGAGAAGCCCTGGGCAGGTCCCGGGGCGGGCTGACCAGCAAACTGCACCTGGCCGTCGACGGCGCCGGGCTGCCGGTCAGCGTGATCCTCACCCCGGGTCCGGCGGGTGACAACCCTCAACTGCTGCCGCTGCTGGATGAGATCTCCGACCTGCGGATTGACGGGGTGCGGGTGCAGGTCGGGCGAGTGCTGGCCGACAAGGCCTACTCCCATCCCTCTACCCGCAAAGCCTTACGGCGCAGGCGAATCAAGGTCACCATCCCCGAGCGGGCCGACCAGATCCAACGCCGCAAACAACGCGGCCAAGCCGGCGGGCGCCCACCAGCGTTCGACGCCGAGATCTACCGGGACCGCAACGTGGTCGAACGCTGCTTCAACCGCCTCAAGCAGTTCCGCGGCCTGGCCACCCGCTACGCCAAAAGAGCCGCCTACTACCGCTCCGAAGTCCTCATCGCCTGCCTCATCCTGCTCCTGCGATGAAGATCCGCAGGACACGCCCTAGGCGGATCGTCTCGTCCTTGGCGTCTTCGCCGAAAAGGTCAACTCGCTGAAGCGAGTCGAGCGTGCGCCCCGCACCGAGGTCGTAGTCAGGAAGCTTGCAGTCGTCCAGGCGCACGGGGATCAGCCACACGCGTCCTGGGGGGTGCTGCCGGAACTGCTCCACCGCGAGGAGAAGTTCCTCGTGCTGGTAGGATTGGTCTCGAGCCTGGCTGCTACTAGAGAACACCGCGAGGAACGCTAGGGCGTTGCGCTGGATCGCCTTGCGGATGGTGAGTTTCCAGTCCTCTCCGGGCGACAGCTTCATCTTGTCGGTCCAGACCGGGATGTCGGCCGCCTTCAGGGCGCTCACGATGTCCTGCATCCGGTCGACGTCCTCGCGGACGTAGGAAATGAAGGCGTGGCCGGCCGCCTCATTGGAGATCGTCATGACGAGAACCCTAATGACGGGCACCGTGCGCCGTACACCTCCGGCGTATATACAGTCGCTTCGACCATGATTTGCCACGTGCATGCCGTGCCGATGCTCTACTCAGTTGGTCCGTTCGTAGGCGGCGCTACGGGTGGCTACCGCGTGGTGCCCAACCGTTGGGACGGTTTGGTTGGTATCTCGGGTTGACCTCAACCCCACCGAGCCAGAACTCACCGACCAACCACCGCGTTGCGCCCAGGGGGCGGCTGCCGATCGAAAGGCCTCCGCCGGACCGCCAGGAGCGCCTCGATCTCGGTGGCCCCGCTAGGGCCGCCAAGGCACACCACTCGGCCAGCACGTCGATTAGTGGCAGTTCCGCTCGGCTGACTCGGTGGGAGGCCATCCATGCCTTGCTCATGACCGAACTGGGTAGGGGCGTGTCAATGGTTCTGTCAATGAAACGGAGCTGCAGCGCTCCGGTCACGGCAGTCCAGACAGAGTGGCGTCCATCAAAGTGGTGTACCGCAGGCGCCTTGTTGATGGGCGTGTCGTAGACGTGTAGGGCGGTCATCGCGTGATCCTTCGAACTGAGTTCCCGCTCAAGCTCAAGGAGACCTTCGCGATGACCGCCAAGCCCAGTATGACCCCTGACCGGTTCCTGCATGAGCAGTTAGGGCGTGTCTCCCGAATGTCGGCCTTCCGGGCTGCGATGGTTGACCGATGTCGCGTTCAGCCGTGCTGTCCGATGCCCAGTGGGAGCTGATCGAGCCCTTGATGCCGTCCTCGGACGGCAAGCGGGGCAACAGGTTTCGGGACCACCGCAGGATCGTCGAGGGTGTCGTGTACCGGTTCCGGACCGGCATCGCCTGGCGTGACCTGCCGGAGCGGTTCGGGCCGTGGCAGACGGTCTGGAAGCGGCATCGCCGGTTCTGCGGCGACGGCACTTGGGACCGGATCCACACCGCGCTGCTCGCGCACGCCGACGCGGCCGGTGACATCGACTGGTCGGTCAGCGTGGACTCGACGATCAACCGCGCGCACCAGCACGGCACCAACCTGACCAGGCCCGCCACTGGCACAGGGGGAACTGTCGAATCACACGAATCTGCGGATCGAGCCGGCTGACCACGCCATCGGCCGCTCCCGCGGAGGCCTGAGCACGAAGATTCACCACTTGTGCGACGGCAAGGGCCGCCCGCTCGTGCTGCTGCTCGGGCCCGGCCAGGCCAACGACTCGCCGATGTTCGCGAACCTGCTCAAGGCGATTCGCGTACCCAGGCAGGGTCGAGGGCGCCCGCGGACCCGACCCGACGCGGTCCTGGCGGACAAGGCGTACTCCTCCCGCGGCAACCGGGCGCTGCTGCGCTCCCGTGGCATCACCGCCGTGATCGCCGAACCGTCCGACCAGACAGGAAACCGCAAACGCAAGGGCTCCAAGGGTGGCCGACCACCGACGTTCGACGCCGAGGCGTACAAGGGGCGCAACGTCATCGAGCGTTCTTTCAACGTCCTGAAGCAGTGGCGAGGCTTGGCCACCAGGTACGACAAGCTCGCCCTGACCTACCGCGGCGGCGTCGTACTCGGCGCGATCATCACCTGGCTACGCGAACTGGGAGACACGCCCTAGCTGCTGCGTCGCCGGACCTGCTGCGCGAGTTGTTGTCCACGTTCATCGACGCGCTGATGGGTGCCGAAGCCGACGCGGTCTGCGGCGCACCCTACGGGGTGGCCAGCCCGGACCGGACGAACTCCCGTAACGGCTACCGTCACCGTGACTTCGACACCCGCACCGGCACGATCGACGTGGCGATCCCCAAGCTCCGCTCGGGTTCGTACTTCCCGGACTGGCTGCTGGAACGGCGCCGCCGGGCCGAACGGGCCCTGACGTCGGTGGTGGCGACCTGTTACCTGCTCGGGGTGTCGACGAGGCGGATGGAGAAACTCGTCGAACAACTCGGCATCACCCGCCTGTCCAAGTCCCAGGTCAGCGTGATGGCTGCGGAGCTGGACGAGCAGGTGGAGGCGTTCCGCACCCGGCCCTTGGACGCCGGCCCCTACACGTTCGTCGCGATGGACGCCCTGGTGCTGAAGGTCCGTGAGGGTGGCCGGGTCGTCGGGGTGCACGCCCTCGTCGCGACCGGTGTCAACGCCGACGGACACCGAGAGATCCTCGGCATCGACGTCACCTCCGCCGAAGACGGCGCGGGCTGGCTGGGATTCCTGCGTGGGCTGGTCGCCCGCGGCCTGTCCGGTGTCGGGCTGGTGACCTCTGATGCCCACGCCGGCCTGGTCGCAGCGATCGGGGCGACCCTGCCCGGCGCGGCCTGGCAGCGGTGCCGCACCCACTACGCCGCCAACCTGATGGCTGTGACCCCGAAGGCGTCCTGGCCGTGGGTGCGGACCCTGCTGCACTCGGTCTATGACCAGCCCGACGCCGCCGCGGTGCACGACCAGTTCAACCGCGTCCTGGACGCCTTGGGCGACAAGCTGCCCAAGGTCGCCGACCACCTCGAGGCCGCACGGCCCGACGTGCTCGCGTTCACCACGTTTCCCAAGCAGCTGTGGCGACAGATCTGGTCCAACAATCCCCAAGAACGGTTGAACCGCGAGATCCGCCGCCGCACCGACGTCGTCGGGATCTTCCCCGACCGCAACTCCCTCATCCGCCTCGTCGGAGCCGTCCTCGCCGAACAACACGACGAATGGATCGAAGGCCGCCGCTACCTCGGCCTGGACCTCCTCGCCAAAGCCCGCAACGACATCGTCTCCGAGGAGGTGACCCACACCGACCTCAAGGCGCTCAGCGCCTAACCCACGAAGAGATCACGCGACACGACCGCTACACCACGCCAATGGACTTGACCCCAGACAGGCAAAGATGCAGGTCAGCAAGCGTGAAACTGACCATGGACGGCGTGGCGTCGCTCGTGTAATCGGGCGGTTAGGGTTCAAGTCCCCTCGCTGGCTCAACACGAAAGCCCAGGTCAGATGCCTTTTCTGGCCTGGGCTTCATCTTGCTCGGCACGGCCTGTTGTCAATGGCTGCTGTCGATGAACCGCTCGCCGCACGGTTGCGAAGACGCGCGTGGAGGCGCACGAGGCCGAACCCCCAACACTCGCCGGCTACTGCCGCGCAGCTGAGACCCGTATCAGGCCACCAAACCCGCCAGCCCTCCGAGCTGCGGATTCTGCTTCCGGGAGCGCCAGGGCGATGTCATGATCACGCCATGGACCAGCCCCGCCGGCGCGTATCCCACTCCGTCTGGATCGCCCTCGCCGTCGTCACCGCCGTCAGTGGCTGGTTCCTGTTGCTCGGCGGAGACGTGGTGAGCACCATCCGCGAGTCAGACCGTTCGAGTCGTGAGTACGTCGCCGACCAGCGCGACCAGGCAGAAGGCGTACCCATGGTGTTGCCGGTAACCCTCCCATCCGGGTACGACTCCGCGAGCAACTACGGCTACATCGATCTCAACGCCCCCGACGAACCCGGCGAGCCCGACGACACCCCAGCGCATGCTGACGCCCGCGAAGTGGGCTTCACGCCTACCGAAGGCGTCCAGGCGCGGGGAGGGCTCCCAGCTGTCCAGCTCTGCGTCGAGTACGCCGGTCCGAAGCCGGAGGCGGCGTGCCACGCCAGTCCACACGCCATCAAGCGACGCCACGGACGGACCATCGTCACCTTCTACGCCGCCAGTACCAGCGGCCAGGACCTGTCCGGCTGGAAGTCCGTCGAACTCACCACCGACCTCGCCAAGGTGACCTGGCTGCACTGAGCGGGTCGGGCCACCCCACGGAAGGGCGATGCGCAGCGATGAGTAGGACACCACTAGCAGTGCTGATCCTCGGCGCGATCGCCGCGGTGGCAGTCGCCGGGATCGTCGAACTCGCGTTTCTCGGCAACCCTCTTGCTGGCGTGGTCCTGCTGGTCCTCGCCGTCCTGGCACTCTTGCTTGCCCTCTTCGTCGCGATCCGCGAGCCTGACGAGGAACCCGGTGAGTCGGTTCAGACGCACAGCGGAAGGATGGAGTGGAAGGCGCCGTCGCAACGCGACGACATCCGCTGAGCAAGGCGAGCGTCCCACTTAACTCCCAGTTTGGACGCCCATCGACACCGATCGACGGCAGACGACGCATATCGCCAGGCCGACGATCCGCCAAGCAGCGTTGACGATTGTCAGATATCGCAAGCTAAGACAACCCTCCGAGCCCAAGTCGGGCGGGTGGGGTTTCAGGTCCCCTCGCCGGCTCCCAGTAGGACACCAGGTTCCGCTGCGAGGATCCCGGCGTGGCGCCGTCACGGCCCGCTGGTCACCTGGATGCCGCGGGTGACGGTGAACATCCGCTCCCACGCGACGACGACCCCGCCAGTACGTGTCGCGTCCAGGCGCGGCGCCTCGCCGTTGGAACTGATGGTGGCCGCGCTGCCGAACGTTCCGCCGCTACTGACTCTGGCCGTCTGAATGGTGTTGACCGTGCTGGCGGAATTGCGTCCCTGCCAGACCACTACGCCGTCGCCGTCGTCGTCGACGGCAAGGTCGGGTTCACGACCGATGCCGAGTTGGACGACCGACCCCACCGTGCCGGTACGGGTGATCCGGCGCGCGTGGAGAGCCGTCGCGTCGGTTCGGTCCCAGACGACGACAACATCGCCATCGAGGTCACTGGCGACCACGTGGTTCGACACCTCGTCGGTGGAGGGCGAGAGCGTCCGCGAGACCCCCAGATCGCCGACCGGCGACACCCCACGTGACCACAGCGCCGAATGGCCCGTAGCCGCGTCCCTCCGTCGGAAGGCGACGATGCCGTTGCCGTAGCGGTCGACCGCAACGCGGGCGCTGGAGTAGCCGTCGATCGGGCTGAGTGCCGGAGACGCCGTACGCACCAGGCTGTAGACGCCGGTCGAGGACAGCGTCCTGGCATAGATCGCGTTGTCGTCGGCCCAGCCGATGAGCGCGTCACCCTGGCGATCGATCGCCACGGCCGGCACGTCGGCATTGCGGGCCGTCCGGGTCAGCTGGGTGACCGACCCGGTGGTGCCGTCGCGGCGGAAGCGTCGGACCATCGGCCAGGAGGTTCCGTCGGAGCGGCGCTCGTTCCATACGACCAGCGCGTCGCCGTCGGAGTCGGTGGCGACATCGGCCAGGAACGCCCTGGGTGTGGCCGTCGACATCGCCAGCACCGGTCCGAGTACGCCGGTCCGGGACACCCTGCGGGCGTAGATGCGGTAGGTGTCACCGGCGTAGGCCTGCCACACCACGACCGCATCACCATCGTCGTCGAGGGCCACCCGGGGAGACTTCGGCACCTGGCCGCTCGGCGAGATCACCTTCGTCGAGCCGAGAACACCCGACCGAGACCGCTGCCGCACAAGTAGGCGGTACGTGTACGGGTAGGAGGTGGACACCTCCGTCCATGCCAGCAGCGTGTCGCCCTCACGGTCGACGCCGACCGCCGGGCTCGTCGCGTTCCAGGTCGACGACGAGACCGTGACCGGACTGCTGTACGCCGCGAACGCCGGGTTTGCCCCCAGCACCATGACTGACGCGGCACCCGCCGCAACGAAACCTGAGATCCACCGACGCAGGACCATCGTGTCCCAACCCCTTCACTGGCGCGTGAGCGGGCACAGCATCCCACTGTCCGTGCCCAGCCGGAACAACGACCTGGCGACCACCGCGCCTCGCGGTTCGTCAGGTGGTGGGGATGACCTGGAAGACCTCGGCCAGGCGGCCCGCGGGAAGCCCGGCGCCGAGCGCGGCCTTGTCAGCCGTCTCGTGAACTCGCTGGGCGAGGTCGTCGAGATGCCCCGTCTGGCTGCCGTGCGCGCGAAGCGCCGCCACCCTGACGTCGACGTTGTCGGTGATGTCGACGTACGCATTCGGGTCGGCGGCGCCCATCAGCCATGCCTGCGACGCACGCCACGGCTGGAAGCCTTCGTCGTCATGAAGCTCGGGATGGATGAAGCGGTTGGCGGCATCGGGATAGATCGCGCACAGCGTGGCTTCGCCGACCGCGCGGTGGTCGGGGTGGTTGCTGCGGATGGAGTCCCGGGTTCGTTCCGGTGCCCAGGTGAGTACGAGGTCGGGCCGGACCCGCCTGATCTGCCGTGCGATGTCGCGCCGGAGCGCGAGCGTGACCTCCACCCGGCTGTCGGAGTAGCCGAGGAACGTGACGTCGCGGACTCCGAGTTCGCGTGCGGCCGCGCGGGCTTCTGCCTGCCGGACGGCGGCCACCTGGTCCCGGGGAGTCTGGCCGAGTTGGCCGGCGTCCCCGTTGGTCACGATGCAGATGGCGACCTCGAGCCCGGCGCGCGTCCAACCGGCGATCGTTCCACCCGCGAGGAAGTCCAGGTCATCCGGATGCGCTGCGACAGCCAGCACCCGGGTGACATCGCGTACTTCGGTTCGGTCGTCCACGCGCCCACCATGGCATCGGTGGTCGTCCGTTGTCGACGGCTCGTGACTCGCCGTGGACGGGCTCCGGCGAGGCCCGGCGTTAAGCTCGCGCCATGGCCGAGTACCCGCCGATGGCGCTGCACCTGGAGACCGAGCGGCTGACGATGCGCCCGTGGACCCTCGACCATGCCGCCGCTCTTCGTGAGCTCCATGCCGAACGAGGTGGCGGTACGCCGGCGATCGAGGACGTACGCGAGATCATCGCGAAGCAACTCGCCGAGGTCGAGCGGACAGGCCTTGCGCTGCTGCCCATCCGGCGCCGCGACGTCGGTGACTTCATCGGATACTGCGGGCTCCTCGTCGGCCGGTCCACCGTCGAAGAGCCCGAGATCGCGTACGAGTTGTTCCAGCGCGTGCACGGGAAAGGCTATGCGACCGAGGCGGCCAGGGCTGTTGTCGACGCCGCGATCGCAACGGGTCGGAAGCGGCTCTGGTCGACTGTGGGTCCGTGGAACACACCGTCCTTCCGGGTCCTCGAGAAGCTCGGCTTCGAGCGCAGCCACGTCGCGACCGACGACCGCGGCGAACATGTGTGGCTCACCCGCGAACTGCCGTGAGCGGACGCCGTTCGCGAAGAGCAACGAGTGCGAACACCAAGCCACCACACAGGTAACTCCACGACTCGTCACAGGTACGAGACGGATCGTTTCCTCCGTAGAGCCGCCGTCTGGGCGGTGACATTTCAGGAGGAACGATGAACGAACGAGTCAGGAGCCACGGCCGGATCGCTCGATGGGTAGGCGCAGCGAGCCTGTTGGCCGCCGGGGCCGTCGGCGGAGGGCTGGTCGCCGGCGCGCTGTCGGCGAACGCCGCAACGAACGCCAACGTGAATAGCACCAGTACCACCGCGGTCGCCGACGGCAACTCGCCGCCGACTCCGACCAACGAGGGCGAGCAGCGCGCAGGATTTCCCCCACACGGCACGGCAGCCCACGAGGCACTGGAGAAGCCGGTCACCGGCTCCAACGCCACCAAGGCGAAGGCCGTCGCCGTCAAGGCCGTTGGCAGCGGTACCGCCGGAGCGGTGACCACCGACGCGTCCGGCAACGGATACGAGGTCACGGTCACCAAGTCCGACGGGTCGAAGACGGAGATACATCTGGACCAGTCGTTCGACGTCATCGACCACGGCCGACCCGGCAGGTGAGGGCGGCGGACGGGGGCGCGCCGTGCCGCCCCCGTCCAGCCGAATGCAGCCGTTGGTCCCGGGCCCTCACCCAGGGACGTCACTCAGGATCGCCAGACAGAGCAGCCGATCATCCGATCCTCTGTCGTTCAGGTCAGCGATCCTCTGCACCTGGAACCCAGCCAACCGAACGCGTTCATCCAGTTCCGCGTGAGTCCACGGGCGCATCGTGAAGTCGTAGACGGCAAGGCGTGGTGGCCCGGAAGCGGCACGTAGTTCGTGTTGCTCGTGAATGTAGAGGAGACCGTGCTCGAACCTTCCGTCGGCTCTGAAGGTCAGCGTCCCGCGCGGAGTGTCGATCACCTTCTCCAGGCGGAAGTTGTCTCTGTAGCGACGTTCGGATCCGTCCTGGTCCCTGACATCGAGGACGACGGCGCCGCCTGTTCGCACGTGTGCGGCGAAGTTGTCCAGTACGGCTTGCCGATCCTCGTCCCTGATCAGGTCATTGAGTACGCCGCGGCACACGATGCCGTCGTAACGTCTTCCCAGGTTGAGTTCACGGAGGTCTGCGACCTGAGCATCGGCCCCCGGCAGCCGCTCGACAGCTTGCGAGAGCAGTTCAGGTGAGCCATCCACCAGGTCGACGTCGTAGCCACGCGCGTGGAAGGCCGCGGCGTAGCGGCCCGTCCCGCAGCCGGCGTCGAGCAGTTTCGCGCCCAGTCCGATGCCAACCGAATCAAGGGCTGCGCAAGCTTCCGCGACCCATGATCCCTCCGGAGTGGCGACAACCTGGTCGTACGCCCACCCGAAGTCCCCATAGAAAGGTCGGGCGCTTCCTCCGGAGACGGAACGAGACACCTGGCTATGCTCCCATGTCCGGCGTCGACGGACCGGCTGAGGTCAGGGCGGCGCGCCCAGGCCGCCTGCCGAGCCGGAGGGGGTACGCCGAGCAGGAAGGTGCGGAAGCTAGATGGGCGGGTACGGCCGCTCGGGCCGGCGTCCAGTCGGCGGGCAGGAGACTCGGCAGACCGGTGGTGACAACGACGAGGTCGTACGCCGGGAAGACGCTGGTGTGCTGACCGGCCCAGCCACCGAAGAAGAAGCCGTCGTCAGCTACCCAGGTGAGGTAGCCGTACCCCGTGTTCTCCGGCGGCCCGCCCGGGGTCCAGGCCGTCGTCATCGCCTGCACCCAGGAGGAACTGAGGACCCTTCGCGTGCTCGTCGTACCTCCGTCAAGAAGAAGTTGCCCCAGGGTCGCGAGGGAGCCGGCGGAGAGTTGCAGGTGTGCGGCGCCGAAGCAGTAGCCCTCGGGGTCGCGCAGCCACTTGGCCTCGTCGATACCCAAGGGACCGAAGAGATGCTCGGCGGCGTACTTCTCTAGGTCGCCGACGCGCCTGCTCAGCCAGATCGCCAGCAGGTGTGCGGCTTCGTTGTCGTAACAGAACCGTGTACCCGGTGCCCAACGGCGCGTCCGGCCACGGATCGCCTGCTCCCACCCGGACGGAAGTTCCATCACCCGGTCGATGTCCTCTGGGTCGCTCGCGACCCCTCGGGTCATGGTCAGGAAGTCCCGGACCGTGGCGTCATCCTCGACGCATTCCTCGAGAGTGACGGCGCCGCTGTCGACGGCGAGGCCCACCAGCATGGCCAGCACGGACTTGGTCATCGAGAAGCAGTCCCGCAGTTGTCCTGGAGCGTACGAGGCGCGGTGGATGAGCTGTCCGCCCTGCAGGACAACGAGGTCGGCCGTCTGGGCCATCCGAGGATCGGCCCGAATCGCTGCTTCGAGAGTGCTACTCCACTGAGTCCAGGCCACTTGGCTTTCCAATGGACCTCCTCGTCGCGGTCGGTCGCGGAGCTGCATTGTTGGCAAGGGTCGGCCCTGACCGCAACTTAAATAGTGCAAGCTTGCACACCAAAGCGACTGGCGCCTGGCAATAGACAGGAACGGCGACCCGGTATAGCCGGTGATGCCGCTGCTGTCTCTCACCCACCGTTTCCGCCTTTCGCTACTCCGAGTCCGGATTGCTTCGCTACCGTAACTACACGGACATCCGGTCGAGTTGGCTCGGGAGGGCCCGTTCGGGCCCCGAGTTACGGAGGGGGAACGGATGAGGGGGGCATTCAGAAGGCCGTGGCGAGGATTTCCAACAATCTGCGTCATGGTGGCGGGGGCGGGACTGGTCACGATCGGAAGTAGCTTTGTCGGCGACGTCGATGGATGGAGGAAGGGCTTCTTCATAGGGCTCGCGCTCATTGGTGGCTGTGTCAACGTCGCGGTGCCGCCCATCGAGCAGGTCAAAAGAGATCGGGCGCATGCTCGAGTGCAGGAGGACAGGCGCCGCGAGTTGGTGAAGGCCGAGAAGGCGGCTGCGGACATGAGAACGGCCATGATCAACGCGTTCGGTCCCATCGCCTACGAACTCGGCGTCATGTGGAATGCCGACAAGGGAAAGAGAGACCGCTACCACTCGTCCATCGTGAAGTCGATACTGGAGGCAGTGGCGCAAATCACCAAGCACTCCGACGACTCTCAGGTACGGGCGAGCTTCTACAGGCTTGAGAACGGCTCACCCCGCAGTTTGCAGCCCGTGCAGTTCGTGGGTCGCTTCCCGGGCCCTCGAACGGTGTTTGTCGAGGACACCGACAAGGGGCGGCACATGTTCGACGTGCTGTACGCCCGAGGTGCTCAAGCGAAGGGGTACGACCTCGTAGAGAACTTCGACATCAGTCCGCCGGAGGGTTGGGATCCCAATGGCGGTGGGCCGTACAAGACCTACATCGCCGCACCCGTCATCGTCGGAAAAGTCCCCTGCGGAATGTTGTTCGTCGATACGTTGAAGCCTGGCGAACTCACGTTGATCGACGCGACCATCACGCGGTTCTTCGCGATGCTCACCGGCGCTGTGCTGGCGGACGACAAGAAGTTCAGGGAGTTTGGCAAGATGATTCCCGCCAATCGGTCGGGGGAGGAGGCAGTCCAGTGAACGAAATTCTTCTGGCGAAGGACCTGGAGAAGCAATATTCGCGCATTCTCAACGAGCCGGCCGCGTACTTCTCGGAGGCACGCAGCGAGGCACTTACCGACATTCGAGACGAAATCGAGGGTGCTGGCGAGCACGAAGTCGCGGACCGAGCGCACCCAGAACAACGGTCTCTCACCTCCGCGTTTCCAGAAGGTGCCATCCGCCTCCACGGGAGCACCTCGCCGATACCGCGCTCCTTCGTGCTCAAGTTGGTGATCGTCGCGGTCGGCGTCCTCGGACTGGCACTGGCAGTGTTCAACCGCAGCGGTGCTTCGCAGAGCCCGGCCTTCTTCTTGGGGAGCGTCGCCCTCGGGGCCTCGCTCGGGGCCTTGGCGTGTTACCAACTCGACAGCTACCTGCTCCGCAGCAGTGACGCGGGTCGCGGGGATCCCTCCTCCCGTCACTGATGCGAGACCGCTGACGACCAAGACGGCCCCGGACGCACGTCAGGTTCGGGGCCGGCGGGGCATCCGGAGGTCAGGTGCGGTGGAGGGCGACCTTCAGGGCGCCGGTCTCCTGCGGACGGGAGAACACGTCGTACGCCTGTTCCATCTCGTCCAGGTCGAAGCGATGAGTGACGAACTTGTCGGCGTCGAGCCGGCCCGCGGCCAGCATCCGCAGCAGGGTCGGGGTGGAGTACGTGTCCACCAGGCCGGTCGTGATGGTGACGTTGCGGCTCCACAGGTCTTCCAGGTGCAACGTGGCCGGCTTGCCGTGCACGCCGACGTTCGCCACGTGCCCGCCGGGGCGGACCAGGCGGGTGCACAGTTCGAACGTGGCCGGCACACCCACCGCCTCGATCGCGACGTCCGCGCCGAGACCGTCGGTGAGTTCGGCCACCATCGTCTCGGCGTCCTCGCCCGGCCCGACCAGTACGTCGGCGCCGAGCCGTTTGGCCGCGTCCAGTCGCGTCGGGGCCAGGTCGACGGCGACGAGGTGGCTCGGGCTGAAGAGGGCGGCGGTGGTGAGCGCTGCCAGGCCGATCGGCCCCGCGCCCACGACGACCACGACGTCGCCGGGGGAGACGCGGCCGTTGCGTACGCCGACCTCGTAGGACGTGGGCAGGATGTCGGCGAGCATGAGTACGGCCTCGTCGGCCGCGCCGTTCGGGACGCCATAGGTCGAGGTGTCGGCGAACGGCACCCGCACGTACTCGGCCTGCGTACCGTCGACGAGATGTCCGAGCATCCAGCCGCCCCCGCCAAGACACTGGCCGAACGCCCCCGTACGGCAGTAGCGGCAACGGCCGCACGCGCTGATGCACGACACCAGCACCCTGTCGCCCGGCCGGATCATCCTCACCGCTGAGCCGACCTGCTCGACCGTGCCGACCGCCTCGTGCCCGAACACCCGGCCGGGCTCGACCTCGGGCACGTCCCCGTTGAGGATGTGCAGGTCGGTCCCGCAGATGGTTACCGTGTCCACCCGTACGATCGCGTCGCTGTCCTGTTCCAGCTCCGGCTTCGGGACCTCGCGCCACGCGCGCCGGCCCGGCCCGTCGTACACCAGTGCCTTCATCGTCGGCTCCTCGCGTCGGTGTCCCCGCTGGTGTCGCCTCGCCCACCATGCCAGCCGTCGGTCCGAACGGGTCAGGGTCGCAAGTCCCTTCCGCAGTGAACCCCAGTGAACGGAGTTGGTCCGTGCGGCTCAGATCGGCACAGGTCGGTGACTACGAGACGCTGCGCACCCTGTGGCGGCAAACGTTCCCAGAACTCCGCTCACCGGGCCCCGACCCGGCCGACGTCGCTCGCACCGGGCAGGTGGTCGTCGGGGAGATCGAGGGTGAGGTCGTGGCCTGGGCGACCATCGCGCAGATGACTGGAGGTCTGCCGAGAGGTTCGCGATCGGCTGGAGATTCGTGGGTACGCAGTGCTTCACCGATCGTGGGGTGCCAAGCTCGAGTTGACGGACGCGACCGATCCCGAACGGTACCGGGCGTTCGCCGATCAGGCGCTCGCGGCGGGATACGACGTTCGGGAGCTCGGCCCCCGCGATGCCGCCGCGGCACATCGGCTCTATGCCGCGAACCGGCCGGACTTTCCCTCCACGCCGTCCACCGAGCCCGACCGGTACACGGAGGAGGAGTTCACCGGCCTGATCGGAGCAGGTCGCGCCTTCGGAGCCTGGAACGCCGATCGCCTGTGCGCGTTGACGGTGATGCGTCAACAGGGCCCTGACAGGGCGGGTACGGAGATCATCGTGACCGACCGGGCCGAGCGCGGCCGGGGCCTGGCGACGGCGGTGAAGGCGTACGCCATCCGCACACTGTGGCAGGAGGGCGTACGCCACTTCGGCACCGGCGGCGCGGAGGTGAACGAGGCGTCGCTGAAGGCCAACCTGCGACTGGGCTACGAGATCGAGCCACTGTGGCTCACGTACGGACGGGTGGCCCGAACGCCCGCGCGTTCCGGCCACCCGACCTGCGCCTGACCCAGACGGCGCCGCAGGTTCAGCGCGACTGTCCTGACGCCCCTGACGCCTCGATTGCCGCGAAGTCGACCAGCTGGTAACCGGTCTTGGTCTGTGCGTAGTAGAGCCGATCGTCGTTCAGCAGGCGGAAGCCGTCGTCGTCGGAGGCCGCGATCCGTCCGGCCTTCTTGGTCTCCACGTCGTAGATGAAGCTCGGTGATCCGCCGATGAAGACGAACCGATCCCGTGCGGGCTCGATGGCGAACCCGAAGGACGCCACCCCCGAGCCGGCACCGGGGACCGCGCGGAGGCCGGTCCCGTCGCGGCGCTGCACGGCGCCGCCGTCCTTGGAGTCGCCGACGCACCACTGCACCCGGCAGAGCCAAGCTCCCTTCCTGTCGGTGGCGGTCCGAACCTCGCCGGTCCGCAGGTTGCGCAGGGTGCGGTAGGCGATCTGGTCGGGTACGTCGCCGGACCCGGACCCGGACCAGGACTTCGGCAGCGGGCTGCCCACCCACGGCCACCGCACCAGTGCGGACTTCTCGGTTCCCTTGAGGAGCTCGGCAGTTCCGCCGGAGAGCGGTGCCTGGTAGACGCCGCCCTTCTTCAGGGACCAGTAGACCTTGCCGTCGGCGATGGTGACCGTCATCGCCTGCACGACATCGTCGGAGTACACCTGGCCGACGCGATAGCTGTCACCGCCGGTCAGCGGGGCCGCCCAGAGTTCGATGCTCCTCCGGCCGTTGTCGTCGCGGGACGTCCACCACGCCACGTGGCCTTCGCCGACGGTGAAGTCCGACGCGAAGATCTTCGTGTCCTTGGGTGCGTTCAGCGTGGTGACCTTGCGGGTCGCCTTGCTCGTGAGGTCGTACAGCCGGAGTTCGCCGGCGTTCTCGTAGCCGGCGTCGACCGAAACCAGCAGCGTGTGCGAGTCGGCCATGGTCAGCGGCCTGAACTTGCGTCCGTCGGGAAGCCTGTTGGGGATGGTGTGTACGGCGCCGGGCCACACCTTGTCGATGGGCTTGGCGCCCAGCGCCTTCGACACCGGGTCCTGGCCGGGGGCCGGGTCCTTGGTCGCCGCCGCCTGCGGCGCGGCCGGCGCGAGGTTGGTGTTTCCGGTCTCCTCGCGGCTGTTGAACGCGACCGCCGAACCGGCGATCACGGCGAGGGCGGCCCCGCCCGCGAGGGCGACCTGTGCACGCTGCTGCCTGCGCCGCCCCTTGCGTTCCAGGTGGTTGAGCAGGCCCGGCTCCGGTGCGGGCGCACGACTGGCCGCGGCCTCGAGACTGCGAACGAGTTGGTTCTCCACCTGCCGTGTCATCGCAGCTTTCCTTCCTTCGTACCGGCATCGACCAGATCGGCGGGCCCAGTGACCCGGGTCCGCAGTTTGTCCAGAGCCCGGGCCGCCTGACTGCGGACCGTTCCGCGGGAGATGTTGAGGACGTCCGCGATCTCCTCGTCGGTGAGGCATTCGTAGTAACGCAGTACGACCACCGCACGCTGGCGTCGCGGCAGCGCGCTCAGCGCCTCCCACATGGCGTCGCGAAGCTCGGCCTTCTCGTGGGAGTTGTCGACGTACGCCTGTTCGGGCGTGGCGGCGACGAGCTTCTCGCGCCGCATTCGCCGCCAGATGCTGACGTGCAGGCGGGCCATCGTCGTGCGTACGAACAACTCGGGCTCACGTTTGTTGTGGACCCGTGGCCATGCCGTACGCAGCCGTAGGAGCGCCTCCTGCATCAGGTCGGCGGCGTCGTGCGGGTTCCCCGTGAGCACGTATCCGTAGCGGAGCAACGCCTGGGCGCGGTTCGCCACGAACAGCTCGTAGCTCCCGATCTCCTCATCCACCGTGCCTCCTCCAGTTCTCTACGCCCGAGACGCCGGAGTACGCCGAACTGTTGCACGTGTGCCGCATCGGTGTGCGGGCTACAGCAGGGAGTGCCGGTGCAGGGTGAGGCCCGGGGGAGCGAGGTCGTCGAGGTCGGTCGCGGTGAGCACCTGGCGAGGGGTGTACCACTCCTGCCCCGGCTTGTGCAGCACCCAGCCGCCGCCGAGGATGACGGCCGCGTGCGTGGCGGTCCCCTCGGTGTTTCGCCAGACCAGCACGGTGCCCGGCACGTCTTCGGTCTCTCCCGCCGTGCAACGGGCGCACAGCCAGGCTTCGAAGGGCTTGTCGGCGGCGTCGCGAACGCCGGTCGCCGCGATGACGGTGGCGAAGCAGTTCGTCGCGCCGGAGTCGAGGGTGCTTCCCCTGCTGCCGCGGGCGAAAGTCCCGCTGAGTGCGCGGGCGCCGGGGAGAATCACCGCGGCCGCGCGCCAGACCTCCTCCGGCACCGAACGGCGCTTGCAGGGAAGCTGGTTCTCGCTGACCCACCGCGGAAGTAGGTCGTCAAGGTGGGGCTCCACCAGGCTCGGCCACCAGACGAAACGCGACCCGTCACCCTGCTCGCGCACCACCCGCGCGTCGAGCAGGTCCGTCCAGACGTCGACAGTGGCCACGGCGCCTCGCCCGTGCCGCACCTGTGCTCGGACGAGCTCCGCGCGCGTGTCGCGAGGGAGAGCGTGGAAGTCGCGCTCGTCCAGCCACACCACGGCCAGCTCGTCGGCGACGTTCCACTCCTCGTAGGTGTCGCGGAGCTCCGGCGACCGCTCGCGGACGGGGTCCGGAGTGAGTCCGAGCCGGCCCGCCTCGGCCGCGGTCAGAAAGAACGGCTGACAGGACGGCGCCAGCCAACCGGCCCAGCGCCGGAGCAAGGCGCGGTTGACATCGATCCCCAGCACCTGCACGGTCGCGGTGTCAGTCACCGCTTGACACACGTGTAGGCGCCGTAGGCCGCACCGGCGTACGCTACCTCGACGATCTCGAAGCCGCACGCCTCCAGCATCGGCTCGAACAGCCAGCGGTAGGTGCTGTGTTCGGTCTGGATGTGCTCGACGTAGTCGTCGCTGGTGTAGCCGGCCGCGGGGTCGTCGGCGGCGTTGGCCAGCCACGAGTCGAAGATCTCACCCGCCTGGTCCGGGCCGAAGTCGTAGATCAGGTCGCGTACCCGCAGCACGCCGCCCGGGCGCAGCATGGCAGCGATCCGGAGCAGCGCCTGCGTCTTCCAGAAGTCCGGGAGCTGGTGGAGCGCATGCCGGGTGTAGACGGCGTCGGCGGGTTCGCCGGTGTGGTCGTACGACAGAAATCCCGCGCGTACGCACTCCAGGTTCGACAGGCCCCGCTGCTCGGCGCGTTCGCGCATGCTGGCCACCATCGCCGGTGAGATGTCCACGGCGACCACCCGGCCGAAGCGCCCGGCGGCGGCCAGCGCGAACTGGCCGGTGCCGGCACCGAGATCCACCACGGTCGCGTCACCGCCCACACCGTGGGACGCCAGCGCGGCCAGGTCCTCCGAGGGGTCGGGGTGGCCCTGCTTGCGGTCGAAACCGGCGACGAAGTCGGCGTCGAGGTGTTCCTGCCCGGCGTGGGCGAGTTCGTCGATGAACCATTGAGTACGCACCGGACGATCGTCGGCCGATCGCTGACGGCGTGCAATCGAATTACGCCGGGATGACGACCAGCTTGCCCTTGGTGTCGTCGACCCACGGGTGACCGAGGTACTTCCGTCCGTGCACGCTCTTCCACAGGTGCAGCTCGCACCGCCCGCTGACGCCGGAGCGGCAGCGGACGCCGGTCCCGATGGCGTTGGCCGCGGCGCCGTCGAGGACGAGACCGGTGATGCTGTGGCCGCCGCCGGTCACCAGCTCGACCACGGTGTCGGCGGACTGGGCGAACGGCGAGGTGATCGCCCAGCCCCAGCCGCGGACGGAGACACCGACGGCGAAGTCCTCGAAGAACGGCGCGGTGACCACGACGTTGAAGGTGGACGTGGAGTTGGCCCGGATGCCGATGGAGTTGGCCACCGGTCCTTTGACGCTGGAGTTCTTGAAGCGCGGGTTGCGGATCTCGACGGCGTGGATGACGGTGCTCTTGCCGGTCTCCTCGGGGTCGTGTAGGTCGATGCCCGCCTGCACGCGTTCGAACGCGCAGTCGGCGATGGCGACGTTGTTGATCGGGCCGTTGCCGGTCGGAAGCGACTGCGGCTTGATGACGATGGCGGCGCGTCTGGCCCGTACCCCCTCGGTGCCGAACCGGTAGAAGCTGCAGTCCCTGATCGACCCGACCCAGCTCGACCAGACCCGGACGCCCGTACGGTCGCCGAACGCTCCGTCGAAGTTCACCCGGTCGACGATCCACTTCCGGCCGTACTGACGGATGTCGAGCATCGGCGCAAGGGAGGTCGAGGAGGAGCGGATGGTGAAGTCGCGCAGGACCAGCCCGCTCGGCTGGCCGTGGGCCAGCGTGCCGACCGAGATGGCGGGCGAGTCGGGCGGGGCGAGGAGCACGGTGCGTTCCGGACCGTCGCCGCGGATCTCCAGTGGGCCGCTCGCCTGCAGGGGCTTGCTGAGCTGGTAGGTGCCTGAAGGGATGAGCAGCGGGCGCGGACGCGGGCCCGCGACGGCGCGGTCGAGCGCGGCCTGCAGGGCTTTGTGCTCGTCCTTACGGCCGTCGCCGACGGAGCCGAACTCTCGCGAGTCGAGCAGGGCGGCGGTGGCGCCGGCGCCGAGGCCGATGAACCCTCGCCGGGACAGCGCCAGGCGCCCCCAGTCGAGGAGCCGGTCGACCAGGTCGTCGCTCATCCGGAAGTCAACCGCCGATCTGGCTCGTCGAAGCGTGGACACCCCCGGCCCAATTGTGCCTCCACCGCGGCTCGCGGGAAACCTGGACCGGACTCGTCACCGCGTGAACAGGCCCGCCCACAGGAAGCTCTCGCCGAACGTCGGTGAGTCGCTGTCCTGCGCCCGCATCCGGCGTACCTCGACCGGCCGCAGCCAGCCGAAGATCCGGCGCAGATCCTCCTCGCGGTACGCAAGACCTCCCGCGAGACGTCCCTCGCGGTAGAAGTTCGCATCCGGCTCCTCCGAGCCCATCGCGCCCCAGGCGAAGCTCACCAGGCCGAACGCGGCGGCGGGGCCGAGGGAGCGTTCGAGTAGCCGGCGGTAGCTGATCCGCCGGTGCGGCGGCAGGTGGTGGAAGCAGCCCGAGTCGTACACCAGGTCGTAGCCGGTGAACGCGTCGCCGAGTTCGAAGATGCTGGCCTGGACGAAGGTGACGTCCACGTTCGCTGCCGCCGCCCGCTCCTTGCCCCATCGGAGTGCGGTCGGGGAGAGGTCGACGGCGTCGACGTGGAAACCCTGGCGGGCGAGCCAGACGGCGTTGCGTCCCGGTCCGCAGCCGAGGTCGAGGGCGCGGCCTTCGTGGGGCAGGAGACCGGCCGAGTGCCAGGCGACCAGCGACTCGTCCGGTGCGTCGCGGAAGAACGGGACGCCGCGCTCGCGGTCGTCGTAGAAGCCGTCCCACCAGCCGGCGCCGCGGGCGGTCCACCGGTCCGCGTCCGCCTCGAACAGCGCGTCCATCAGCGCGAACACGTCCTCCTCGCTCGCCACGTTGCGCTCCACCGGCGCCTCCTCCTCTTGCCAACCCCGCGCTGCTGCGACGAGGGTAGCCGCCTCACTACCTTCGGAAGGTTCCTGTGCTGTTGCGCCCCCTTCTCGTGTCCGACGCCGACGAGCTCGCGGAGCTGCAGCGAGTCGCGTTCGCTGAGGAGGCGCGGCGCTTCGGCGATCCGTCGCTGCCCGCACTCACGCAGACGGTGGCGGAGTTGGCGCGGGAGATCCGGGCGAGCGCGGGCATCGTCGCCATCGCTGGAACCGAGCTGGCCGGGGTGGTCCGCACGCGGGAGACAGCCGGCACGCTGTACGTCACCCGGCTCGTGGTCGCGCCTGCTCATCAGCAACGGGGGATCGGCACGGCGCTGATGCGCGCCGCCGAGCAGCAGACGGCCGCGGTCCGCGCCTGTCTATTCGTACGTCCACGCAACGAGGCGGTGCTGGCCTTCTACCGGCGGCTCGGGTACGCCCCGGCCGATGGCGCGACGGTCGACGCGGACCAGGAACTCGTCGGGCTCACGAAGGAACTGTGCCCCCCGCACCGGGTAGGCGAACAGTCCAGCGCCTACGCCGACTCCTGAGTCGTCTCGGTTGCCGTCTCCTGCTGGCCGCGCTGGAAGGTGGCGTAGAGCCACCACAGCGAAGGGACGAGCAGGAGCGCGCCGACGGCGACCGCGCCGATCGTGGCGGCGAGTACGGCGTCGGTCGCCGCGGCCTGCCGTGCCGTCACGCCCGGCAGCAGCCGCGGATACTGACCGACACCCCAACCCCACAACAGACCCACGACCGCGGCCGCGGCGGTGATTCGTACGGCCAGGAACACCCGCAACCACAGCAACACGAGTGAGGCCAGTCCCGCCGCGACCGACAGGATGAGGAACGGCAGCGCCCGCCCGGAGGTGAGTTCGGTGAACAGACGTGGCGCGTCGGCATGCAGCACCACCAGCCCCACCGCCGCGACCAACCCGACGACGACTCCCGTCACCAGCCCGCGACGGCGAAACGACTCGGCCAGCTCAGGCAACCCGGCGCGTTCGGCGTCGCGGGTGAGGTAGACCGCCGCGAGATAGGCGCCGACGCCCACGGCGAGCGCTCCGGTCACGACGGAGGTCGGGTTGAGCCAGCTGGTGACCAGGTTGCCGCGCGCGATGCCCGCCGGCACCCGCCCGGACGCGATCGCTCCGGCGACGGTGCCGAGGAAGAACGGCGTCACCACCGAGGAGAACGCGAACGTCGCGCCGAACAGCCGCCGCTGCCACAACCGCGTACTCACCTTGCGGAACGCGAACGCCGACCCACGGGCGATGATCCCCAACGCCGCAAGGGTGAGCGGGATGTAGAGGGTGGAGAACACCGCCGCGAAGACGGACGGGACACCGGTCCACAGCATCACCAGGACGAAGATCAGCCATACGTGGTTGGCTTCCCACACCGGCCCGATGGAGTGCTCGATCAGGCCGCGTTGCTCCCGGCCGCGTTCGGCCCCACCGGCGAGCAGGTCCCATCCGCCGGCGCCGAAGTCCGCTCCGGCGAACAGCACGTACGCCGTGAGTCCGACCCAGACGAACGCGAGGATGACGTCGACGAGTGGCATCGGCAGACCTCAGGCGACCGGGTAGCCGGCGACGTCGTGTTCCTGCGGCGCCGCGGGCGCGGGCGAGTCCCGGGACAGCCGGCGCAGAACGTACACCGTCGCGATGGTGAGCACCACGTAGACCACGAAGACCAGCACGCATCCCCACACCAGCCCGGGCGCGGGGTTGACCGCGTCGGCCGTACGCAGAATGCCGTAGACGACCCACGGCTGCCGGCCGACCTCGGTGACCGTCCAGCCGGTCTCCAGCGCCACCACGGCGGCGACACCACCCAGCGAGGCCGCGCGCAGGAACCACCGCGAACGCGGCAGGTCCCGCCGCCGCCACCACGTCCACCCGAGCCACACCGACAGCAGCAGCAACGCCAGCCCCATGCCGACCATCAGGTCGAACGCCGGGTGCACGATGTTGACCGGCGGCCAGTCGCTCGGCGGAACGTGGTCGAGGCCGATGACCTCCGCGTTCGGTTTGCCGTGCGCGAGCAGGGACAGGCCGTACGGAATCTCGATGGCACCCCGCAACTCGCCGTTGACAGCGATGCCGCCCACGCTCAGCGGTACGCCGCGTCCGGTCCGGAACAGGCCCTCCATCGCGGCCAGCTTGATCGGCTGGTGGTCGGCGACGAAGCGGGCCGCCCAGTCGCCGACGACGAGTTGCGCCGGCGTGACCACGGCCGCCACCGTGAACGGCACCAGGAAACCCAGTCGGTGGTAGCGATCGGTGCGGCCACGAAGCATCCCGACCGCGTAGACTCCGGCGATGCCGAAGCCGGCGACCATGAACGCCGCGAGGATCATGTGCGTCGTCTGCGGAGGTGTCGACGGGTTGAACATCGCCGCCCACGGATCGACCGCCACCACCTTTCCGTGTGCGACGTCGAAGCCGGTCGGCTGCTGCATCCAGGCGTTGGCCGTCACCACGAAGAACGCGCTGGCGACCCCGGCGACGAGGACCGGTATCCCTGTCAACATGTGCTTGACGGGTGGCAGCCGATCCCATGCGTACAAGTAGATGCCGAGGAAGATCGCCTCGATGAAGAACGCGATGCCCTCCATGGCGAACGGGAGGCCGATGACCTGTCCGTAGACGCCCATCAAGCCCGGCCACAGCAGGCCCATTTCGAACGACAGAATGGTGCCGGACACCGCGCCGACCGCGAAGAGCACGCCCATCGCCCGCGCCCAGCGCCGCGCCAGCATCCGGTAGGCCGGATCCCCGGTGCGGTGTCCGCGCCACTGCGCGATCAACGTGATCGCCGGCATGCCGACGCCCAGGCAGGCGAGAACGATGTGCCAGCCCAGGGACAGCGCCATCTGCGTCCGGGCCGCCACCAGGTCGGCGTACGTCGCGGGCGCGGTCAGCAACACCACGAATAACGGTTTACCCAGACAGGGGCAGTACGGAATCCATCCGCAGCCAGCGGGCCAGGTCCTCGATCTCGCGGCGTACGGCGGCGGTGATCGTTTTCGTGAACGGCACGTCCTGGTGGATGGCGTGCACCCGGAGCAAGCCGGTCTTGCGGTCCGCGGTGGCGTCCAGCTTGCCTACCAGCCGGTCGCCGTACAGGATCGGGAGCGCGTAGTAACCCCAGCGCCGCTTGGCGGCCGGCTTGTACATCTCCAGCTGGTAGTCGAAGTCGAAGAGTTCGAGGGTACGCCGGCGGTCGTGGACCAGCCGGTCGAACGGCGACAACAGCGCGGCCCGGCCGGGAAACGCCCGGCTGGACAGGGGCTCATCGAGGTAGACCGGGTCCACCCGCCAGGTGCCGTTGACACCCTCGACCACCGCGGGTTCACCGGCCTCGCCGACGTCCCACGCCTCGGTCGGGCTCTCCGCCGTCCTGGCGCGGGCGACACCCAGCGAACGCAGCCGGCGTTCGTCCCGGATGCGTGCGGCCTCCGCCGACGGGACCACCGGGTCGCCGGGGTAGACCCGCGACGCTAGGTCCCACAGCCGCTCCCGGCCCCTGCGCCCGGCGATCGCGACCTCTCCGCGCGCCACCATGATGTCGAGCAGCTTGATCACGTTCTTGTTGTTGGTCCACCCGGTCGAACTCCACGGCACCGCGCAGGTGTCCGGCAGCTCCCGCGACGTCAGCGGTCCGGAGGCGCCGAGCCGGTCGATGATGTCCCGCCGGCAGGCGTCGTTGGCCCGCACCCATTCCCGACGCGACACCTGCCAGTCGCGGAGTTCACCGGACCCGGGCCACGCCGCCATGTCGGCGCGGTAGAGCGCGAGGTCCCCGGCCGGCCGGAGCATCGCCGCGAGCTCGATCAGCTGCCGTTTCTCCAGGGCGGCGACCAGGTCGCCCGGGTCGTACGACGAACCGAGCCGGCTCCACGCCACCAGGTCGGCGTTCGGGGCGATCGCCGCCGTCGGGTCCAGCTGCAACATGGTCAGGTGCCGCACCAGGTCGAGCAGATCAGTCGGCCGCTGCTTCAGGAGGAGCTGCGCGCGGACGGCGATGCGGCGAGCCTCCGTGCGGGACAGCCGGTGCGGCTGGGTCGGCTCATGCACGGTCATGACGCCCGCGGAGTCCAGACGTACGGAATGGTGGTGGCGACCTTGAACGTGCCCAGCCGTTCGAGGATCGGCCGGCTGTCCTCGGACGCGTCCACCTGGAGGAACTCGAGTCCCTTGGCCCGCGCGATCCGCGCGCGCTCGGCGACCAGCGCGCGGTAGATGCCCCGGCCGCGCCACTCCGCCAGCGTCGAGCCGCCCCACAGCCCGCCGAACCTGGTGCCCGGCATCACCACCAGCCAGGCCGCGGCCACCACTGTCCGAGCCGGGTGAGCAGTGTGATCAGGGCGAGCGGCGTCGTCGGCCTCGGCGACCAGGACGGCGATGTCGTCCGGGCTGCCGGCGACGCGGTCGGCCAGGTCGTCGGCCAGCCAGGACCAGTCCTGCGACCACACCTCGGACTCCATCGCGGCGATCCGGTCCAGATCGGCCCGGCCGGCGACGGCGCGGATCGTGACGCCCTCCGGCACCCGGCCGGCGTCCAGGACGTCGGTCACCCGGCCGACGACCACCGACTCCTCGTCCTCGGGCACGAACCCGGCCGCCTCCAGGAAGCCGCGCAGCCGCGGGTGGTCGTTGCTGTAGTACTTCCACTCCACCGCTTCGTTCCGCTCGGCGAAGAAGTCCCGCGCGCGCCGGACGTAGCCCTCCACCTCGTCGTCCGAGACGCCGGCGAGCCCGTCGGAGAACACGAAGGCGCGATGCGGCGTGGTCACCCGCAGCACCCGGCCGTCCGGGTGCGGGGTCCACGTGAGCGGCATCCGGGCGGCGACGGTGGCCCTCACCTGGGCGTCGTGGGCGGCGAGGAGCTCGGCGGGGGTCGACGTGG